>NZ_JBHSRM010000018.1:0-174010 GCF_042658975.1 Sporosarcina thermotolerans | reverse complement strand
TACGTCAGTGTTCTTAGGAATCTCCCACTTCAAACAAACTGCAAGTTTGTTAAGTGGCGAGAGGTTCAACAGATAGAATATAGAATTTGTTTAAGGGAAAAAGAAGTGAATTTAGGGGGATTGTTGAAATGTTGAATGTTAAAAACTTTGATTTAAAAAAGGCTGATATTTCTGGTTCAAAGTGGCAAGAAGTTAAAGCTGAGAAGCTTGAAATTGACAATGTAAGTTTGGCTAATACAAAAATTAATAACGTAAATATGAGTAAAATGGCTATTAATGATGTAAATTTGGGTGACAGTAAAATATCTAACGCTAATCTATCTGGGGTAGGAATTCAGCATGCAAACTTTAGTAATGCATTTATAGATCATGTTCATTTATTTGGGACGGAATTTCATAATATAGTTTTTCCGGTTGAGGGTGAAGGGAATTTTAATCCAGACGGGCAATATAAACCAATTAGCTTTCTAAATAGTGACCTTACAAAAGGACAATTTAAAAACTGTAATTTATCACACATGGAGATTATTGATTGTGATATTACTGGATTAAAGATTAATGGAATCCTAATTGAAGAATTAATTAAGAACAAATAAGGCACTAATATCGACGAGACAAAAAATGCTACTATTTTAAACTTATTATATATGAATTAACTGGTACATTATAATTCAACATATGGGACAGTTTAGTTCAATAAATTGGAAGGAAAAAGGGAAATAAAACATTTCAGGTTCTCATTGAATTTCAAATTGTTTTAGAACCTGGTACCCTTCACTATGGGTCTTGCGATGTCAGGGATGTTCTATCAGGTATATGATGGTGTGGATGCAGAGAAGCTGAATATGACAATTGAGACGGTGGATCAAAGTACTGGAGAAGTTTTTGGAACGATTGATTATCCTGAGGCATTTGAGGATATGGCGTGATGATTAGGGGTGGGGGGCTTAGTGCTTCTGACTCTTTTCTTTGCCTTTTATAGACTGCCGACTTTTAAAAGATTTCATAATGTTCAATCGATAATTAAATACTAATATGGTAGAATAATAGGAGCAACGGCATATAGCGGATGGACGGTTGGCACTCCCTGGAAAGGGGGTGTTTATATGGTGACATACGAAGCAATTAACATGATGTTCCAATTTGGAATATTTCTCGCAACAGCGGTAGCAACAGTTGTAGCGATGATTGCTCTATACACCAATAGAAAAAAGTAACCACCCACCGCTAACGACCAAGAAAGCAGGGTGATTACTCTTTGTAACACTTTATTTCGATACTGGTCAACCGCTCATCTTGCGGTATGTCCGTTGCACTGACCAGATGTTCCAGCATCTGGTCTCTTCTTATTATATGCTTAGTTTATCACAAGCGAACGAATATTTCATGTAATTACTTATACCAATTAATAAGATCGTTTTGTGATGCTGAAATTCAGCTGAAGATTAATCAATTATGAGAGAACTCTCTTCCTCCTCCCTCTTCAGATACTCTTCCCGCAATTCGGAAAGCGTCTTCCCAGTCTCTTTATGCACAGCAATCATATAAGTTTGTACAATGGACCAATCAATTTCCATAACCTTTCCCAATCGGCAAAGATGGCTTTTTATCATGAGTATCGTCAATTTCGTCTAGTTGTGCAAAAGGTGACGAATAAAATTCTAACGTCATTGATACTTTCCCTTCAAAGGCACAAACCGCACTCCATCCAACACGGTCGTATTAATTTCTCCATCCTCGTTTTTCTCCAACAGCAAGAGTTCCTGTAGAAGGGGTGTCCCAACAGGGATAATCATTTTCCCTCCAAATGTTAACTGGTCCACAAGCTCGTTAGGCAATTGGGCAGCAGCAGCTGTTACCATAATACGGTCGTATGGAGCGTATTCCTCCCAACCGGTGCTGCCGTCATCCAACTTGAAGTGGATGTTAGCGAAACCGGCTTTTTCCAATCGTTCTTTTGCCCGTTCATGCAGGGCGGCAATTCGTTCAATTGTATAGACAGCGCTCGAAAAGGCGGCGAGTAGGGCGGTTTGGAAGCCAGAGCCCGTTCCAATTTCGAGCACTTTTAAATTAGGTTGCAAATCGATTGCCAATGTCATTTCGAGGACGAGGGAAGGCTGGGAAATGGTTTGTTCATACCCAATTGGAATGGCTTCGTCCATATAGGCGAATTCTTTAAGCTCATCCATGAAGAAGCTGCGGTCTAGTTTTTGAAAATACATAATGATGTCTTCTCTTTGATTGGCCATTGGTTATGCACCTTCTTATCGTAGTAGCATCTGCTGCACAGTAATCATTACCTATATAGGGGATTCTAAACTGCATTTGTAAACTTGGTCGTATAAATTCCATTCTTTAGCAAAGGTAAGGTAAAATACAGCATAGGAGGGATTAAGATGAAGTATATTAAATTAACGAATGCAGTTGAAATTCCAATCGTCGGTAGTGGTACAAATACGTATGGTAAAGAGGGAAACCAATATTCAGGTGCCTTAAGAGGAGATACTCAAGAAATCGACTGGGCAATTGAAAATGGCTACCGTCATTTTGACTCTGCTCAATTATATGTAAATGAAGAAGTTGTTGGAAATGGGTTAAAAAAATCCTATCTACCACGTGAAGATTTCTTTATCACTACGAAGTTAAATACATTTCAAGGTTTCGGTGGTGCAGACTGGGCACATGCTGAAATTGAAAAAAGCTTAGAGAAATTACAAACTGACTATATCGATTTATTCCTTATCCATAAACCATGGGATAATCATGCTGAAATTTTGGAGGCTTGGAGTATCCTCGAAGACTACCATAACCGCGGTGTGTTTAAGTCAATTGGTGTTTCCAACTTTGAAAAAGAACATCTTGATATAATTCTTGAAAATGGCAACATTAAACCGGCTGTTAACCAAATTAAATCCCAAGTCGGAAATTGGAATGAAGAATTAATTGCTTATAATAAAAGTAATGATATTGCAACTGTCGCATGGTCTCCACTACGCGGTATCGATGAAACGGTTAGGCAGGTTTTAGAAGAAATCGGTAACCAATACGGAAAGACATACGCACAAGTTGTTTTACGTTACCAAATTGAACGTGATGTGATCGTCATTCCTAAGTCTCATAATAAAGATCGCCAAGCACAAAGCCTAAATATTTTTGACTTCGAACTAACAGCAATCGATCGTGAGCGTATCGCTGCCCTATAAGTGACAAATTGCTTCAGCCTTGATAGACACGATGAAAAAGCATATGCCCATAGCCGGGCATATGCTTTCAATCTTATATTGGGGCACTGCAGCATCCTCGAATTCAAACTTATTCCATGTCAATTTCTTCAGAATCGATCCTCGTTATAGTAAAACCTGTAAATCCGTAAATGAGTGTGAATACTGGAGTAATGAATGCCAAGAAACAGAAGGGAATGAAAGCTGCCGGACTTACTCCGAGTGTTGCAGCTGCAAATATAGAATTAATGCTCCAAGGAAATAATGCCGCACTTTGCGTTGCGGTATCTTCAATCGTTCGCGAGAGGTTTTCGGGTCTTACGCCAAACTGCTTATACAGAGGTTTCATTAAAGTACCGGTGATTGCGGCTGCAAAGCTAATAACACCGCTCGCACCGACAGTGATATAACTTACGATTACTGTGGTGGCGATTAATCCGCCGACAGATTTAATGCGACTTGCAAACGCATCAAGTATTGTATTCAGTGCGCCCGAGCCCTGAAGAAGCCCCCCTAAGCCCAGTGCAAGGAGAAATAATGCTACGATTCCTAACATGCTGGAGACGCCGCCCCTTTGCAGCAAAGAATCCATCGCAGCAATTCCCGACTCAAAACGATATCCAGTATAAAGTGTATTTAAAGCGGTGGAGATTGTATTCCCTTGATAGACAATAGCAATAAATCCGCCTGTAAGTGCTGCAACAAAAATTGAAGTTACGGCAGGCTTTTTTAGAACAAGCAGAACGATTAAAACAAGGATAGGAATTAAAGGAACAAAACCTAAGTTAAACCCTTCACTCAGGTAACCTAAGATGGCGTCAATGTCGGAACTGTTCGCGGAACCGTCACGGGTGAAGTCAATCACCCCAAAAATAATCGCTGTCAGAATATAGGCAGGTACCGTGGTCCACAGCATGTGTTTAATATGTTTAAATAAATCGCTACCGGACATTGCGGCCACAATATTCGTAGAGTCTGACAGGGGTGACATTTTATCCCCGAAATAAGCACCGCTTATGATTGCACCCGCTGTCATTCCCGGGGGAACGCCTAATACATGGCCCATCCCTATTAAAGCAAGCCCTGCAGTGCCCATTGTGCCGAAGGAAGTTCCTGTACCCAATGAGACAATTGAACAAAAGAGGAGGGAAGTGAGCAAGAAAAATTCAGGCGAGACCAACTTTAAACCGTAGAAAATCATTGTCGGGACTGTACCCGCTAAAATCCATGCGCCAATTAGAGCCCCGACAGCCATGATGATCAGAATAGGATTCATTACCTTTCCCATCATTGAAAACATGAATTCTTCAACTTGCTTATAGTTGTATCCCAAGCGCATAACGAACGGGATGATCGAAAGCATCGTAATAAACATCATGATCTGGATAGATGCTTTAAAGGCAATCATCCCGACGCTGATCATTAAAACTGCAAGAAGAACAAGCATGATTGAATAGCCAAGAGATGGTTTCACTGTCTTCCTCAATATTTTCACTCCTTTTCGATTTGGTAGTCTTGTAACAACTCGGAAATCCTTGGACAGAAAACATCGGGCTGGGGGACCTGGTCCTCTGCGCTATTAAAATATATTTCTGAAATCCCTTAAATATAACCGATGGAAACGACAGCTATGCACCTACGATTTATTTTGATATCACGTTAGCTACTTTCTTTCAGTTGATCAGCGTTGATCAACGATTTCTGCTGTCATATTTTATTGTGTATAAAGTTCTTCTGAAATCCATACAACGTACACACGATGTACACAGGCGTACTTTATACTAAATTTAGAAGCGTAGTTAGTCGAGATATGGACTCAGTCTATTTAAGTCTCTAACTTGAAATTAGATAGACGAGGAGGAAGGAACAAAAATCATAGTAGCTCCAATTAGTGATTTGTATTTTACTCAGTTAAAACAATTTTAGTAGGAGATAATAATGAATAAGATAAAAAATAAGAAGAGTACCTTATTGTCAATAATAGGAATGGTTTTTATTGGTATAATCGGCTTAACTGGATGCAGTTTTGCGACAAACGACGAAGCAAAAAATGATACTGAACCTAAAGAGGTAGTTAATCCTAATGTTGTCACTGAGCCTGATCAAGGTGCTTCAGAGCCATACTTTGGTGAATGGATTATTAATCAGGTGCAAGCTTATGGAATAGGCACATATAGTCGTGAAGATGCAGAGAGTTTAATAGGGAAAACTTTAATCTTTACAGCTATTAAAGCAAGTTATTTTGGAGATCAACCCTCAGCCATAGAAAAGGTGGCTATCAATCCTATTTACACCGAAACGATTATTTCAGAAAGTGATTTCGTAGAACAAAATCGTATCCCTTTTGATCTTTTAGGAATTAAAGCACCTATTACAGAAATTAATGTTTCAGATTCAAATGGCCATGTTGCTACATTCTTCATAAAAGATGATAATACATTAATTATAACCGGTGGTGGCACCTATTTTGAGCTTATTAGGAAAGGCACAAAAAATCAGTAGATAATGTGATAGATGTGGAGCGTGCGGCCATGAAACGAAGGATATTGTTAGTCGAAGATGACATGCTTATGCGTGAGTTTATAACGGATTATTTTAAAAAGGAACAATGGGAAGTGTACGAAGCGGAGAACGGAAAACTCGCGCTTGAGATTTTCGAACAAAATTCGATAGACCTAATTGTTCTAGACATCATGATGCCAGAAATGGATGGGTGGTCGGTATGCAGGCGCATTCGAGAGAAATCCAGCATACCTATTATTATCATCACGGCAAGAGTGGAAGACGATGATCATTTGATGGGGTTCGAGCTTGGTGCCGATGAATATGTGACGAAGCCCTTTAGTCCGAGGGTATTAGTAGCTCGTGCTACCGCATTGATGAAAAGAACGGAAGGAACAACCGGGCGTGAAGGAGAGCTGTTTACATGTGGGAATCTAACGGTGAACAAATTGGCTCATACAGTTTCCGTGTCGGGAAATACGATTTCTCTGTCGCCGAAGGAATACGATTTGCTCCTCTTTCTCATCAAGCACAACGGTAAGGTTTTGCCCCGTGAATATATTTTAGACTCGGTATGGGGGTACGATTATTTTGGAGACTTGCGGACAGTAGACACCCACATCAAAAAGTTAAGAGCCAAACTTGGGGACGAAGGCCGATATATACGCACTGTCATTCGCGCGGGCTATAAGTTCGAGATAGAAGGATGAGAAGGCATGGCGTTGTCCTTAAACTTTTCGTTGTAACGTCTATTCTGATTATGATTGTTTTTTCCTTTGTAATGTTTGCAGAAGGCTTGTTTTTCGAGCGGTTTTACCGAATGTCCAAGATCCATACAATTGAAGAGAACATGAACCACTTTGCAGAGCAATACAAACAGGTTGATTCCAATAAAAATCAGATTTCAAGCTTGCTCGGTACATTTATGAATGAAAATGATGCAAGTACTTCAATCTTAAATAATCAGTTTGAACAGATAAACATAGATCCTTATTTTTTAGAGTTGCAAACAGACAGTCAGGCCGTTACAATTCTGATCCCTGCGATGACGTTAGATGCTATTCCGAATGGGATTCAAATCGGTGAAACACTTGTGGTCGATGGGATCTTCATGGATGAAAATGATTCCATCATGCAACTTATTGCCATACAGCAGGAAACCGAAGACCTTGGTCAAGGGTTGACCCGAGTTGAGGGGAAGATAACGGATCTATTGCTTCCTGAGAAACGCTCGTATAACCCTCTCCATCAGGATGCACTTATCTATGAAGCGCTCCGGGACTTGATTCCGAATTTGGAACAATATGAGTCTCGTTTGCAGAACGGTTCGCCTGTTCAGGTGGAATGGATAGATAATTGGAGCGGTGTACAATACGCTGTTCTCATTCAATCACTAAAAGGAAATAAAAATGATGATCGTTATTTATTTGTCATGACTTCCCTGCAGCCAGTCGGAGAAGCAGTCGAGATACTCATGCAGTATTTTGTTTATTTGACGCCAATCATTCTCGTGCTCATCATTATTCTGTCTTTCATTTATTCCAGAATTGTATCACGTCCGTTAGTAACGCTAAACCGCGCCGCAGCACGTCTTGCCAAGTTAGACTTTGCCGTGGAGCCCGAGATCCATTCGAAAGATGAATTCGGTGAGCTATCGCGTAATCTAATTGCGTTGTCTCAGAACTTAAAAATGACCTTGAAAGAGCTTACCGATAGTAATGGTAAACTACATGCGGAAATAGAAGAAAAACAGCGATCCGAGCAACTTCGTAAAGAGTTGACTGCTAACATCTCCCATGAATTGAAAACCCCTTTAGGCATTGTGAAAGGTTTCGCGGAAGGGTTGCAAGACGGGGTGGCTGACGACAAAAGAGACCGCTACCTGAGCCACATTGTGAATGAAACCGATCGGATGAATGCGTTAATCATGGATATGCTGGAGCTTTCCAAATTCGAGGCCAAGGTCATTCAATTAAAATTAAGAAGCGTATCCATAACAAACCTTATTCAACATGTAGTTGATTCGTTATCTCATCAGTTGGAGAGCAAGAACCTTAAATACAAGCTTTACAAAGAAGAAGAACTTTTCGTAAACGTAGATGCAAGAAGGATTGAACAGGTTGTTCTGAACTTATTGAGTAATGCCATTCGACATGCAGAGGAGAACAGTGTCGTGACCATTCGTATCGAGAGGACATCTACTAAAGAGGTAGTCATAATAATCGAGAACACTGGACCAGCCATTACAGAGAACGATTTGAGCCGGTTATGGGACCATTTCTACCGGGTTGAAGATTCCCGGGGTCGTAGATCTGGAGGAACCGGTTTAGGACTCGCGATCGTCAAACATATCCTTGAACTTCATGATAGCGAGTTTGGTGTGGAGAATACCTATCAAGGCGTTGCATTTTCTTTTACCTTAAATGAAAGCGGAGGAGAACAACATGAATAACAAGAAGATTATCTATATCATTTCAGTTCTATGCGCGCTGCTAATGATAAGCGGTTGTGCAGGAAAATCACAAACTGGCGCAACAGATACAGTTAACGCACAGCCAGTTGAAAGTACTCAAGACGACAGCACCACATTGGATGATGATTCAGCAAGTACCGACGACGATGAAATATTAATTATTATCGATCAGACCCCAAAACCGATGGAGGGATATAGTTTTGATTTCGTAGTGAAACAGGTCCCAGAAGGGTTCGCTCTAGCCGAAATGCAGTGGATTACCCCGCATACTATTATTGCAGATTCGGTTCAAGATGCCATTGAAAACGGAGCTAATGGGGAATTTGGATTTTACATTAGTGGGAACGGACAATATTCCGGCTTCATCTATCCGGATTATATGGAGGGCCAGGAAGGCCAGGTTGTATTTCTATTTAAAGATGATCAAGGCAATGAGTTAACTTGGAAAAAGGAATTAACTTTGTAATGAAGGCTATTTTTGATTGAGTAAAGACAAGGGGATGATCCACATAAAAAAGTTGAAAATTTTAGTATTAGCTGCGCTCGTCTTATCGACTCTTACTGCTTGCAGCATGCGGCAGGAAGAAAATAGTCCAGTGAACGTAGTGCCGAGTGAAAGCATTACTGTTAATGGAAACAAATCCACTGATACCGACCTACCCTCAATTTCCATTGAAAAAATCGATAAATATGAGGGAATGGAAATTACTGATTGGTTAAATGAAGAGACTGTTGTCCTTTCAAAGGAAAACGAAGAGCTTCAAAAAATGAGCCTCTTAGAGAATTCCGAATCCTACCCTAAAAGCATATACCTCTATAATCTGCATACGAAAGAATACAAAACAGTAAAAGCCCAAAAGAATATGTTTCTCGGCGGGGCGACTTTGTCTCCCGACAAAAAACACCTATTATACTATGAATACTCTATTGGAGATATCGCCTATTATCTGATGAGCATGAACGCCGTGGAACAATCTACCGTGCCGGAGGACAATCTTGGAATCGCTTATACGGCCGAGTGGACTGACGATCAAAATGTAATCGGTGCTTCCTTTTACGGTGGTGCATATTTGGCTGATACGAGTAGGAATCTTACTCAGATTGCCGAGCTGCAGGAGGAGCAATTGTTCACGGTGAAAAAAACACAGGATAAAATCTATTATATAACGACTGATGGCCCCACCTTCCAGTTATATATGCTTGATCTCGTGACCAAAGTAAAAAAGAATCTGAAGGTGGAAAATGCGGAGGGAATCACGCTCTCGCCCGATGGGAAGCAAATGTTGATTACCCAAGGAACGGAATCCACAAGAAGGCTTTTTCTTGCTGATGCCGAGGCAAACGTTTTAAGAACAATCGCCGAGGGTTCTGAAGTGACCGATGCTTCCTGGTCTCCTAACCAGCAGATGATCGCATACCAACTCAAATCTAACATCAACGGCGTAGACACTAACGGACTCTATTTGTACGATGTAGTAACTGATAAATCCGTACAAGTTGCAGCGAATGTCGGAAATGCTAACATCCGATGGAGCCCTTCTGGTAATAAAATTGCCGTTACAGAATTAGATGAAAGAAACTATAACAGCAGTATTATATATTTGAAATAGGGTAAATGATCGAGTGTTTGTTAGGGTTTAATAATGAAAAAACAGTGAGTAAATTGAAGTGAATCCTGTCGTTCCACAATAAAAAAATCCATCCTTGAGTGGCCGCTCATATCGGATGGATTAGTTTATCCCACTAGCTGATCCCGTTGAATGGAACCTGCTATTGGATTTTAGAGACCGTCTATTGTATCCGCAATAGGTGGTCCTTTTTAGTTTATTCATTGTCAGCAATTATATGCAGATACCCCTCTCATGGGGCAGTTTTTTTGATATTACAACCAAATTACCTACCGTCCACTACTTCACCTTTAATGAAACAAGCGCATTGTGTATGGCTTCGAGTTTCGTTTCAAGCCGGTGCAAGAGATAAAAGGATACAAAAATCGGAAATCCGATTTGTTGTATGAAAGTTAACCATTGTTCCATTTTGAATCCGCCTCCTTCATTTTTAATGTAATGAAAAGGCTCCCCAGGGGGCCGGGGAGCCACTTTTCATTACGCTTTTACAAGTTCTTCTACAGTACGTCCAATAATGCGAGCGCCTCTTACGGTTGCAAGAAAAGAGCCATCCACTTCAAACACTTGCGAAGCGATAATCTCCTGCATAGCTGCTTCTACTTCAGCTGGTGTTAATCCAGCTTTTGGCTCGTCCACTGTTAGGGATGTCTGTTTTCCCGCAGCAGTCGTGAAGTTCAATTGTAATGATTTCGCCATTCCTCATCACCCCTTTCTACTTAGTCATAATGTCTGCTGTTTCTTGCCTTTCCACTTAGTTCATAATGTCTGCTATTTCTTGTCTTTCTGCTCCGATTAATGGATATTCGGAGAGCTGTGCCAATTGTGTAAGGGCAATGTATAGGTTGTCAGCCGTCGCCCCTTCTGCGATGTTACGGTAGGATTTCGATTTTCGGATCAATTTCCCATCCTCTGTCATACCAGCATCGAAATACACCTTTCCAACTGCATGTCTAAATTCGATTGTCGCCATCTGCTTTCCCCTCCTTTCACATACTATATAGACTTGAAATGAGGGAAAGGATACTTTCTTCGTGTATTTTTTTGAAAAAAGTTTTGAAAAAGTTTTTAAAAGGGTTTTTATGTCCAGTGCCTATTACCTTATCTGAAATGAATTGCATAGAATGTTCTTATTAATCTTGCTATGGTAGAATGATTGTGTGCAACCGAATATTGATAGGGTGGTTGGTTGTCTCTCTTCTTTCCTTTTAGGCTGTTATTATTAGATGTTGACATGGAGTAAACTCCATCTTTTAAAGTATGAGTAACAATAAAAGATGGGGAGTGTTAGTAGTGGAGATTTTCACGTATGGATTAATAGGGTTTTACGCTGTATTAACAGGGGTAGCGGGTATACATCAACTGAAAGAAAATGGTTTTCAAGTACAATCAATCTTATTTATAGTCGTATCAAGCGGAATTCTTGGAATGTTATTTATTCCAAACAAAGACTGGATGCTAGTATTGTTACTTCTGGCATTTGTCCTGTTGCAAATATTGGCGGTTGTTCAAGGGGTACTATCAAATGGACGGCTTACGTACACTCATCATATCGTACGATTCCTTTTCCATTGTATACTTGTTTTACTGGTCTATAAATTTATAAAATAATGGGTGATTAACCATGAAAATCGGCGAATTTGCAGCATGCACTGGCCTTAGTAAAGATACCATTCGTTATTACGAAAAAATAGATTTATTACATCCAAAAATAATAAATAAACACCGAGTGTATAGCGAGCAAGACATCGAAATAATTGCTACAATCCGTAAACTAAAACTAACCGGGTTTTCACTTCAAGAAATTAAATTGCTTTTTGACTTGTCGCAAAATACCGATCGAAATAAAGAACTGACCAAAGAAGAAATCCAAAAGCTTCAGAAAGTAAAAATAGTATTTGAGAATAAATACAAACAGATAGTTGAAAAAGAAGAACAGATTAAACAAATAAAACAAGTTCTGCTAAGTGCGGATTATAAAATGAAGCAGCTATTAGAAAAAAATAAAGTTGTAGGGAACCTATTATTACCATAAAAATGCCTGGTACAAACGCAATTAAATTGCATTAGTATCAGGCACTTTACATTAGTTCCGATATTTTATAGCCAGTCCTTTTAAGAAGTTCCTCGCGTATCGATCCAGGCACGGTTTATAATTCTTATGCCCTTCTTTTCTCAATACGGCGCTTAGTTCGCCTTTGGATATTGTGATCCCTGCATCTTCTAAAATCTCAAGCATATCCTCACTTGTTAACGCGAGTGCTATTTTCACTTTCTTTAGTAGGAAGTTATTAACATTTTCATTCGTCATGATAGATGCTGATGGAGCTTGGGGTTGTCCCGGTTTTGGCTCTTGTTTGCCTCTTTTATAGATAATAAGGCCATTTAAAAAAGAATCCAACATTTGATTCGTACACTTCATTTGCAATTCATTTTCAGCTTCATCTTCATTTGATTTTGTAAGCAGCATAAGTACATCTTCTTTTGACACTTCAATGCCACCAAGTTTAAAAATATCTACCATCTCGGTATTACTAAAATCCAAAGCATATCGTAATCGAATTAATATATCATTATTATTCATTTGTAGTCCTCCTGTATAATGCTGTTAGTACAAAAAAAATTCATCCTTATTATTGCCCTTTTGTGTGTTACTATTAAGTTCGGCTGCCTGACACCTTATTGAAGGGTACCGCTTTTATATCGATTCAGACATTCTTTGCAAATGCATTTCACACGGATATCATTTTCAGGAATCAGTTCGAAAATTCCATTTGGAAAGGTTTCTTGGCTACACCAACAAATGCCGAGCGATTTATCTTTTCCGTTACAACAGTTGTTAGTTTTTCCGCATAGCGGACATTCCTCGTTACTTGGGGGATGCATCGTTTTGCACCTTCTTTCTACTATCTCTATTATAACTAATTCAATACCAAAAGAGGAAAAGGTATTTGTAATATACTTCTGTACTTTTATGATTTGCAGAAGAAGGATGAACTGATATAATGAATAAATGATTTATTGGAGGCTAATTATGAATTATAGAATCAGCAACAAGCAAGTATTTGAACTAGCACAAGTGCGTTCGGTTTCAGATGTACCGTTTACTGAGGAAGAACGTCAAAACGGCATGTTAATAGCGATTTCTAAGGTGGATAATACCCTCGCGTTGTATTTGGTTGAGATAGATGGCCATAAGAAATTTGAGGTTCGTTGGGATGATTCGCACGAGATTTTCACCGGTTGGTATTCCGCTTGGGAAAATTTCACTTGGTGTCTAAATATCGCAGGCAACTAAGTCCTTGATTGAAAATTTTAGGATATAAAGTACTTCAACACTACCCCTTCGACCGAAAAGTCGAAGGGGTGGTGTTTTTTTTTATGGAAAAACGGGTTGCTTAGAGCAATAGTAGGTTGGTTAGTCGCAAGAACTCTTTGTGTGAAATGTTCATATTTATCTCACTATGATAAAATGGTTGTGATAAAGGCTCGAAAAGTGTTCATTAACTAAAGTGAGGTAGAGCTATTATGAAAGAAACTGAAGCACCAACCTTATCCCATAAACAAGTAGCCGCAACTTGTTTTAATCAAGTGTGGGATCTTCTTGAGAAGGAAGTACGGACACCTGAGGAAAAAGAGCAGATGATTCACCTTTGTCATAGTTCTTTCTGGCATTGGACACAAGCAGAAGAATGTACTGAGACGAATCTCTCTATCGGATATTGGCAACTTTCACGTGTATATGCAGTGGTAGGGCAAGGAGAAAATGCGTTGAATTATGCGAAACGCTGTATAGCTGTGAGTGAAGAGGCGAGTCTTGCTCCTTTTTATATTGGATACGGATATGAGGCTGCGGCAAGAGCTTGCAACGTCTTAGGGCGAAATGAGGAGAGCCAGAGTTATAAAGATTTAGCCTATGAATGTGCAGAGAAAATGATTGATGAAGACAGTAAAAAGCTGTTAGTGAGTGATTTGGAAAGTTTGAAGTGAAATTGCTGCCTAGGATAAAACCCGTTCTCAAGGGTTGTCATAAACATGTCAAAATATAAGGGGTATTGGCGGAGGAAATGCTCCTTAACTGTCGAAGTAGTAAAGTATGAATGGAGTGAAATCTATGACACTAACTTATAAACAAATAATCGTCGCAGTCGATGGATCAAAAGAGTCGGAATGGGCTTTCAAAAAGGCAATGGCCATTGCAGAACGAAATGATGCCACGTTGAATGTAGTCAATATCGTCGATACACGATCACATTCTTCTGTTGAGACGTATGACCGTGCTGCA
This sequence comes from Sporosarcina thermotolerans, assembly GCF_042658975.1. Classification (NCBI taxonomy): domain Bacteria; kingdom Bacillati; phylum Bacillota; class Bacilli; order Caryophanales; family Caryophanaceae; genus Sporosarcina; species Sporosarcina thermotolerans. The sequence continues at coordinate 159,904 of NZ_JBHSRM010000018.1, read as the reverse complement.
GCTGAAAGCGCTCATAAATATGCGGGAGAAATGCTGAATAACTACAAAGCGGAAGCAGTACAAGCTGGTGTGCAAAGCGTCAATGTAATTGTCGAGTACGGCTCACCAAAAGCAATGATTGCAAAAGACCTCCCGAACAAGCTGAATGCAGATCTAATCATCTGTGGTGCGACGGGACTAAATGCAGTTGAACGTTTTGTAATGGGCAGTGTCTCTGAAAACATTGTACGCACTGCAAAATGTGATGTACTCGTCATTCGTAAACCCGAACAATAAGGGAAAATAATTAAGAAATAAGCCATCTAATCGATTTTGAAGAATTCGTCGTAGATGGCTTTTTATCTTGTGTACCAAGAGGAGGACTTTTCATGGCGCTGTCGGAGAAACTGCTGTCATCCATCTCTGAATTTATCGATGATAACTATGTCGACGAATTGGTGTTTCATCAACTTGAAATTGAATCTGAACTGTTTCAAATGGAGTCAACTGTTCGAGAGGAAAGCCGAAGCTTGGAAGATGTTGTGAGACAAGTGGATGAAACGTTTTCCCAAAGGTTACTCCGTTGGATTGATGAAAAAGGGATGACAGATGCGCAAATCTATAAACAGGCGAATGTGGATCGGAGACTTTTTTCGAAAATCCGTAATGATATCCACTATCGACCGAGTAAAGTGACTGCAATTGCGTTTGCGATCGCCTTGCAATTGAATTTAGATGAAGCGAAGGATTTATTGTTAGCGGCGGGATTCGCTCTTTCGCCAAGTAGCAAGTTCGACCTGATCATCGAGTATTTCATCAGAGAAGAGAATTATAATCTTTTTGAGATCAATGAAGCGTTGTTCGCTTTTGAGCAAAACCTGATAGGCGTATAAAAGTGTCGCTTTGCAGGCGACCTGATGCCCTTTTTTGAATGTTATTCTTCCCCTATAAACAATTTTGGGAGGAAAACGATATGAAAAAAGGGTTAACTGAACTAATTTTTATTTTAGATAGAAGCGGCTCAATGAGTGGTCTGGAGGCCGATACAATCGGTGGTTATAATGCCATGCTGCAAAAACAGAAAAAGGGACAGGGGGAAGCTGTGATTACGACTGTCCTTTTTGATGACAGCTATGAAATACTACATGATCGCGTTAACCTTCGTACGGTTGAACCGATGACGGATGATGAGTATTTTGTAAGAGGGACGACTGCGCTTTTGGATGCAGTCGGAAAAACGATCTTACAAATAAGCAATGCACAGAAACTTGCCGCAGAAGAAGAACGTGCGGAAAATATACTGTTCGTCATTACGACGGATGGCATGGAAAATGCCAGTCGGGAATTCAACTATGAAAAAGTACGTAACATGATTGAGCATCAAAAGAATAAATTCGGATGGGAGTTTTTATTTTTAGGTGCTAACATTGACGCGATTGCAACTGCAAATCTCTTCGGAATTGAAGAGGATAGGGCTACGAATTATTATGCAGACAGTGATGGAACACAGTTGAACTATGATGTGATCAGTGAAACAATCAGTTCCTTACGGGAACATAGTAAAATAGAAGAAAATTGGAAAGAACGTATTGAAGCAGATTTTTGTATGCGTGAGTGATCTAAAAATGGTAAAGGGAAGGCGTCGCGCATTATTAACTGCATCGTAAACATAAAAATAGAAGGGGAACTATGTTCGGTATGAGTGCATAGTTCCTCTTTTTTTGTGCAATTTAATATTATCGAGCATCAATGTATTGACAGTCGATATATTATAGTATAAATTATGAGTATCGATATATCGTGAGTCGATACATCAAGGGAGGTATCTTCTATAAATCCACTATCAGAATCTACGTATTTAATTTTATTAGCCCTTTATAAAGAACCACTACATGGCTATGGTGTCATTAAAGAAATTGAAGATGCGAGTGAAGGGAACTATATTATTGCACCAGGGACTCTTTATGGAGTATTAAAAAATTTAGAGAAGCAAGGGCTGATCAAAACATTAGCAGTTGAGAAGGAACAACGTAAGAAGAAAACCTATTGTATTACGGAACAAGGAAAAGATGTACTTCATTCGGAATACGAGAGATATATTCGAATGATTGATCTATCAAAAAAAATCATACAGAGGGGGATTGAAAATGGCGAAAAATAATACGGTAAAAAAAGTGACAAAACGGTTTTCTAATTTTTCTAAGGAAGAACTATGGTTGCAAAGTATGTTAAACGAAGGTTGGATACTGAAAAGTTATGATTCAGAGGATATGGATGACTGTCAATATGTTTTCGAACGAATACAATATGAGGAGCATAAAAATATAACTTACAAAATTGATTATCGCGAGTTGAAAAAGGGCGAGTACGAGGAGTACAAAGGCATTTTTACAGATGCCGGTTGGACTTTGCTTTCAAAAAACAGTTGGTATTCTAAGCATATATTTTATACAACCTCTTCAAACCCGCAAAGCGATATTTTTTCTGACCAGGACTCATATAGAGAACGTGAAAAACGGAGAATGTCGTCCTCGCTTGTTTACATAATCATAAGTAGTTTCATGTTCGCTGTGTTAATTGTTCTATATACTATTTACGAAAGATCTGCTTTTCTTGGAGTAGGGATAATGACATTGTTTTTCGCTATAAATTGTACGATAGATTACTTCCGACATAAAAAAGTCTATAATTCTTTATTGGTAAAAGAAGTTGAAATATAAGAGAGAAGGACATAACATATTAGTTATTTAAATATGTTATGTCTTTTATATATTCTCTTCATTAGTTTTTCTATCAGTTTTGTGTATTGAAAAGAAAAGCTTCCGGATTTTTGAGTACGCTACAAAAGTTGAGGCAGTAAAAGCACTTTGCAACTTCCACAATGCAGTCCTTTCCTACACACGCTAATCATGGACGGATGTACCTTCAGTCGAAAAGTCGACTGAGGGTTTTTTGATGTATTGTGATGCCGGCATTGTGAAAGAATTATTAAGATTTAGAAGGTCTTAACAATTAGCGGTGTGACACATGATATTCTGTAATAGATTCGGATTGAAACCGTGCCCGGAGAAAGCATTTCGTCTAAAGTGAAAATCGAATTATGAATTACATTCATCTCTTATTTAATTTGGCTCTGTTAAACTATGTGCTTTAACAGAGTCTTTAATTTGATGTGTTTTTGAAGGGAAGTGCATTTATCTTGTACTGATAGATAATTTCATTCTTACGATGTACCAAATCTCAGACTTGAGCCATATAAGAAATCTTTGTTGTAGTGATAAGTTTATATTAGTTTACGGGTAAAAACTTAAGATACAGAGGTGACATATGTATAGCAGAATAATTCGTAATGACATTTTAAAGAGCAAAGCCATTACATTGACAACAACGATATTTGTTGCTGTTGCGGCAATGCTTGTATCGTTGGCGGCTATTCTTATCGTTAATCTTTCAGGTGCGCTTGATACACTTATGACCCAATCGAAAACTCCGCATTTTATGCAGATGCATTTGGGTGAAATTGATACTGATCGACTTGCATCTTTTGCAGAGCAAAATAGCAACGTCGAAGAATATCAGGTAGTTGAGTTTCTAGGCATAGAAGGCGCTGAGTTTATTTTCGGCGATAATTCACTTGCGAATAGTGTTCAGGATAACGGCCTTAGCGTACAAAACGAGAAATTCGATTATCTCCTTGATCTTAATGGCAACATCATCAATAACGTATCCGGCGGCGAACTTTATGTTCCTGTAGCGTATTTGAAGGACAACACGACAAAGATCGGTGATAAGGCAATAATAAGCGGGAAGGAATTTACTGTCGCGGGATTTCTCCGTGATTCGACTATGAATTCCTCACTCTCCGCGTCAAAGCGATTTCTTGTAAGCGACGATGATTTCATAGAAATAGCGGAATTTGGAAGTATCGAATATCTAATAGAGTTTAGATTAAAGAACTTTTCGGTGATTGGCGAATTTGAAGCAGCTTATGCTTCCGCAGGACTTGAAGCAAACGGACCAACAGTTACATATACGCTTTTTAAAATGATGAACGCCATCTCAGATGGGATGATGGTAGCAGTGATCCTACTGATTAGCGCACTTGTCGTTACCATCGCATTTATGAGCATACGTTTTACGCTCCTTGCGAAAATTGAAGACGACTACCGTGAAATTGGTGTTATGAAAGCAATAGGGCTTCGCCTATCAGACATAAAGAAGATTTATCTTGCAAAATATGCAGTTATTGCGGCTGTGGGTAGTATTATCGGGTTTATTCTTTCACTTATGTTCCAAAGCGTGCTTCTTGAAAATATACGCCTATATATGGGGGAAAGCGAAAACTCTTCTTATGCTATGGCTTTAGGAATTATCGGTATACTACTCGTTTTCCTTTCAATTACTGGCTATGTCAATGGTGTGCTGAAACGTTTTCGGAAAATTTCTGCCGCAGAAGCTATACGCTTTGGCACTTCCCAGGACAAGAAAATAGGGGCAAAGCGTTTTACCTTAGTCAAAAACAGATTGTTTAGCACGAATGTTTTTTTAGGTATCAAAGATGTTCTCGCAAGAAAAAAACTATACGCCACAATGCTTGTGGTCCTTGTAATGTCAGCATTTATCATGCTTGTTCCGCAGAACCTGTACAACACGATTTCCTCAAAAAGCTTCATTCAATATATGGGAATCGGAAATTACGATTTGCGTATTCAAACGAATAAACCTGAGGGAACCGATGAAATTGTGAAGACGATAGATGGCGATCGTGCTGTTTCAAAGTATGCAGTTATGACAACTAAGATTTTCAAAGTGAAAATGGGTAACGGAATAGAGGAAAATATAAAAGTTGAACTTGGTGATCATTCAGTATTTCCAATAGAGTATTCTGAGGGCAGTGCTCCTGCTTCAGAAAACGAAATCGCACTTTCTGCTATAAATGCAGATGAAATGAACAAGAAGGTCGGCGATGTCATAACGCTGTTGATTGGTGGGAAGGAGAAGGACCTCACGGTAAGCGGACTATATTCCGATGTTACGAACGGCGGAAAAACCGCAAAGGCTGTATTCTCCGACGATTCGACAAAAGTTATGTGGACCATCGTCTGTGTTGAACTTTCAGATGAATCTCTTGTTGAAAGTAAGGTATTAGAGTACGGGGACAAATTTGATTTCGCAAAGACTTCCAACATTGATGAATTTGTATCTCAGACCTTTGGTTCGACAATAAGTTCCGTTGAAATGGCTTCCTACGCCGCAGTTGCCGTTGCGCTAGTTATTATGGTGCTGGTTACACTGTTGTTCATGAAAATGCTTGTTGCAAGAGATAGAAATTCAATTGCTGTCAAGAAAGCACTCGGTTTTACAAACTTGGATATTAAAAAGCAGTATGTATCTCGTTCGGTTTTCGTGCTATTTATAGGGATAATCTTTGGTACACTTCTCGCAAACACTCTTGGTGAGCTGCTTGCAGGCTTGATGATCTCCTCATTTGGAGCATCGACGTTTAACTTTACGGTCAATCCGCTTACCGCGTATGTGCTTAGTCCATTGTTGATGATCTTCGTGATTCTTATCGCAACAATGATCGGTATATCAAACGCAGGAAAAATAAAGATTTCCGAAAATATTAAAGAGTAGGAGGGGGAGGCATATGAATAAGATTATTTTCGGTGAACATATAGTAAAGTCTTTCGGTGAGGGCGATGAACAGCGTAATGTTCTCGATGGAGTATCTGTTGAAATAAACGAGGGTGAGTTCGTTTCGGTTATGGGACCTTCGGGCTCAGGGAAATCGACGTTGATGTTTGCACTAAGTGGAACGGATTGCGTTACTAGTGGAAAGGTTCTTTTTGAAGGTGAGGATTTATCAGCGGTTTCGGAGAATGAGCTGTCAGATATACGTAGAAATAAAATAGGATTTGTTTTTCAGCAACCGACTATGTTGAAAAATTTAAATATAATCGATAACATCATACTTCCGTCAATGCGTGACAACAGAAAAAATGTTGTAAAAATTTCAGAGAAGGCAAGAAATCTTATGAAAAGGGTAGGGATTGCGGAGCTTGAAAATCGTGATATTACACAGGTTTCGGGAGGCCAGCTTCAACGAGCTGGGATATGCCGAGCGATTATGAACAACCCTAAAATCATTTTCGGTGACGAGCCTACTGGTGCGCTTAACTCTAAATCTGCAGAAGAGATTATGGACATTTTTTCTGATATCACCGCAGAAGGTACTGCAGTTATGCTTGTAACTCACGACGCAAAAGTAGCTGCAAGAACCGAACGCATTATGTTTATGCGCGACGGCAAGATCGTAAGCGAGCTAAAACTTCCGAAGTTTGATGGGAAAAATATCGAAAACCGTGTCGAAGAAGTTACAGTAAAAATGCGTGAAATTGGAATATGATTTTTAGATGTTGTGATAATTGATTAGAAGTACCAGGTTCTTATTGAATTTTAAATTGTTTTAGAACCTGGCACTATTTCCTTATTATTTATAATTCAGACACAATTTTACCTATATGGTAAAATAAGGGGTAATACTAAGGGGGATGCTTTATGTCATTTATAACAATTGAGAAAGCAACCATTGCGGATGCTGAAAAACTAACAGAAATTATGAAAAAGACTTTTGATGAAGAAGCGAGAAAGTGGCTTCCAAAGAAAGATATTGTAAGTGATTACAATATTCTCCCGCCAGGATATTCTTCTAACGAAATGACAAAGTATATGATTAGAGAATTGGAGTATTTTAAAGTCTTGCATGATAATGAAGTTATCGGCGGAATTATTATAACGATTTCCGGTAAGAGCTTTGGGAGGATAGACCGTATTTTCGTTGACCCTAACTACCAAGGTAAAGGGATTGGTTCTAAAGCGATAAATTTTATAGAGGAAGCATTTCCTTATGTAAGGACTTGGGACCTTGAAACATCAAGTAAACAAATTAACAATCATTATTTTTATGAAAAGATGGGGTATAGAACAACCTTTGAATCTGAAGATGAATATGGTTTTCAAAAGAAAATAGGAACCCCAACAGAAGAAAGCTTAGTTGAAAATAAAAACATTTCAAGTATCCAATACGTGAATTGTGAAATGGCAAATACGGATTATTATGATGTGAATTTAGAAGGAAGTTCTTTCAGTAACAGCAACTTAATGAATAGTCATATTAGCAATTGTAATCTGAGTCACTCAAAGTTCCAAAATATAAATTTAAGAAATTCACTCTATGCCGATTTAAATCTTTCAAACAGTGAAATGATATTTGTCACTTTAGGTGGGGTTCGTTTCAGTGATACAAATCTTGGAGATGAAAATATTCCAATCTCATTTGAAAGATGTGATCTTGAAGGTAGTAAATTTTGTAACAGTAATCTTAGGAACGTGGAAATACAAAAGAGTGATTTGACTGGCATGAAAATAGATAATGTTCCTGTAGAAGATCTTTTTGAAGCTTACTATCAAATGAATAAAAGTAAACAATAACCAAAAGACGAGCAAGGAATTTTGTCAGTTCGATTTCCAAAAATAGTCGTGGCACACGGACATTTTCAAATTGCACGGGTGCCTGGTTTATTCATAGCTTCCTTTCAAAGTCGAAACCCTTCAATAGGCACATCAAACAGCATGAACATATCCTTGAAATACGTCTCTTCAACCAACTTATCAAGCACACCTTTAAAATACCCGGGCAAGTTGCGGATTACTTTCTTCTTCGTTGCCATGACTGTAATCATCAAAGCACGGTAGGCGAGGTCTTCAAATACATGGCGATCGTCTTTATAAATCTCAAACTTTAACATTCTTTCAGAAATGGCTTTGTGGATTCCGAATAGTTCACGGGCTTTTTTTGCGTCTCCAATTGTGCCGGAAAGAAGGTTTTTCATCCGACTGAACAGACTTGTGGAGTACTTTGACGATTCTTGTAGAGACGTGTAGTTAAGATCTTTAGATTTTATAGATTTAGAGGAAAGAGCTTCATCCCTGAGAATTTGCTCGTCGTCCTTGTTGTCATGGGCTTTGTCGGTATCTTCCGGATTGGTCAATTTCGCCTGGTCATCGAAAGGTAAAATGATGTAGATGTTGGCGCCGAGACCGCTCATAACTGGGCGTATGTAGTGGACTTTCTCGATAATTCCAAGGCTAATCAGCTTGCGGATTGCGCGTCTAACTGTCACGTTCGATTTCCCGATGATGCTTTCAATTGTTGCATGTTTCAAATGTACTGCCCCGTATTTTACTGAATAGCGGCGAATCGTGTCTAAAACTTGGCGATCCGATTTCGTCATTTCATCCCAATGGCGCATAACATGCTGCTCGGCAGCAGCGTCCATTTCTTCAATCGTTGCGAACCGTGCGTATTCTTTCAAGTAGTGTATCATTATGATCTCCCCCTACACTCTCTATATAGATGTGAAAAGGCGAAAAGGATAATAGGAATGGGGAATAATCTAAAATGATTCTAAATACCTATAACTGGAACTGAATAGGATGCTTTATTAGCATACATCAAGTTTTGGCGTTCGGAGATACTGCAAATAAACTTGTTTTAAAATCCCAACTGTTTTTCCTGCTCAATGAGCGTCGCTTAACTGCACTTACACTTGCAATCGAATCCTTGGAAGACCGTCTTACAAGAGACGGTTCCTAACTCCACAAAAAAACGCCAGAAAAGATGGCGTTTAATATAATCATTATTTACCTTGTTTTGTTTTTCATGTTTTCGGTAACTTTCTTCGCGGCATCAGTAGCTGCATCTACAGTCTTCATTGCAATGTTTTCCGTTGTTTCTAAAGCATTGTGAGCTGTTTCAAATGCAGATCCAGCTGTGTTTTTCACGTCCTCTGCGACACTTTTACCATTCTGATTTTTGTAATTAGCCATTACGTTTCACCTCCTAAACACGAGTAGGATATGTGGAATGACAAGATCTATTCGTTCAACGGTTAGGATACCTTTTCCTTATTCGCTGCCATTGCCACCGTTTTCTTGCTCCCCATAAGATACAACACCAAAATAATAATCATTGTAGCTGCAGAATAGCTAAAGGTCATGCCGTACCCAACGCTTTTCGCTAAGAAGCCAAGTCCCACTGATCCAGCATTGAGGAATTGACCACAATGCATAAAAAGAAAAACGCCAGAAAATGGCGTTTAATATACATTATTGATTATCTTGATTGTTTTTTATGTTTCCTGTTAATTTCTTTGCGGCGTTTTTAGCAGCGTCTACAGTATACAATGCAATAATTCCTGTTGTTTCGAATGCAGATCCAGCTGTATTCTTAATGTTTTCCGCGACACTTTTAGTTTGTTCATTTTCCCCATTTTGCTGGTTAGCCATTACATTTCACCTCCTAAACACGAGTAGGATATGTGGAATGACAAGATCTATCCGTTCAACGGTTAGGATACCTTTTCCTTATTCGCTGCCATTGCTACCGTTTTCTTGCTCCCCAGTAGATACAACACCAAAATAATAATCATAGTAACTGCAGAATAACTAAAGGTCATGCCGTACCCGACACTTTTTGCTAAGAATCCAAGTCCCACTGATCCAAGAGCCAAACCAGCGTCAATAAAGATCAGAAGCATTGAATTGGCTGTTGCCTTTTTCTCTTCTGGAACAAGCTGTAACGCCCAAGCTTGGAGTGTTGGATGGATGATGGCAAAAGCGATTCCGAACAATACCCCTGAAATAATAACCATCAACATGTTCTTAGAGAACCCTAAAAGAACCAACCCGCCAGCCCCTGAAATAGCGGCAGGAATAATAAGAATCCGGTGCCCGAATCGATCGAAGATTTTACCTGAGAATGCACGAACGATTACCATAGCAATCCCTTGTGCGATAAAAAACTGAGAAATACGACCACCCACATGAATCTCTTTACCAAACGCCCCGATAAAGTTTACAGTTCCTGCAATGGCTACATAATTCAACGCCACCAAAATACACGGAAGAAGGACACGTTTATCGTACATGTACTTATAGAACGGTTCTTTAGTTGTCGCCTTAGAACTTTCCTTGTCCTGTGTAACCTTATTATTTTTCGTGAAAAAACTGCACAGTAATGAAAAAGACATAAGGCCCAGGGTCAACATCATCATCGACTGGAATGAAAACCTCGCAAGATAAGCAATAGCGATGAGTGGCCCGAGTGTCGTTCCAACGCTTGTAGACATTGCGAAATAAACAATACCTTCACCTAACCGGGATTTTGGAACAATATTACTCGATATCGTAAAAACTAAAATCGTAAGCATACTAAATCCAATCCCTTGTAATGCACGAATGAAAATTAAAAATCCGATGGACTGATTTACAAATGTCAGAGCGATGGTTCCCAAAAAATAAACGATGGAAAGAATAAGGAGCAATTTCATATTCACTTTTTGGATAATGACACTTGCAAAGAAGCGCGTAATGAGGGAGGCCAACATGAGAGTGGTGGTCATAATTCCTGCAATCGCTGGATTATTACTAACCGTTGATACAAAAATTGGGAAACCTGCCGTAATCATATAAAAAGCAGAGAACATGACTAAAGACAATAAAATAATGATTACGTATTGGTTTGTCCATAACTTGGCTTTCTTTAATTTACCCACAATAGATAAGACCGCCTTTCGAGGCTAATTCTAATAAAAATTATTGTTCCCCAATTTTTTATAAAGATAAGGGTTTTTTAAAAAAAAAAATAGGTTGTTGTTTATAGTGGGAAAAAATCACTCGATTATTTTTTTCAATCTGCTTTTGTTGGGTACCAGTCTTTAATAAAATTAATAAACAAATTCACATGGCGAAGGTCTTGGACGTACTTGTTGTAGTATAAAATCGTCTCCCGAAAATAATTTTCGTCACCAAACGCATTAAGCGAAATTTTATATAGATCCTCGCCTTCAATGCTTGTTGCAGGTAGGACGGCAATCCCCATCCCGAACTTGACCATTTCTTTGCATGTTGCGGCCTGGTCGGTTTCGATTGATGGTTTAATCGGTTGGTCAAAATTCGTTCGCCACCATTTATCGATCATTTGGCTTAATGATAAATCCGTTTCATATGTAATCCATTGCAAAGTTGGTATGTCCGCCTTTGTGAATGGAGTTTTAGATACAACATATAACTCCTCTTTATCTAACAAGCATTTCTCTGAGTTGATGAGATAATTTCCTCGAATAATAGCTACATGAATTTCTTCTTGAGTGAGTGCCTCTTTAATATCTCTACTCCAACCCGTTTTCAATTGAATATCGATCGTAGGGTACTTATTGTTAAACGCATTAAGTATTTTCGGCAGTTTATAGAGGGAGAAGAGCCCTGAAGCACCGATCTTAATCGTTCCTCTTATTTCACCAGAAACTTTCGCAAGTTTCTCCATAACTAATTCTTCATTTTGGAGAATTGTTAATGCGTGTTCATGTAAAATCCTGCCTTCTTCTGTAAATTCAATCCCTTTTGAGCCCCGGACGATAAGGGGAACTTGATATTTTTTTTCTAATTGCTTAATACGATACGTTAATGCTGGCTGGGAAATATAAAGATTTGCAGCTGTATGTGTAATATTTTGGGTTTTGCGTAAATCGACTAAGAGACGACAATCATTTAGATTCATTGAAATCTTCACCCCGATATTTATTTTGAAATAAAAAAAATTTATAGCTAACCTTGAAATTATTGTATTTTATTTATTTCGAAAAGTAAACTATGCTTGATGTATCAATGAAGTAAAGGGGATCTGTACAATGTCGAGGTATGATGTAATCATTGTTGGTGCTGGAAATGCAGCTTTATGTGCTGCAATTTCTGCAAAGGAACAAGGGAGTCGTGTATTGGTATTAGAAAAAGGTCCAAGTGAGAAACGTGGAGGGAACTCATTCTTCACGGATGGTGCGATTCGTGTAGGCTATGGCAACTTTGATGCGATGAGAAACTTTATTGAGTTAGATGAAGAAACAACCAATAAAATTGATATGCCGGAGTATTCTCCTCAAGACTTTTACGATGATATTATGCGCGTTTCAAAAAATCAAAGTAAACCAGAACTGATTCAACAACTTGTCACGCAATCACTCCCAACGATTGAGTGGATGAAATCCCATGGCGTCGAATTCGAATTGAACTTTGCCAATCAATCTTTTGAAAAAGAAGGTAGAATTCAATTTTGGGGAGGCCTTCCGATTAAAACAGTCGATAAAGGGATTGGCTTAATGCGAAGCTTATTCAATCGCTGTGAAGAATTAGGGATTGATGTTTGGTATGAAGCTGCAGCTTCGAAGATCCTTACGGAAAATAACGGGGTAACAGGGATAGAGGTAAAGACAAAAGAGGGTACAAAAACGATTGATTGCCAAAATGTTGTGCTTGCTTGTGGAAGTTTTGAGGCTGACAAGAAGAAACGTGTAGAGGCCTTAGGTGAGGAATGGGGTGCGGCATTAGTCCGTGGAACAGAGTTTAACACGGGTGATGGGATCGATATGGCCGCTCTGGTTGGTGCACAGAAGTTTGGTCAATACGACGGATGTCACGCAATCGGAACAGATGCAAATGCACCACGAGTTGGTGACTTCCAAAAACCTGGGGATATCTTCAAGAAGCACTCCTATCCGTATACCGTAATGGTCAACGTAGATGGGTACCGCTTCGTTGATGAAGGCGCTGATTTCCGTAACTACACGTATGCGAAATACGGGAAAGAAGTGTTGAAACAACCAAAAAATATGGCGTACCAAGTTTTTGACGCAAAAGTTCGACCAATCGTACGTGAAGAATATAATTTAGACGAGGCTACTGTTTTTGAGGCGGCAACGTTGGAAGAACTCGCTTTAAAAATTGATATCCAAAAAGAGCAGTTTTTACAAACCATTGAAGAATACAATGCAGCTGTACAAGACGGGGAGTTTAACCCTTCTGTTAAAGATGGCAAAGGAACAACAGGCATTACACTACCCAAATCGAACTGGGCACAAACAATTAGTGAAGGTCCGTTTTATGCATACCCAATAACATGCGGGATTACGTTTGCGTTTGGTGGTATAGCCACGACTCCGAATGGTGAAGTTTTACACAAAAATGGTGAAAAAATCCAAGGCCTTTTCGCAGCTGGTGAAATGATTGGTGGCATTTTCTATGAAAACTACCCAGGCGGATCTGGGCTAATGTCAGGATCTGTATTTGGTAAATTAGCCGGTAAATCAGCTGCAATCCATGCAACTCATGCCCAAGCGGTAAAATAAGAATAGATGAACGAACAGAACCCGGTTCCGTCCCGTATAACAGCCCTGCAAACTCGTACAAGCCAAGGATAAAAGCTATAATAGGATTAGATGAACAATTCTACTTTTCAGAGAAGGGGGATTACAATGGAATTAGGGTTAACAGGAAAAGTCGCGCTCATTACAGGTTCAAGTAGGGGAATTGGCTTGGAAACAGCTCTTTACTTAGTGAAAGAAGGCGCGGAGGTAACGATTTGTGCAAGAAATGAAAAGAGATTGGAAGAGGCAGCGGCCTATATCCTTGAACAAACAGGTAGAGAAGTATTAATTATAGAAGCAGATGTTACAAAGGAAGCGGATTGTGAAAGAATCGTTTCGGATACAGTTAAAAAATATGGACGTTTAGATATTTTGGTTAATAATGCTGGTACTTCTCAAGCCCATCCCTTTGATGAAGTAGGAACGGAACTTTGGCAGCAAGATCTTGACTTGAAACTGTTCGGGGCCATTCGTTGTTCCCGAAATGCTGTGCCATTTATGCGGAAAGTGGGTGGGGGCGCAATCATCAACGTGACAGCTGCTATTGGAAAGACACCCCCTGCAGCATCATTGCCCACTTCAGTGAGCAGAGCAGCGGGAATGGCTTTAACAAAGGCAATGAGTAAAGATCTTGGACCAGATAATATTCGGGTGAATACCGTGTGTATTGGTTTAATTCGCAGTGAACAGATTGAGAAAAAATGGAAAAATGAGAACCCTGAACTAACATGGGAAGAGTATTCAAGTAAACAACATCAAATTCCGTTAGGACGCATTGGAAATACGGACGAGGCAGCGAAAGTGATTACCTTCCTTGTATCAGATGCCGCATCTTATGTCACTGGTACTTCTGTGAATATTGACGGTGGTATGGCGGGTGTTTTGTAAGATCATTTATGATGAACACCGCCTTTCCAATTTAAACGAGGAACCAAATCAACCGAGACGTTGATAGGTTCCTCGTTTTTTTATTGTTAGGGCAATCGTTTGAAGGCGGCATCATGATAAACAAAATCGAGAAGTTAGTTCTGTTTTCCTAACAAGCGGTTGGTCGAGTCTTGGATGTGATTGGTAAGGATTTGCTCGGCTTTGTAAACATCTCTTGTGCGTATGGCCTCGATAATTTCCAAGTGTTCGGTCGGAGCATCCTTTTGGTCCAGTTCGCCTTTTATATGATAAAAACGACCTATATGTAGATGGCAATGCATACCCTCGTACGCTTCCAACAGAAAAGAGTTTTCGCCAGCCTTAAGAATCGAACGATGAAATTCCTGATCTAAATGGGTGAAATCAAGTATTTTTTTATTGATCGAACCTGAAACGGAAAACATTTGCTCTGTCAGTTCAGACAATTCTTCAATTACGCCTAAGTTATTCGAACGGATAATATTCCGAATGGCGTGGGTTTCTAATAAAATACGAGCTTCCAACATTTTTGTAATGCTTTCCTCATCTAAAATCCCACTCACACTATACCCCTTATTTGGTTCCAAAATCACTAACTTTTCGGAACTAAGGCGAGATAAAGCCTCTCTTAAAGGGATTGCACTTACGTTGAATTCCCTTGTTAAATGGCTAATATTTATCTTTTGACCAGGTGTTAGGCTCCATTCAAATATCATTTTTTTCAATAAATTGTAGACAAACTCTGTCATTTCTCCTCTTTCTTTCCCGGATATCATTGAAATGCTCCTATCTTAAAAATCCAATTGGATTGTTGTTTTTTAGATGAAAAATAGACTATATCTCTTATTGTAGCAGAATGAACAATTGATCAGGTGTGAATTTTTCTATTAGATACTATAATTCCCAACAAAACTATATACTAAAAATGTATTTTCGTTTTATTTCATATACAATTTATTACCTTTATTAATTTATTTATTCAATCAATTCAATATTGAAAGTCTCGTAAACGTTGATTTAATAAGGTTTTTTAGAATCGTATAAAATCATTATATTTTTTGTTATTTACAAAACAATATACAATGTGCTATATTTTATTCGAAATTGTATATTATTTTGATGAATCTACTGTTTGTCAAAAGGTGATCAGGGATTTATAAAAATAAGAAAAATAGAAAAGTAAACTGGGAGGAAGTTGCGATATGTCTTTTTCATATTATTTGCCAACACGAGTCGAATCCGGTAACGGAGTTTCCGAAAAAACAGGGGAACTAGCTAAAACCTTAGGGGTGTCAAGTGTATTAGTCGTAACAGATAAAGGGGTAAGGGATGCCGGCCTTTTAGAGGGGATTATCAAATCGATCTCTGCGGCTGACTTGAATTATGAAATTTACGATGAAGTAGAGCCAAACCCATCCGCTGAAACAATTCACCGGGGGACAGATCTACTGAAAGAACATAAATTTGAAGCTGTACTTGCTGTAGGCGGTGGTAGTAGTATAGACACAGCCAAGGGAATTGCGGCGATGGCAACGAATTCCGGCCATATTTTTGATTATGAAGGTGTTGGAAAGCTTACGAATTCTCCACTTCCAATCATTGCAATCCCGACTACTTCCGGAACAGGCAGTGAAGTGACGAATTCAACAGTTGTCACGAATAAGGAGACACACT
The DNA here is from genome assembly GCF_042658975.1 of Sporosarcina thermotolerans. Classification (NCBI taxonomy): domain Bacteria; kingdom Bacillati; phylum Bacillota; class Bacilli; order Caryophanales; family Caryophanaceae; genus Sporosarcina; species Sporosarcina thermotolerans. Next base: position 144,083 of record NZ_JBHSRM010000018.1, on the reverse strand, counting down.
TTAAATTAGGCGTACTGAGCCCGTTATTATTCCCAGATTTAGCGATACTTGACCCTGTACTTACGTTGGGACTCCCACAGGGAATTACAGCAGCGACAGGAATGGATGCGTTAACGCATGCGATTGAATCCTATACGTCTAAGACGGCAAATCCGATTAGCCAGGCCTTCGCGATGCAGGCGATTAAAATGATCAGCAAAAACTTAACAAACTGTTACTTTGTCGGAACGGATTTGGAAAGCAGAAAAAATATGCTTGAAGCTTCTCTATTAGCAGGGGCAGCGTTTTCACAATCCCGTTTAGGTAACGTTCATGCCATTTCGCATACTTTTGGAGGCGTTTTCAATATACCCCATGGAATTGCGAATGCAGCACTATTGCCTTTCGTAATGAAATTCAACTTACCAGCGTGTGCCGAGCAATATAAGGAAATCGCGATTGCTTTAGGACGTGATGTAAGCGGTTTATCAGTAATGGAAGCAGCCAACGAAGCGATTGAAACGGTTATCGAGCTAAACCGAAGCATGAATATTCCTCTTAATATTAAAGAGTTGGGTGTTACATTGGATGTATTGCCGAAATTAGTGGAGGATTCCATGAGAAGTGGAAACGTATTTGTAAACCCTCGACTTACAAAGCCTGCTGACATCCAAATGATTATTGAAAAAGCGTATGAGGGAGATTTAACAAGCTTTTAATTCTGCGTCCGGAAATAATTACTTTAATGGGGTGAATTTATGAAAAAGACAAATGCGAGGTGGCTTGTCGTAGCACTTCTTTTTGTAGCTACAACAATCAACTACATGGATAGAGCGATCCTTGGAGTCGCGGGTCCTGCAATGATGGAGGACCTTTCACTAACACCTGTTCAATTTGGATTGTTAGGTTCAGCGTTTTTCTGGTCCTATGCTTTAATGCAAATCCCGGTCGGTATGATTGTCGACAGGTTAGGGGCTCGTTTGACGTATTCAATTGCTATTGTTTGGTGGTCCTTATGTACAATTTTCACAGGATTTGGTCGCTCTCTTGGAGCGTTGATCGGTATTCGTGTTCTGATGGGAATCGGGGAAGCTCCTGCGTTTCCAACTAATACCCGTGTTATATCAGATTGGCTGCCATCACATGAACGGGGCATCGCAAACGGGATTTTTAACTCCGGAACGGCGATTGGGATTGGAATGTCGACACCGTTACTTGCTTGGGTCATTCAAAATTGGGGATGGCAAGCAGCATTTGTGGTAGTTGGAGCAATCGGTTTTATATGGCTTGCATTCTGGTTGATCTATTTCAAAAACCAGCCAAAGGACAGCACCTTGGCAAATGAAGCTGAGGTAGCTTATATCAAGGCTGATGAATCTGAAACAGAAAAAGCACCTGCTCTTAATATATCGCCATTTAAATTATTGAAATTCAAAAATGTATATCCACTGTTATATGGATTATTCGCACATAACTACCTTACGTATTTAATGATGACTTGGTTGCCTATCTATCTCGTAACCGAAAGAGATATGAACCTTATAAATGCCGGGTTTTTCACGATGCTTCCTTGGATCATGTCCTTCTTCGGAAACATCTTAGGCGGCTTTTTATCAGATGGTTTAATCAAACGTGGTTGGAATTCGATTAAAGCAAGAAAGACTATTTTAGGAATCGGTATGCTATTCCCGCTATTGCTTATTCCTACGATCTTTGCAGAAAGCGCAGTAATGGCGATTGTGTATATCTCGATTGCAATTGGCGGTGAGGGAATAGCAGCAGGAATCCTATGGGCAACTGTGTCGGATGTTGCTCCAAAGGGTGCGGAAGGAAAATTGGCTGGACTACAGAACTTCATTGGGAACCTCGCAGGTTGGATCGCTCCAGTCGCAACAGGGGTTTTAGTAGCTAAGCTGAATAACTTTGATATCGCATTGATCATTCCGGTAATCATTTGTCTCGTTGCCTCTGTCGGCTATCTGTTCGTACTTAAGAATGAGAGAATTTCGATTGACGAGGATTTCGGAAAAGGAATTAAAGCTTAAGGAGTTTAATCATCCATAGCTGAAAGGAGATTTTATCATGACGAAGATAAGTAATTTACTTGATTTGAATGAACTAAAAATGTACGTGAACGGCGAATGGAAAGCAGCGGAGAGTGGTGAAACTTTTTCTGTTGTGAATCCTTCGACAGGTAAAGTAGTAGCCGAAGTTCCTAAGGGAGGCCGTCAAGAAACAAAGCAGGCAATTGCAGCGGCTGATGAAGCCCTCAAATCTTGGTCGAAATTGACTGCGGGCGATCGTGCTAAATATCTTACAAAGCTATTCCATCTAATGCACGAATACAAAGATGAATTGGCTGAGATCATGAGTTTAGAGATGGGGAAACCATTTACAGAAGCTCAAGGGGAAGTGAATTTTGCTGCAAGCTACCTGGAGTGGTTTGCGGAAGAAGGACGCCGTGTGTATGGGGAAACAATTCCGGCCTCGGCGGTAAATAAACGGATAATGGTGATCCGCCAACCTATCGGCGTGGTAGCTTCCATTACTCCGTGGAATTTCCCATTGGCGATGATGACACGAAAAGTTGGTCCAGCAATGGCTGCAGGATGTACGGCTATTGTGAAGCCTGCGGGTCAGTCTCCGATTAGTGCTTTAGCGTTCGGTAAATTAGTAGAAATGGCTGGTATCCCTGCAGGTGTTGTAAGCATTGTTACAGGACAATCCGGACCGATTTCCGATGAGATATTTGAAAATCCTATCGTTAGAAAAGTCTCTTTCACTGGATCTACAGAAGTGGGGAAATTGTTTGTAACGAAATCAGCTGCACAATTGAAGAAATTGTCCCTTGAGCTTGGCGGACATGCACCGTTTATCGTTTTTGAGGATGCTGATTTAGAGGCAGCCGCTGAAGGTGCTTTACAAAGTAAATTTAGAAATACGGGACAGACATGCGTTTGTGCGAATCGGATCTATGTTCATCGTTCGGTCATCGATAAATTCTCTCAAATTTTTGTCGAGAAAGTAAAAGCGCTTAAAGTAGGAAATAGCGTCGATCCGACGGTTCAAGTAGGACCGCTTGTAAACAATGAAGGCCTGTTGAAGGCAGAAGCGCATGTACAGGATGCATTGTCGAAGGGCGCGGAACTACTTTGCGGAGGACAAAGAATTGAAGGGGAATTGGCTGATGGTTTATTCTACGAACCTACCGTTTTAGGCGGAGTCAATTCAGATATGATCATTACAAAAGAGGAAACGTTTGGACCAGTAGCTCCAATCATCCCATTTGATACAGAGGAAGAAGTAATCGAGCTTGCCAATAGTACGGAGTTTGGATTAGCAGCTTACTTCTATACACAAAATATTAGCCGATCCATTAGAGTTTCGGAAGCCCTGAAGTTCGGGATTATCGGTATGAATGATGCGATTCCTACAGTTGCCCAAGCTCCATTTGGTGGTATTAAAGAGAGTGGAATGGGCCGTGAAGGCGGACATCAAGGCTTAAACGAATACTTGGAGGAGAAGTTTATCTCCATGGGTTTTGAAACGAAATAAAGTAAAGGTAGAGCAACAGTGCTTGCTGTTGCTTTTACCTATTTATCAAGATAGACGTTCTTTAATTTATTATAACAAAATAATGTAAATGAGGGATATTATGTATGACTTTGCAATTGTAGGTGGTGGAATTGTAGGTTTATCCACTGGAATGGCACTGACAAAAAGGTATCCGGGTGCAAAAATTGTGATGATCGAGAAGGAAAAAGACTGGGCTCATCATCAAACAGGAAATAACAGTGGGGTTATTCACTCCGGCATCTATTATAAGCCAGGTAGTTTTAAAGCGAAATTTGCACGCGAAGGCAACGAATCGATGGTGGAGTTTTGCAAGGAGCACGGCATTGCATATGATGTATGCGGAAAAGTAATCGTCGCTACCGAACAAAAAGAAATACCGCTAATGGAGAATCTGTATAAACGAGGCCTCGAGAACGATTTGGACGTTGTGAGGATCAGTAAAGAAGAGTTGAAGGAAATCGAACCCCATGTTAATGGATTGGGGGCGGTCCGTGTTCCAATCTGCGGCATCGCCGATTACAAAGGCGTTGCACGGAAGTTTGCCGATATCGTTCAGGAGGGCGGCGGAGAGTTCCGTCTTGAAACGAAAGTGGAAAATGTCGTCGAGAAAACGGATGGTGTCACGATTGAGACGAACCGTGGAACGATAAATGCCCGTTTTCTCATCAACTGCGCCGGTTTGCAAAGCGACCGTGTGGCGAAAATGACCGGCATGAAAACAGGTATGAAAATAGTGCCGTTCCGTGGTGAGTATTACGAGCTAACACCGGAAAAACATCATCTCGTGAAACATTTGATATATCCTGTACCGAATCCGGATTTCCCATTCCTTGGAGTACACTTTACCCGAATGATAAACGGTGGCGTCCATGCAGGACCAAACGCCGTATTGGCTTTCAAACGTGAAGGATATAACAAGACGGATATTAATGTTAAGGATTTAGCTGAAGTGTTGACCTATCCGGGCTTCTGGAAGATGGCAATGCCGAATATGAAAGAAGGGATGAAAGAATACGTACGTTCCTTCAGCAAAAAGGCATTTTTGCATAGCCTACAACGACTAATTCCAGAATTGACCGAGAAAGATATCGTTCCAACACATGCCGGAGTGCGGGCGCAAGCTCTCATGCAAGACGGAAGCATGGTAGACGATTTTGCGATCTTTGCAGGCACAAACTCGCTTCATGTCTGCAACGCACCATCACCTGCTGCAACTGCATCGATTCAAATTGGAAATGCCGTAGTCGATCGCATTGCCGAAAGCTCCCAAATTTTAGAGCGATTTGCTTGATGTGAAGTAGCTGAAAAAAACAAATAGATATGCTAAAAATTTTTCAGAAGTGGAAAATCTCTTGGGGAAAGCAAGTCAAATTGCTTTCCTTTTTCTTTTTATAGCGTTTGGTCAGGGTACATAAAAAGTGATAATATCTCTTGAAGAGGGGGTTCGCCATGGAGGTTACAACTGTTCTATCTTCAGTCGGCATGATGGCAATCATTGTAGGTATTGGAGCGATAATCGGGAAGGTAACCAGGGTTACAGTTGAATCAAAACAATTGTTAGTCATTATTATTCTCAATATCGCGCTGCCTTCAATCATTTTAAATGGAATATTTTCTATTGAAATGAACGATCTGTTACTTTCGAAAATGCTAACTATATTTATTATGTCCATAATTTTTAATGCGTTAGGTATCGGATTAGGCTGGATAAGTGCAGTTCTATTAGGTTTTCGTGAGATGAATGCAAAATTGATAGCTATCCTCGCGGGATTAGGCAACACCGGTTTCATCGGTATCCCTCTTTGTGCAACATTGTTTGGACCAACGGGTGGACTATTGGCAGCGATATTTGATGCTGGGCTTGATGTAATTGTTTTTACGCTGGTCGTTGTGTTGCTGAATAAAAATGGAGGATTTACTTTAAAAGGGCTTAAAGCAATCATCAATTTACCGATCATTGCTATCGTAGTTGGAATAGCCATTGCTATAACCGGATATGAACCTCCTTTACTCGTGAAAAACCTAATAGCAACATTCGCGGGTTTAGCTGCTCCGTTAGCCATGATATATATAGGTCTATTAATAGCTACACTTTCAAAGAAAAAGAAGGCAATATCTCTACGGTTTATCAGTATTTCTTTACTGATGAAGTTGTTGGTTTTCCCTCTCATGATGATTATTGTCTTGCAAGTGATTCCAATCACCGAGGATCTTAAACTTGTGGCTTTAGTTCAGGTATCAATGCCTACATTTATGTTGGCAACCATTTTATTTGCTCGTTATGACCATGATGAAGAGACTGCGGTTATGACAACCGTTTATTCTACTATGTTTTCATTGATCACCATTCCGCTGATTGTCTATATCACCACACTATTTTTATAGATGGTGATTTTGAAATGAATTAGGAAGCGCTAATAAAATAATCCTCAATTTACAGACTACCTAATGTTAGCGCATTAGGTGGTCCTTTTCAGTTGGAGTTTTTGTGTAAACCATTAATAATCCATCCTTGAGTGGAAGCTCACAAACATTATATTGTAAGTTTATTATTGATTCATTCGAAATACTTGTCGATTCACCATATAGAAATTTATATCGATCATTTCCTAAGGGTTATCAATCATTTCCCGCGTTATATCGATCACTTTCAGAAGGATATCGATCATTTCCCAGCATATATCGATCATTTCCCGAGATATATTGTCATTTAGGGACTTAAGACCCATCAGCTATTGACTTACAGCATTTACTTTTCCGCATTCATTAATCTCTTAAGAGAAAACTTGGTGCTATTATAGTTAATCCACTTGATCATCTCTCTCTCGACCGCTTTGTTTTGCCATTCAAACCAAACCTCTAAGCACTCACTGCAATGACTTTCGACTCCACTATTATTATGTAAGTCTTTTTGAGTGAAAGAGGTGATCTTGCGACAGATATAGCAATATACTTTTTTATCTTCAAAATACCTACTTACCATGAGTATCAGCTCCTTAACTTTCTACTCATTATTTCCAATTCTAATTATATTAATTCATTAGAGGTATTGAAAAAGTAATAGGAACCACAAATAATCCAACCTTGAGTGACTAACTCAAGGATGGATTATTTTATCACACAAAAGATATCAAAAGGTGTGCTTGGCCTACTTTAAGGCCAAGTACACCCTAACAATAGCATTACCCCTTATGAGTAGTTGCTAAGCCACTAAAGGAAACAGGGCCTACAACTGCAGCTTCTGTCCCACTAGTCAAATTTTGTGCAGTTACTTGATAAACATGTGTACCTTGTCCAACATTAAAATCTATTGCTTGGAATGTTTCTACATAGTTTACTTCTGATTCAGAATCAGATTCTATCCCTACTTGGGTATTGAAGATTTCTCTTCCGTCCCTGAAGATTCTAAACAAAATTTGGGATGTGCCTGTAACCCCATGCACGCCTACTGTCGCAATTAATTCTACACGATTAATAGTTGCACCACTGGGAATCCTAATTCGAATAGTTGCCAATGAAAGCCTTAATGGTGAACGAGGAATCGTAGTTGGTCTACTTGGAGTAAACCTACGAAAGGGTTGTGCTGCTTGGTAATCAATTACCTTAATCACTATAATCACCTCCTTAACTTAATGCTTTAAAGTATGCAGTTTAGAAGGAAGAGCTTGGACTAAATGGAATTAATTTTAATAGAGTTCGCTATTTTATGGGCTACTCTCCTAAAGTGAACAGCGGGTATGAGTTGAAAATCAAGACCAAGTTATCAAGTGCCTACTGCATCGTAACGACCGAAACGGTTAAAGAGAAATTGGCCGGTATTTTAGATACCCATTTATCTAATTGAGTCCACATTCATGCAAGATTTATATTAAAACAGAAAATAATCCATCCTTGAGTAATACTCAAATAGAATGGATTATTTTTATATGTAATGTATTAGTGTCTAATCAAATTTTGAATTGATTTGTATATTGGGACCCGGGTGCTGTGTTTCCGCACATCACCCGGTCTTTTCTGAAGTACAAGTTTCAGAAAAGTCTTATATATAATTTATCACACTATTCAATTAAACTTCAATGAGTCTTTCTATGGGATTTTTCATGTGAGGCCGTGGGAGGTAGGATGTGTTCTATGGGGATACGTGGGGATCTATGGTAATAGCAGTCTACGGGAAGTTGGTAATGTTCTATGGGAAGTCGCGGCGGGTCTATGGGAAGTCGGCGGCGTTCTATGGGAAGTCGCGGCGGGTCTATGGGAAGTCGGCAGCGTTCTATGGGAACACGCGGCAGGTCTATGGGAAGTCGGCAGCGTTCTATGGGAAGTCACAGTATCCCTATGGGAAGTATAATCAAAATACCAGGGTCTTAATTGTTTAAGACGATGGTACCCTTCATGACATACAATAATAGTATGTTTGTTAGTCCAGAGTTCGAAAAAAGGGGTGCATTTATGAAAATGCAAAGAGTACGATTCATCCTATTACTGTTAATCATGACAATGGTTTTGATACCTGGTTGTAATTCGGGAAGTTTACCTATTGATCATGAGACCACAGATCCCACAACGACACAAACTACGAAAAAAACACCAGAATCCACCGTAACCGACCCGTTGGATGGCTTGACCGGAGCTAATTTATATAATGCAATTATGCTGCCGAAGTTTGAAGACAGGTATATGTTTAAGATGGTTGCTGAAAATATGGCCGGGGTTCAGGAGATAACTAAGTATTATTCCAACGGTGATTTCAAAGAATTCTACACGCAAAACAATGAAACTTCAATTACTGTTTTTGATGATAAAGATAAAATTATTTACACATATTCGGAAGAATCACCCGTATGTCACTTCATCCAATATGAACCACGTGAAGATGGTACATATGAAATGGATCCAAAACTGCTGTTGGAAGTGGATACACTAACAGTCTCCGAAATCATTGATTTTAACGGAAGAGTCACTTACTATTACGAACGGGAATTCAGTGGTTCTGATAGTTATGTAAGCAAGTATTGGATCGATGTTAAGACGAAAGTGGAAATGAAAGTGGAGGTTTATTTAAATGGGGATTTAATTTCCCAATCGATTGTTACGGAACTACAAGATGATTATGTTGTCCCCGCAAACTTTTTCATGCCACCAGACGATAAGGAACTTATAGACCTAACCGATGTGGTGTCAGGTACTCATTGAATTTAGAATTATTCCGGAATCTGTTACCTTCACCAATAATGCATTAGGTGTCTTTTTTAGTTTAATACTTGTTACAATAAAGAGAGTCAGTGTAAAGAGGGGAAAAGTAAATGGCAGAATTAATTGGTAGTTTGCTTGAAGGAATTGTAATGTCAATTCCAACTAAGAAAAATAGAACAGTTATCAAGAAATTTAAGATACTACGTAAAGAGTCATGGTTCAAGGAGAAGTACAATAGTGCTTTAATCCGGCTGAATTATTCAGTAAGGAACCTTGTGGAACAAACGGATATTGAGAAAGTAGTAAACAACCCGGAAGAAACAAAAAAGTTCCAAATTGAGCTTGAGAAGATAGTAAAGAAGGAAAATCTTTGATTCTTAGTCCCAACATTAATCGTTGTCAACTTTACGTTCATACCTAAAAATCCATCCTTGAGTCAGAGCTCAGTTAGGATGGATTTTTTTCAAACGTATTCATCTTCTACTTCCACCAAAAAGATCCGTTCCTCAAAACCACCGCGTCTAACTGCTTTCTCCGCACGAACTGCTTCCAGTTCTTCCACCGTCACGCCGTGAAACTTCGCCGCCGAGTGAATCAATTCCAACAAATCAGCCAATTCTTCAACAGCGTCATCAGATGTCATAGCTCCTTCGTATTCCGCTAATTCCTCATGCATTTTTTTGTTCACTTCTGTAATATACTGCGGGTCGTCCAATCTATAAGTGACACATGTTTTACCATCTAATGCTATTACATTTGGAATCAAGTCACGTACAAGTTTGTTGTAGACAGGCATGGGGGGGTTCTCCTTTAACTAACAATTTTATTTATTTTAGCATACGGGTTGGGGCAGCGAATGGATAAATAGTAATCTTTCTAAAATAAAGGAACCTTTTTTATGTTGTGTGATATTATTGTAATAGTTGAAAAATAGATACATTGACGTAACTGCCTACAACGTAGTGCTTCAAAATTAAAGGATAGGTTTATTAAAGAACCTTATGGGGACATTACAAGTTTTAGAATTGCAATTGAAATAAACTTCAGAAGGGTGAAGTCCTGTATGATAACACTTAGAAAAATTACGTTGGAAAACCGTCGTGCTGTGTTTAATCTAGAAGTTTCAGAAGAACAACGCCGCTTCGTTGCGTCCAATCTTTCAAGCGTGGCTTCCTGTTATGTCCTCGCACTCAATGGGGGACATCCATTTCCGTTCGCCATTTACGCGGATGAGCAGCCGGTCGGTTTTGTTATGATAACTTATGGAATCACCGGATATGAACTCCCGTCAATTGCAGATGACAGCTATTGCATCTTACGATTGATGATTGACAAGCAATATCAGAAGCAGGGCTACGGTAGGGAAGCTATGAAAAAAATCTTGGAATTTATCCGTACCTTTCCTGCTGGGCCTGCAAGTTACTGCTGGATCCCATATGGGTTTGATAACTTCGCCGCCAAGCAGTTTTATGAAAGCTTTGGCTTCCGTGACAACGGCGAAATCTGCGACAACGAGCCAATAACCGTATTGCGCCTCTGATGTAGGTGAGCCGTTAAGTATATTAAATGGAAACTGGCTTCCATAAAAGGCGTGATAAATGATTTATAGGGGGAAATGGGAATGAGCGAGATAATCTTGATTCAGCATTGCCAATCGGAGCATCATGTAAATAATATGTCAGGTGGTTGGACAGATACTCCTTTAACTGAATTGGGGAGAAAACAAGCAGAAATGATTGGGAAGAAATTAAAAGAAGTGGTCGATAAAAACGATTTTAACCTGTATTCATCTGACTTATTGAGAGCCTCTCAAACCGCGGAGATAGTCGGATCGCAGTTAGGGGGAGAGGTCATTCATGATCAAGGACTTCGAGAAATAAATACAGGTGTCGCAGCAGGTAAAACTAAGGATTGGGCAAGAGCGAATAAAAACCCGCGAACGAAGAGTGGTTTTGATTTAGATTATCGCGAGTTTCAAGACGGCGAGAGCTGGCGAGAGTTTTATACCAGAGTTTGCGCTTGCATGGATAGGATATATGAGTCGGAAAAGGATAAAAACCTCGTGATTGTCACGCATGGGGGAACTTTAGGATACATACTTGCTTGGTGGATGAAATTCGAACCAGAAATGATTGTGAATGCATATTTCTCCTCGTCTGTAGGTGGTATTACTGTTCTGAGTCAAAATAGTTATCAGCAAAACGTTGTGAATAAATTTAATGATACTTCTCATTTTGACTTGTTTAGCTGACAACCGGCATTCAGTTCGAAATGAATTTAGAAGGTCCGTTTATATTATTGGCGTTTTGCCATGAATTACAATACCGTTTAGGAAAGTAGGGAGATTGATGAAAAAACTATCGGCAAAAAATAATACGATATTTGCGTTTTCCAAGAATAACAAACCAGCTCTTTTTATTGACAGCGGCGAAACGATTGAAGTTGAAACGTTGGATGCTTTATCCAATCAAATCCGCGGGGAAGAAGATATGATTTCGGGAATTGATTGGAATCATATCAATCCGGCAACGGGTCCTATTTACGTGAATGAGGCAAGGAAAGGGGATACGCTGAAGGTTACGATTGAAAAGATCAATATTGACGACCAAGGAGTACTTCTTGCGGGGCCGGATCTCGGAATGTTGGGCGATGAGTTCACTGAAATGACGAAGAAAATTGTTCAAATCAAAGATGATCAAGTCGTTTTTAATGATAAACTTTCATTTCCTATCACTAAAATGATTGGCGTAATTGGTGTTGCACCTGAACATGTAGACATTCCATGTGGTACGCCGGAATCGCATGGCGGGAATATGGATACGACCGTTATCAAAGAAGGATCCGTCTTATACTTACCGGTATTTGTCGATGGTGCGTTACTTGCCTTAGGTGATTTTCACGGAGCAATGGGAGATGGGGAAATTAGCGGCACGGGGGTCGAGATTGCTGGTTCGGCCGTTCTGAAAGTTGAGGTTGTGAAGGAACAAACGATTGAACATCCAATCGTTAAATATGCAGAAGGACTTTCATTCATTGTTTCAAAAGAGATTTTGGACGAGGCTGTAAAAGAGTCAACGAAGCAGGCGGTCCATTTCCTTGAGCGCCACACGGATTTAAGCCTTGAAGAGGCAGCTATGCTGATGAGTGCTGTGGGACAGGCACAAATTAGTCAGGTGGTGGATCCGTTAATGACCGCAAGATTTTTAATCCCGCAATTCGTATTGGATGCTTATCATATTAAGGTGTTTTAATTCCATAGAAATTTTTAATCAAGCCCTGAAGTTTACGTATAGAAACTTCAGGGCTTGATCTTTTATATGAAATATAACGCTATATTAAATGCTACCTTTACAAAGAATTTACAATTATTTTACTTCTCTCGGATAATAGAACTATTCACTTGAACTATAATGATAGTAATGAACTATTGAATGGAGAGAATACTGTTGATCAGGTTAAAGGAAGAGCATTTGAGAGAATTGTTTAACCGTACCATTAAAAACGAGGACATCCAAACAGTGTTCCAACCGATTATTTCTTTGAAGGACGGAGAACTATTAGGGTATGAAGCGCTTAGTCGGGGTCCCTCAAATACACCATTGCAAAATCCTGAGAAGTTATTTTCCTATGCAATGGAATATGATCAGCTTTGGGAATTGGAATTTCTATGCCGTGCGAAAGCATTGGAATCTGCCCATATGCTTCACTCGCAAGGCAAATTGTTCTTAAATGTAAATCCTAATATTATGAGTGACCCGAAGTTCAGACAAGGGTTTACAAGAGAATATTTAAGTCGTTATAAATTCGAAGCTAATAAAATCGTTTTCGAAATCACAGAGAAAGAAGCGGTTTCAAAGTTATTCCATTTTAAAAAAACTGTAGATCATTACAAAGAACAACTTTACCAAATCGCAATCGATGATGTAGGTTCAGGGTATTCAGGCTTGAATATCATTACAGATATCCATCCCCACTTCATGAAACTGGATATGAAGTTAATAAGACAAATAGACAGCGATGCAATAAAACAGTCGCTTGTGAAGAGTTTATGTGAGTTTGCAGATCTTTCTCAAATAAGTATTATTGCAGAGGGAATTGAAACGAAAGAGGAATTATGCAAGTTAATCGATTTAGGTGTCGAATATGGACAAGGGTATTTCATTCAGAAGCCTAAATCTGTCCTTCTGCCGATAAGGGATGACTTAGTTGAAATCATTGTAGTGGAAAACAAGTGTAAACGGTATATATCATTGAATCGAAAAACGGATACATCTGTCGGCAATATTTCTACCCCTTTGCCAACTCTTGGTGTCACAACATTAGTTGACGAAGTAAAGTCAACGATGGATCAAGATAGTACATTACCAGGCTGTTGCATTGTTGATCAAAATCGATTGGTTGGTGTGATTACCAGAAATCAATTGCATTATAAAATTAGTGGTACATATGGGTATAGTTTATACAATAAAAGGAAGATACATGAAATCATGGATACGAATTTCTTACAAGTGGATAGGAATACCCCAATTCATATGGTTGCTAAACTTGCAATGATGAGGGATTCGAACCGTCTTTATGATTTCATTACGATAACGAAAGATGGACAGTATTATGGAATTGTAACAGTTAAGGAATTACTGGAAAAGTCGATGGAAATCGAAATTAATGTTGCAAAACATATGAATCCCTTAACTGAGTTGCCTGGAAATGTATTGATTGAACAACAGCTACAACTCTGTATTGATTCGACGGATCGTTACGGTATCCTCTATTTGGACCTCGATAATTTCAAACCGTACAATGATGTTTACGGTTTTGAAAACGGTGATCAAGTGCTCATGCATCTTGCTCATCTATTGGAGGAAATCGTGTCCCCCCACGATTTCATAGGACATATTGGAGGCGATGATTTTATTATTGTTGCATCGTCAGAAAAGTGTGTTCCGTATAGTGAACAAATTATTGAACAGTTCGATGCTACGATCACTCGCTTTTACACGCAGGATGATGTAGAGGTTGGATGGATTGGTTCTAAAAATCGACATGGAAAAGATGAATTGTTTCCTTTAATGACTATTTCAATCGCAGTTATTTTCAAAAGTCATTTTCAATCTACATATGAGTTAGCGAAGGAAGGAAGTAAAGTAAAAAAGCAGTGCAAACAAATGGCGGGGAGTAATTATTTGATATCAAAAGAATAGTTGGAGCGATAAACTATTCCGCTCATTCACTATTGTTGTAAAGGTATCATTGAAAGCGTTCAAGGGAAATGAACTGACAATGGAATAATGAATAGTGTAGAATAGAGCAAACGACCAAGAAGAGGATACACTATATGAATAAACCACAACAAAAAACAACAATCTTAAGGGTTCTTTTCAGAGGTGCAATGGTTATGATTGGTGCAATCATTGCTGCTTACGGATTAGAATCTGTGCTCATCCCAAATAAAGTATCCGACGGAGGCGTAACAGGTCTTAGCATCGTTGGTTCGCAATTATTCGGTTTTCCATTAGGAATTCTCATCGCGATTCTAAATATTCCTTTTGTCTTTTTAGGCTATAAACAGATTGGAAAAAGCTTTGCACTCTACTCTGTGTTGGGAATTGCAACCCTCGCAGTCAGCACGAGCATGATGCACCACGTACCTACAATTATTCAAGGGGATACGCTATTAGTCACGGTAGTCGGTGGAATTATCCTCGGTCTCGGAATGGGGATAGCGCTGCGTAACGGGGGCGCACTTGACGGTATTGATATGTTAGCTGTCTTGATTTCGCGCAGAATGCCGTTTGGAACAAGCGACTTAATCCTGTTTTTGAATGTTTTTGTTTTTGCCATTGTCTCGATTGTTTTCGGCCTTCAAGGGGCTTTCCTGTCCGCAATTGCTTACTATATTGCTACGAAAGTGATCAGTATCGTTGAGGAAGGTTTGAGCGGTTCCAAAATGTATAAAATCATTACGAGCGAGCCGGAAGAAATGGTGGAAACCATACGTGACCGCCTTGGTCGTAGTTCGACTATAAGCATCGTTCAAGGTGCGTATTCCAGTGAACAGTTCAAGGAAATCACATGTATTATCAACCGATTGGAAGATAGTAAGATGAAAGAAATCATTCTCGAAATTGATCCGAAATCCTTCGTTACTGTTTATGAAGTCGCTGAAGTACGAGGAGGAAATTTCGGTAAACGTAATATCCATTAATTTAAAAAGGGGCTAACCAAATAACTTTATTTGGTTAGCCCCTTTTTGGTGGTGGACGCGATGAACATACAAAAGTATTGAGTACACAGGTGAAAAGGATTGCCCAAGATTGACTGACCTCCCGTAGAAGGCACCGAAGTTCCCATAGAAGGGGCAGAGTTCCCATAGAACTGCGCTGACTTCCCATAGAAGGGGCAGGAGTTCCCGTAGAAGGTGCAGGGGTTCCCATAGAACTGCGCTGACTTCCCATAGGAGAGGCAAGAGTTCCCATAGAACCGCGCCAACTTCCCATAGAGGTGCTGGAGTTCCCATAGAACTGCGCTGACTTCCCATAGAATGGGCAGGAGTTCCCATAGAACCGCGCTGACTTCTCATAGGAGAGGCAAGAGTTCCCATAGAACCGCGCCAACCTCCCATAGAAGGTGCAAGAGTTCCCATAGAACCGCGCCAACCTCCCATAGAAGGTGCAAGAGTTCCCATAGAACTGCGTTGACTTCCCATAGAACCGCGTTGACTTCCCATAGAAGGTGCCGGAGTTCCCTTAGAACCGCGCCGACTTCCCATAGAAAGAGTCCTCTAATACTTACGATACATTCCATAAAGATAGAGAAAACCTCCCGAAACTTTTACTTCCTGCCGTCGTCTAATCTGTGAATTGAACAAATGAGGAGGTAACTGTTTGGTCAGTAACCATAAAAATTTTAAACTGTTGACGTCAGCGGCTGTGGTGACGAGTGCTATTGTTGCACCTGTTGTCGTTTCTGCTGCACCGACGTCGTTTAAGGATGTCCCAACAAATCATGTCGCTTATGAGTCTATTATGTATCTATCAGGAAAAGGTATTATTCACGGGTTTGATGATGGGACGTTCAGACCTTCGGCAATGGTGACCCGCGGCCAGGCCGCGAAGATTTTGGCGACTTCATTGGACTTGGATCTAAAGAATGTGAAGAATCCGCGTTTCCATGACGTCCCGACAACGCACGGATTTTACAAGTACGTTGCGGCACTTCACGAGGCAGGCGTCATTGATGGGTACTCGAATGGTAATTTCGGGGTGAATGACCCGTTGACCCGTGGACAGATGGCGAAGATCTTGGCTATTGCATATGGGTTTGAAAAGCAACCACTACGTACAGCGAAATTCTCTGATGTCTCTGCAAATGCCTATTACGCTGTTTATTTACAGTCCTTAATTGACAATAAAATCACGTTCGGAATCACGCCGACCCGATTTGCACCAAACCAAAATGTAGATCGCGGGCAAATGGCGATGTTTGTACACCGAAGCGAATTGGCCAAGAAGCGGACGGAAACTGTGAATGCGACGATTTCAACGTTCAATGGGTATACGCTGCAAACGGATAAGGGCTATTACGACATTCCAACAACTTTACGCAACTTCTTTTCATCCCAAAACTCCAATGCCTTAAAAAACGCAAAAGTTACTTTTGAGCATGATAAAGGTACCATCACGTCCATCACAACAATTGAACTCAGGAACTCAGGAACTTCATCTAACATGATCACATTGTACGGAAACACTGCAACCTTGGATGGCAATCTGATTATCAATGCCGATTACCTCAATGTCAGGGATTTGATTGTTAATAAAAACGTCAGCTTCAATTCCGGAACGCAAAATTATTTCACTGGAGATTCATTGTACATTAAAGGCTCCACGACATTTAACGACTACACCACACCCACTAATCGCACTCTAAACTTCACTTTCAATAACTCCACTTTGAATACAGTACTGCTATCCAAATCCAACACGAACTTCATACTCTCGAACAGATCATTCGCACAATCCTTCACAATGAAGGCAAATGGTACGCTCAGAACAAATGATACTGCTCGGGTCAATGAGGTTTCAGTAGAAGGCTCAGTATCAGAAGCGGCAATCTACTCAAATGTCCCTAAGGTTTCAGTCGCAACGACAAGGGACGTGACATTGAATGGAGCAGGCATGTTTACAAGTGTCAACATCCTGACAAACCGCCTTGTGACAATTAATGCATCAGGTACCATCTCGGTGTTAGACATTCCACGAGACGGCTATGTGAACGTAGGCACGCAAACTTGGGTGTCCAATGTCCTCATTCCTTGGAACACATCTATTAGAAATGTCATCCGTAACTATGATTCAGCAATGTACCGAATAGAACGAATTAACGGGGTCTTAAATCCGGATCGCACGCCTCCTTATGTGCCGCCAGTCGTCTATGACATTACGATTCGAACCGCAACTATGGACGGCAATGGATTCATCTCCATGACATTTGACCAAAACCCTACGAAGTATAAGATGACAACGAAAACTCCGATGTACGACGGGGACGTCAAGACAAACCAAACACTCGAACTGACAAATCTGTCGATCAATAACGGCACCTACACGAACGGTCAAGCGGGGACTTTCTCATGGAGTGAAGGAAGGAACAACTATTCCACCGCCTACTCGACAGTCACTTCGAGCGGCAACTACAAGACGGTTACATTCTATGAAGATATCCGCTTAAAGAACAAAGTATTTGAAATCACTTACCGAGTCAGTAGCTTGGGCTTGGAAGTAGATACTGATTTCACTGACGATACATTAACTTTCTTGAACAACTCGACATTGTCAGTGTCAGGAGCTAAGGGAACGTATACATCCATTGCGGGGTCGAAGATTTCCGTTCCTACAGGCAACGTGACGAATGAAACCGAATTACAGAGAGCAATCTCTTTGAAGGTACCAGAAATATTGATTAGTAGAGATATCACGATCACGAAATCCGTGAATATAAACTATCCAAATGTAAAGATTCAAGCGATCAATGGAGCGACGATTAAAGTTGCCGATGGATTTAGATACAAAGCTGAAGAAGCTGCGATTACATTTGATGAAAATGCTAAGAATGCAAAATTGCAGAATGTGAAGTTGGTCGGACATTCCGGTACACGAGGTCATGGAGTTCTTGTCAATTCGGATTCTGTTACGTTTGAGAATACCGAAGTTACGGACTTCGCAGGCTACAATATCGTAACAGACAATTCGTCTCTCGTTACGTTGAATAAAGTGAAATTAGCCAATTCGACTAAAGGCGGCTTGCAAGTATATACATCTAAAACTTCCTCCCCGACAACCGTTAATTTAACAAACGTTGACACAGTGAATAATCAACTTGGCGGCATACATCTCATTGCGGATCGGGTTAATAGCAAAATTATTATTAATGGTAAAAGTAATCAGCATAATGATCAATTTAAAGGTGTACCAGCCCCTGCATTTTGGACCGAGGGGAAAGGGAACTTTGATTTCAAACTTTCCGATTTTAATCTATATACGAAAATACAAAACAGCTATTACCACATTGACAATGACCTGGAGCTAACTTACGCCTTCACGGAACTTAGTAAAACAATAACAGATAAGTATACTCCAAAGATGAACATAGCCAATAACTTCACAACGAATAAACCATTCCATTTGAATGCTGCCGTCTCCATTAACGGGAATGGGAAAACGATCACCCTTAACTCAAAAGGGGACCCGAAAAAGAATGCTGAAGGACTTTTGATCAGCTCAACTGTAGTCATTGACAACCTGAACTTCACCGCAGGAAAAGACATGAACGATCACCTAATCGAAGTGAACGGAAACGGAGCTTCATTGGCACTATCAAACTCAACACTCACAGACTCCACCTTAGCCGCAATCTATGTAGGGAATCCCGTTAAAAAAGAAACAAAAGAAAAACTGATCCTCGATGGAAATATTGCCTTTACTAACAATGTATTGGGTGGAGTCGGAGCAACGAACGGAGTAACGATTCACGCAAAAGAAGCAAAAATAACGTACACTTCTTCCAAACAGACCAACAATATTATCTATAAAAAGCCAAATCAAAGAGATAGCATCAAAGTCGATCCAATGTTCTGGGCAGACACCCTTGACGTCCGAGTCGAACTGCCAAGAGGATTCAATGAATATAAGATATTCAGAGATAAAAATAATAACAAAATCCTATCCAACGATAGAAACCCTGCAACAGAAGTTATCTATAGTAAATAAAATAAGGCCTTCCCGTTTTCAGCGGGAAGGCCTTTTGTAATTGTAAAGGAATTGTAAAGGTACCTGTGCAGGGAACTATTCCGTTTATTCACTACAAATGTATAAACATAAAACACAAATGTTCTTAAATTAACTTTTGTAAAACATGGGTGTATATTCATACAAATTGACTGAATAAACATAAATGTTTATTGCACAGGTACCTTCATATCCCTTCAAAAAACAGGTACCTCCAAACCATACTGGAATATCTACCCGGCACTGGTTTTATTTAACGGCTCGGAAGCGACTGTGTTTCTATTATAATAGGGACGCAGGAAACAATAGATATATATATTTTGCATTTCCGAGAATAGCAGTAAGGAGAGTATTGTGTTAATGACAAAAAGAATCGTAAAAATTTTGATTGGCA
Source organism: Sporosarcina thermotolerans (assembly GCF_042658975.1). Classification (NCBI taxonomy): domain Bacteria; kingdom Bacillati; phylum Bacillota; class Bacilli; order Caryophanales; family Caryophanaceae; genus Sporosarcina; species Sporosarcina thermotolerans. The sequence continues at coordinate 124,655 of NZ_JBHSRM010000018.1, read as the reverse complement.
TTCTACTATTTTTGTCGATCAACGCGGCGATGGTGATTGCAGAACCGGGCACGGCTCCGAGTACGAATCCAACTCCAACTCCGAAACCGAATAATTTCTTACCTTTCGAAAATAAGGAAGCGGGTAGAAACAGCAATGCTTACATGCCGACATACAATCCGTCTATGAATGACCGGGTGAATTTTATCAATGAAATTTCGAATTACGCAAAGGAAGTTAGTGCCAAATGGGGCATTCCTGCAAGCGCGATAATCGGAATGGCAGTGATTGAGAGCGGATATGGGACGACGAGAATCGCAGTCAATGCGAATAATATTTTTGGAATAAAAATATGGGTAACGAATCCCAATAAAGGGTGGCAACTGAAAGGTCAACCTGATGAAAACAATGGGACAGTCCCAGTGTTATCCGACTTTGGAGTGGATCGGATTATCTATGACGAAACAAATAGAGTAGATAACTGGTATCGCATGTTTTCAAGCCGTAAAGAAGCGGTTGATTACTTAGGGGGAACATTTCTTCTAAATAAAAGATACGGGTTTGCGAAAACAAACTATGAAAACAATTTAAACAAAGGCTGGAATTACGAACGCGCATCCAAACAATACATATATGATATTGCGACTGCAGGTTACAATCATCTTGGTGGGGATTACTATCGAAACGCAGTTGGCAAAATCATGGATGAATGGAATTTGTACGAGCATGACGAAAGAACGTTCAAAGATATCCATGGTCATTGGGCACAAAAAGAGATTGAGTTTTTGTCAGAGAATGGTTGGATTGACGGATTCAATGATGGAACTTTCAAACCGAACGATAGTCTGACAAGAGCGCAAGCAGCCAAAATTATTGGTAATTTCTTAGGATTGACCAAAACAACTGAACCAATCCACTTTAAAGATGTACCTACAAGCTTTTGGGGACATGATTCAGTCGTCTTGGTTGCACAACACAAACTCATGAATGGTACAGGCAGTGACTATTTCTCGCCTAAAATGGATGCAACGAGGGCACAGATGGCACAAATATTCTACAATGCCGGTTTTTATTCCGAGCCGGCAGCTAATAATCTGAAATCATTCAGTGATGTCCGCAAAGACTACTGGGCCTATATAGCAATCGAGACAATGAGGCAAGAAGGAATTATGGCTGGATTCGGCGATGGAAGATTTGGAATCAATGACCCTATTTCCAGAGCCCAATTGGCAGCGGTGATCTATCGATTGGATCAAAAAGGTTGGAATAAAAAACAGACTTTACATTAATGGCTCAATCCTTCATTCGGTATAGATATTACGGTCCCAAAAGCGCTGCTGTGTGATCGCTTGGATGAAATCAGCAGGGAAATTAGCTCCAGCCTGAGATGCGATTACGATGCCAGGTCCTATTTTCGCAATCGATTGGTTGAAAATGGGTTCCCCAGTCGAAGCTACACCAATCGGTTTGTAATGACGGTATGCTTCATTGATAAATTCTTCAATATCGCTTTTGAATTTCGCTTGATTCTTAGCGTTTCCGCCGACAACATATAACGAATCGAAAAGGACGGGCGAAGTCGTTAGGAAAGTTTTATTTAACACGACTTTCACTCCATCGGCACCCATAAGGCTGCCTAAATGCTCACCGACAATGTCGACTGCGACGCCATTCTCAAATAATGTATTGACGACTGCTTTCACTTCATTACCGTTGAACCCGCTGCCAATTAACACTCCGACTCTGAGTGTGTATGGATATCTTGGCGTATTTGATTGGCTAAGGGCTGGAGAGGATGCTGTAACATTTACTTGCTGACCTTTCGGGCGATTGACACCAACCGCATCAGCAATTGCCGTTGCCAATCCCACATCCACATTGACGAACATATCGACAACTTGCTGCCTGACATCTGCCGAATTCACTTTCCCGACTTCGAAAATGAAGGCATCTGTAATATGTTCCTTTTCCGGCTTCGTCATGCTGTTCCAAAAAAGACGAGCTTGCGAAAAATGGTCTTGGAATGAATCGCTTCGCGCTTGAATGACGCGTCCCTCAACCTTCTCGGCGTAATGGACAAAGCCCCCTTCTTTCCAACTGGAAGTAGACGGAGTATTTCCAGCGAGTGAATTTTTATGGTAGGCGACCTGCCCGACATCGATTCGTTGGCGACTGAACCCATCCCGCTGATTATTATGGAACGGACATACCGGGCGATTGATTGGAATTTCGGCGAAATTTGGTCCTCCAAGACGAAGCAGTTGGGTATCCAAATATGAGAACAATCTTCCTTGCAGGAGCGGGTCGTTCGTGAAATCGATGCCTGGCACGATATTGCCAAGATGCATTGCGACTTGTTCCGTTTCTGCAAAGACATTTGATACATTCCGATCTAAAGTGATTTTGCCAAACATCTGGACGGGCACTATTTCCTCTGGCCAAATCTTCGTCGCATCTAAAATATCAAAGTCAAACATGAACTCATCTTTTTCATCGATCATCTGTACACCGATTCCATACTCAACGACATTTCCATGCTCTATGTTTTCCCAAAGGTCACGTCGATGGAAATCCGGATCCTTCCCGGCAATCTTTTGCGCTTCATCCCAGACGAGCGAATGGACACCTAAAAGCGGCTTGATGTGAAATTTTATGAATTTCGCTTTCCCGTCCTCATTGACAAAGCGGAATGTATGGACACCAAAACCTTGCATCATCCTGAAACTTCTTGGGATGGCCCGATCTGACATAAGCCACATCATCATATGGGCAGTTTCTTGATTATTTGCTACAAAATCCCAGAGAGTATCATGGGCAGATGAAGCTTGCGGAATTTCATTATGCGGTTCAGGCTTCACGGCATGCACGAAATCCGGGAACTTGATCGCATCCTGAATGAAAAAGATGGGAATATTATTTCCGACGAGGTCGAAGTTTCCTTCCTCCGTATAAAACTTAATGGCAAACCCGCGTACGTCCCTTACCGTATCAGCGGATCCTTTGCTGCCGACAACGGTTGAGAAACGGATGAATATTGGAGTTTTGGATCCAACGTCCTGAAGGAATTTCGCCCTTGTAAATTCCTTCATGGATCTTAACAACTCAAATTCGCCGTGAGCAGCAAAGCCCCTCGCATGGACAACCCTTTCTGGAATCCGCTCATGGTCGAAATGGGTAATCTTCTCACGAAGATGGAAATCCTCTAACAATGTCGGCCCACGTACGCCTGCCTTCAAAGAATTTTCATCATCAGAAACTTTCAACCCTTGGTTTGTTGTCATTTTCTTTCCATAGTTATTGACCTTGAACTGTTCAAGCTGCTCTTCCTTTGGATTGTTACCTCTTTCCATGAAATCCCCTTTCAACTGATTTTTAGCCCACCATATCTATTAATATGTAAGGGGATGGGCTTTAGTGCAGTGGATGAATGTCCCGATCTCCAAAAACACAAAAAAAGATGAAGTATTCACTCAAGTGGTGGATACTTCATCCTTTATTAAATTTAGAGTATATGAATAACCCTAACAGAATGACTGTTTGTCCAAGAAATGCTATGGCATCCCAAAAGGCTGATGGAGTCGTAGACCAAAGCAAATTCGAGAATACTTGTGAATACGCATAATAAGCCTGGGGTAGGAAGTAAAAGACAATCAGACTAAGCGTTAATAAAATGCCAATGAGATAAAATACGCTATACATACGAACAACTCTTTGCTCTCCATCGAAAGCCTCTGTATCAGTCGAATCACTTCTCAAAAATGGCAGCCATTTGCTTAAATACTGTTTCCCATTTTCCATCAAGTTATAGCATCCTGTACTATTTTCAACAAAATAATAGACATCCGTTTTCATGTAGAAACAGCATTGGTATAAGGTTTTTATGAAAATATCGAAGACAACTATACCTAAAATACCTATAACAATAGCATTCGCTTCTGGAAAGAGAAGTTGTATTGAAAGTGCGATTAACATACATAGTTGTTCAAAAGACATTCCAGCAAAATATAAGATATTTCTTTGCCTTGGCTTCAGTTTCCAAGCAGCAGTTAAGTCTGTTTCAAAAACGACAAAGATAAGCCTGTTGCCAATACCTAATTTTGCCGGTAAATCATAGGATCGTATCGCCAAAATATGTCCGAACTCATGAATGATGATTAATACGAGGGATATCAGCATGTATGTGATGATATTCAACATCATCGAATCGAATAAAAATATATCTTGATAATGGGGGAATAGCTTAGGATTCCACACGATAAGTGAAATATTGATTAATAATAAAATGATATAAATTTTATTCGAAAACCCATTGAAAAAGAATCGTCCAACAGATGAAGGGATCCACGTAAATCCACCTGTTTTCTGGATTTCCTTTTTCTGAGGGATTTTCTCTCCATCTACCTCTTGAACTAAACCTAAATCGATAAGCTGTCCGCCAAATTCCATCATATCGACGTCTTCATCCGGATAGTTTTCCCGTAGAATTAGTTCGATTTCACCTAAAGTTTGGCCACTATTTATCCTTTCAATTGCATCAATACAAATCGCTGGCATTTCAAAAAAATCACCAGAAACAGGTTCTTCAACGATATAATTCTTCTTATCTATTCGAATGGTTAAAGGATAAAGCGTGAATTGTGATTGTAACGTTATCTTCAAACCAAACACCACCGCCTATTAAAATGAAAATAGGATGCTATTCACGATAGCATCCCATTTGTCGGATTCCTTAATATTTTGGAAATAGGAAACACCACCAGCATGTTACTTTAACTTGTTTAAGTTTACGGATTTTCATGTTTGTGCCCCTCCTTTGGTGTATGATTTTTAAAATATTGTTTAGAGATTGTTATCCAATCTGGAAACACTTGTTTAAAAACTTCCACCAATTCAGGATCGAACTGGGATCCTTTTCCATCCAAAATTCGCTTATAAGCTTCTTCATAAGGAAGCGCCGGTCGATAGGACCTTGTTGAAGTCATTGCATCGAAGGCATCAGCAACAGCTGTAATCCTGGCAACAAAAGGTGTTTCTTCCCCTACGAGTCCTGCTGGATAGCCCTTGCCATCCCATCTTTCATGGTGGTGATAAACGACGGCGATATGATCAGCAATTCCTTCGACATCTTCAATTGCTTTTGCCCCAACAACTGGATGGGTTTTAATAACATCATATTCTTCCACTGTTAGTTTACCATGTTTCGCCAGTATTGCATCAGGAATATTAACTTTTCCTATATCATGTAATAAACATGCATAATAAAATGAATTTAATTCGGATTCATTTACTTTCCCCGTTGCCTTTGCAAGACTCATTGCATATTCAGCCACACGCTCACTATGTCCGCGCGTATAAGGATCTTTTAACTCCAATGTGGCGATAACTCCCTTTACCATTCCAACCAGTTGCTCGTCATAGGAGAACTTTAATGCTTTCACGTAATTTAAGATTCGAGAAAGAAGGATGTAAGCAATCCCTGATAATACGATGACAATGATAACTGGAAATAATATGACAGGATCTTGTATGAATAAGCCTACCAATATGTATTTTAGGATTACTCCAGATGTAACGAGATAAAAAAATCGTTTATTAATGAAAATAGGTGAAAATAATATAATAATTAATTCTACGAGGTTCCCACTTGAATAGGATTCTGCCTTGCCAAAGTAATAATATATATCCGATACAAGGTTCGTTACTAAATAAGCAATGACGACAATATATTTTGCCTTCCCTGGATTGCCTTTTCTAAAGAAATAGATCGTAACAGGGATCAAGCTGATCATGATTAAATGCTTAATGAAACTTAAAAAATACCATACTGTATCAGGTACGGCATCCGCCATCCATGGTAATAAAGGAAAAAGATTGTAATAAAAAATATCATATAAGAAAAATACAATATAAAATAACCATAAGAATATAACAGTAGCTCTTTTTTCTTCTTGTAATAAAGACGTATTTTTCATTTTTCTGCCCCTATATGTATGACCGTAAGATGATGTTTTAAATATTTCATTGTGATTTAGCTTCCTTCGTAATAGATTTTACTTTATCCATTCTCTTATCGGCAATTAATCGTAAATCTGAAGTGTTTGCCCATCACCGATAGATAATAGTATAACTTGTTTCCCGGATCCCCCGCAATTCAGTTTTAATAGTTTAATTGATTTGATAATTCATGTCACGTGACATAGTATACTTTTATTCAGTACTATAGGCAACGTGGTAATATTTGGTAATGGTTTTTTTGGTACCTGTGCAGGGCACTATTTAGTTTATTCACTACAATTGTATAAATATTAAATTGAAAACCTTCTATATCGCTCTTTATAATTTTTTTACGCATACTCATACATATTGTCTGAATAAACATGAATGTTTCATGCACAGGTACCTTAACAAAAGCGAAATAATAGAGGGATATTGCAGCTTTTTGAAGAATGGGGAATAGAAAGGGGAGATTTGTTTGATGAATGAAGAAGTAAAGAAACTATCAGATGTACTTTTGCAAAGTCTTTATGACTATCACTTTGCCACTAACGGTGGAAGTTATAACTTACCGAAAGCAATGTTGAATGCTGATCTAAACAGCAAGTTAGCGATTGATCACCTTCTTGAAGCGGGGTATGCGACAGATAGCGGGCAAGGCACGGACCATCTAATTTTAGCAATCACAGATCAAGGCATGGATTATATCAAAAACAATAAATAAGCTGGAATTCAACTACAACAACTCGAAGAGGTTGAAAAATGATATCGTTTTTCAACCTCTTTTTGATTGACATACACCGCCCGCTTTCTTCACACTCACTCAACTAACCTCAAATAATAAAGTTTTGCTTCTTGCATTGCTCTGTTCAAGTCTATTGATGTATCAAGTGCAAAATACAATGAAATTCCGCCTGCAAGAACAATAGCGATGGCACCTCCACTTTTTAGGACTTTTCTATTCTTCACGAAAAGAAACAAGAAAATCGCCGCAACAAGCAAAAAGTAGATTACTGAATAAAAGACTGTTGAGTACGTTGCTTCCACATCATGTATAGCATTCGCATAACTTAGCAAATCGTCAATATTACTTTCGTCTTCTTCAAGTACAATTAGATCACCTTTATAACCAATCTCCCAAAGGAAGGAGCCAAGTTCTTCTTTTGTAATGGTGAACTCATAACCCATTGCTTTGCCACCGCCAATAAACCCGTAATACTCTTCCGTATCCTCTACGTTTTGACTACATGCAGAGACGAATGCAGAAAGCAGTAATAACAAAATAGGAATATATCTTTTAATACGAATCCCTCCTAACGAAACTATCACTTAATAAGCCACACCTTCTTTTACATGACTGCTGAATACTTCTTCTGTAGGATCAAAATAATCCTCCGTATACTCGGGCTCGAAACGGCCGTAGTCGATATATCCAGAGCCCCATGTAGGATCCATTGTTAGCCATTCACCATCCACTTTTACTTCCACCCAAGCGTGTCCTTCACGATCATCTCCGAATCCTGCAGTTCCTACTACATACCTTGCTTCCATCTCGGCTGCACGAAGTAGGGCAATGGCAAGGTAAGCAAAATCTACACAAATCCCTGTTTTGAATTTTAACGTTTTTAAGGCGCTATCGTCCCATTGATTGCCAATGAAATATAGTTTCCCGGTATTATAAGAAATTGTTTTCGCTGTATATTCGTAAACCGCTTTTGCCTTTTCACGATCCGACATTGAATCCTTTATGAGTTCATTTGAAAGGGCAATGATTTCAGGTGCATCGGATTGAACTCCTCTAGATGGCAATAAATCACGGAGATCTTCGGCGGAAGTGTTTTCCACTATGAATTGTGCAACCTGATTATATACAGGGATTGCACGATTTGTTTCCTCTTTTTTTGCGACACCCACAGTCACAAAGTATTTTCCCGGTCCAAATCGTAAATAGATTTCATCATCAAATTTATAATCCTCGACGGGAATAATGTAATCCGCATAATCGTCATTTTTACTTGTTGTTACTACTAAATGGGTTGTCTCTTTTGCAGCTTGCGCATCCATATCTATGGATCCTTTAATACGATAAGTTAAGTTGGCTTCGTTGCCTCCAGTGGAAGGGGATTCAAAATTGATACCGCGCGTAACATAAGTCGGGCTATAATGGATGTCGTCCCAATAGTCGGAGCCATTGTCGATTTGCATTGAAGTTCCGACTTGAAAATAATCGTCATACTCCTTATCTGGAACATAGACAACCAAGTCATGAATACCTTTACCGAAAAATAGAGGGATATCATACGTGAATTCACCGTTTACAACTAAAAGGACATCCTTCCAAAGGTACCCATCCTTCTTGAGTTCGATCAAAATCTCCTCATGTTTAATCTTGGCAGGATCAACCATTCCAGTAAGTGTAAACGTCCGACTAGCGTTTAACATACTTGTAGTCGGTATAAGAATTGATAATCCTGCCTCCTGACCTTCCGGAGTATATGTGAAGTCATTTTCCCACGCGTCTTCATCCACATCAATATGTTGTTTGTTCTCTTCTGTATGTTTCACTTCACCAATTGGCGGATCATTTGAGCAGGCGACTAACACTAACAAAACGAAGAGTAAATACATTTTTTTCATAAACATGACTTTTCCCCCTTCCAGATAAGGCATTATCTATACCGTCCATCAGATTAAAATTTCTTGTTTATTTCAATTATATATACTATAAGGCTGGAAAGTAAGATTACTTGGCAGAATAAAGAAAAAATTGTTAAAATGGGATATGAAATTAGAGGAAAAATGTTGTACGGAAGGGGAGTGCTGCTATGGTTGGTGTGGTTTTCGCTTTTATCATTATTATTTCTATCTATGGAAGTGCAAATTATTATATCGCAAGAAAAACCTATCAATGGCTTCGTTTGGTTTTTCCTAATATAAAGCCAAAGCTGTACACAGGTATTTACATATTCATCGCTTCTTCTATCATACTCGCTTTTTTACCGTTACCTTCAGGCATTAAGAGTGTATTAGGTTGGATTAGCGCTTATTGGATGGGGGTTTTTGCATATCTCCTCCTATTTATTCTCATGGCCAACTTGATTTTATTTATTGGAAGTCTGTTGAAATTAATTCCAAAACCTATGCCGCGAAGTATCCATCTTTATGCGGGCTTGGCGGTGTTTTTACTTACTACAAGCATCGTCAGCTATGGCATCTATAATGCAACTCAGATTAAACATGTTTCCTACGATATTCAAATGGAAGGGGATCGTTTACCGGAAGACATCAATATGGTCTTGATAAGCGATCTGCATCTCGGTGCTGTTAATTCCGAAAAACGTCTTGAAAGCATAGTTGAGAATATAAATTTACTTGAACCCGAGATTGTTACGATAGCTGGAGATCTATTTAACGACGATTATAACGCAATTAAAAATCCTGAAAAAGCCATTGAATTACTAAAAAATATTAAGACAAAATATGGTGTATATGTTAGCTTGGGAAATCATGATGGGGGAGATACCTTTGATGAAATGGTTCGCTTCCTTGAGAAAAGCAATATAACGCTTCTTAATGATGAACATGTGATTATTGATGACAAATTTATATTGGTCGGAAGGGTAGATCCATCGCCAATAGGAGGTTTCGGTGGGTTACAACGGAAAGATATAATGGAAATTTTAACGTCGATTAATGATATAGATTTACCTATTATTGTTATGGATCACACACCATCCAAACTTGAATTATATGAAGACAAAATCGATCTATTGCTTGCCGGTCATACGCATAGAGGGCAACTATTTCCGGGCAGCTTAATAACAAATGCAATTTTTGAAGTAGATTATGGACATTATCAAAAGAACGCAACCAGTCCGCATGTTATCGTATCATCGGGCGTCGGGACCTGGGGGATGCCGATGCGAGTTGGAACGAATAATGAAATTGTAAGCATCAATTTGCGTAGATAAATGCAGATAATTAATGCTAATGACTTGTACTGAAATTTGTCATAGTAGTCTAAATAGTTTACTATATTAGTGGGGTGTAGTTTGAAAAAGGGAAAAGGGGCGAAGAAATGATTGGTGTAAAGAAAAAGTATTCTATTGAACAATTCATCAGTTGTGAAAGGCTTGTAGGGGTATCGATATCCCCGGATGACGAAAAGATTTTAGTTGGTAGTGATAGCTCGGGTGTCTACAATACGTATGCAGTATCCCGTACAGGAAACGATGTCGAACAATTAACGAACTCACAGGATAATTTTATGATACCGGTTGGTTATTTTCCCGATGGACGTAATTTTATGTACAGAAGTGATCAAGGCGGGAATGAAATAACACATCTATATATGCAAGCAGAAGATGGGACAAGTGTCGATCTTACTCCAGGCAAAGAAGAAAAAGCGGAGTTTCAACGTTGGAGCCGGGATGATAAGCATTTTTTCTATGAATCAAATGTAAGGGATCCGCGTTTTATGGATTTGTATGAAATGGATATTGAATCGCTAAAACCAACTTTATTGTTTAAAAATGAAGAAGGCTATTATGTTTCAGCGATTTCACATGATAAAAAATATATTGCCTTACACAAGCCGCGGACATCGAATGATTCGGATATGTTTATCTACACAGAAGAAGATGGTGTAAAACATTTATCGGAACATGATGGTGATGTTCAATATCAACCAGTCGCATTTGACTTGGATTCTGCTCATTTATACTATCTGACAGATGAAGACCATGAGTTTCAGTACGTAAAACGACTTTGCCTCACGTCAGGAAACAGCGAGGTTGTCGCGAAAGAAAACTGGGATATCTTAACTGCCCGCTTTTCCCCTAATCATAAATACCTTTACTATTATGTAAATAATGACGGGAAAATCGAAGTGAAAGTTATCGAATCGGAAACAGGGGAGTCTGTTGAGATAGCAAATTTCCCGGAAGGCCAAATTAGCGGGTTGTCCATTTCCAAAAGCGAACGGTATATGGCGTTTTTAGTAAACCGCTCAACAGCTCCAGCTAATCTGTATGTCTACGATTTTGAAGCAAAGGAATTAAGTTGCTTAACGGATACTCTTAATCCTGAAATTGACGAGAATGACCTTGTGAATGCGAAGGTTGTTCATTACCCTTCATTCGACGGACTTGAAATCCCTGCAATTTATTATGAGCCTCATCTTGAAGATGGTGAAAAGGCGCCCGCACTTATTTGGGTGCACGGTGGTCCAGGTGGCCAGTCGACAGTCGATTTCAGCCCGATGATCCAGTATTTGGTGAACCACGGCTATGCGGTACTTGCAGTAAATAACCGGGGGAGTTCTGGTTACGGGAAAACATTTTTCAAGGCAGCCGATTTGAAACATGGTGAAGTGGACTTGGCCGATTGTATTGAAGGGAAGAAGTTTTTAATTGGGACAGGGCGGATCGATGAAAATCGAATCGGGATTATCGGGGGAAGTTACGGCGGTTTTATGACGCTTGCTGCACTTGCATTCCAACCTGATTCGTTCGAAGTCGGGGTCAATATATTTGGGGTATCCAACTGGGAGCGAACGCTGAAGAGCATTCCACCATGGTGGGAAGCGGCGCGTGAATTGTTATACAAAAAGATTGGCGATCCATATGAGCAGACCGAATATATCCGTAGTATTTCGCCTCTTTTCCATGCTGAAAAGATTAACAAGCCACTCATCGTTTTGCAAGGCGCAAATGACCCGCGAGTGTTGCAAGTCGAGTCTGATGATATCGTCGAAAAGGTAAAGGAAAATGGCGTTCCTGTTGAGTACATCATTTTTGAAGATGAAGGACATGGCTTTACAAAACGCGAAAACCAAATTAAAGGCTATCGCGCCATCCGAGAATTTTTGGATACGTATTTGTAAGTATAAAAAACTCCAGTGCAGCATAAAGGCACTGGAGTTTTTACTATTTCACCTTACTTTTTGTTTTCTCATCCACTGTGTTGCGACCCACTTTTCTCCTTTTATAACTGGCGCTCCACCATGTAAAGTTAATTCGTTTAAATTTTGATCGTTGTAAAAGTACTCGAAGTAGACTGCCATACCTTTTTTAGGTGATACTGAAAAATTCATCTTGGGGAAGAAGGTTTCTCCACCTTCCTCAACATCATTTAAGTACATAACGAGCGTACTAATTCTATTATTGTTTATCACTTTGTTTGTTGATGAAAAGAAATCATAATGAGCTTTATACTGTTGGCCTGGAGTATACCGAAGGATTTGAAGGCCTTCTCCATGCTCAATAGGTATATTCATAATAATTGAGATTCTATTTTCGACTCTAACAACAAATTCGTTTTCGCTTTCCTCAATAAACATGCTGCTACTTGTTCTTACCTCATTTTCTTCGCGTGTCGTTCCAATCTTTGAACGGTCCATTTTGTCCTTAGATAAGTTGATCAGTTCATCGCACTCTTCGGCACTTAACACATTTCCTAAAACAACTATCAATGGCTCCTCTAATCTAGCGACTATGTCAATCTCTCTATCTGTAATAATCTTACTTCCAACGTGATTAAATATAGTTTGGTCTTTATACTCCGTTATCAACTTAAAACACCTCTTAAACTGTTTAATTTTCAAAACAAATACGGTTTTGGGTAATGGGTTTAATTGTTAACGGTTCTTGTTGTAGGGTTTACACTTCCTTTTGGAATTAAATTCAATTTATTTTACCACGTAATTTGATTTGTCGTAAAATAACTTTTTTTCGAAAATATTAATAATACGATTAAAAACAGCCATTGGAACAATATTCATTCCAATGGCTGTTTTTAATAGGTTTTTAGTCAGATTTCAAACTGATAAGAATTAGCGTGATTCCAGCAAAAAGACAAATCATCCGTGTGAGAGAGATTTTTTCAGCAAGACCGAATAATGCGATGGCGGTGGTGATGATCAATATACAAGGTCCGACAAGAGCCAATAATGTGTTGATGTAAAAAGCCTTTTCCAAATCATTGAACTTGTACATCAACAGGGCGGCGGCGATATCCACACTGCCGGAGAAAATCCGTAAAGCAATAATCATTAACAATGCTTTTTCTATCAATCAGGTGCCTCTTTTCCTACAAGACTTTTTCTACTATATGAAAGTCGTGTCGGAATCATTAAGGTACCGACAAAAATTCACTTTTCATACCCAAGTATGATACCCTCAATTTTCTCGATCGGCAAAGGTCCGAAGTCACGGCTATCCGTGCCGCGCCACCAATGATCAACTAAGAGGTAGACTGTGTTTTCCTGCACAGTGACAGCTGCCACATCCATATTGAAATAGTCCCTCCAGGACTGTGCAAGGTTTCTTTTAGGAGCCGTCCTAAAATATTCTTCTTCACCCATGCCCCGCACTGTTGCTTTTCCGTAAAACGTATCGAGCTTTTTCCCGTCAATATACACTTGACCGCCTTTAATTTCTACAGTTTCACCTGGTAAACCGACAACTCTACCGATATACATTTCGGGAATAGCCGAGTTTTTTGCAATTTCAGAAGGGGGCATATGATAGTAGACCGGCTGCCCACGCTTAAGTTCGCTGAAATCGGTTGAAACGACAAGCTTACCGTGTTCGTGGGTTTCGAAGTCATGGTCTCCTCGATCCATTGTATCCGAGCCCCATTCAATTAAAAATGTGTGTTCTGACTGTGTCGCAATATCCAAACGTTCAGGGGTGGTCATATCATTAATTACTTCTTCCAAATATCTCCAGGTATGGAATTCAATACCGTCTTCACCGACGAAGATTCGTGGACCCTTTTTCTCCAATTTGTAAGTGAATCCACCTTCTCCACTGACCTTGATTGTAAACGTATCCCCTTTTTGCTTTACGGTGTAATTTTCGTACGTGCCAGCCACTAATAGGGGTTCCTTAAATTTAAAAGTAAACATTGCCGCTAATTCGGGATTATTAATATAATAATCCTCAATCGTCAGCGTAGATCCGTCAAATATTAGTGTGTAATTTGTGGCACTCGTGTGGCTTAATTGTTGCATTGCTAATTGATCCCAAGAGGACGTAACATTCGCCGACTCGGATTCCCCAAGACCGATATACAGACCGAAGCCTACCGAAAATAAAACGATAACCGAGAGAAGAGTCGGAAGCAATTTACGAACATGAAACGGTTTCTTCGGACGTGTCTGAGTGGAAATATACCGGTGCATTTTTTCTTTTTGCACGGAAGAAGGCCGAAATGCTTCGCCAAGCTGTTCCAATTCTTTTGAGATATTCTCATCTGATAAATGTTTCAATCGAAAAACCACCTTTCTCCAATTCCTTTTTGAATGCTTGTAGTGCCCTTAGTAAACTCATCTTCACTTTTCCTTCCGACCAATTGAGGATGGATGATGCCTCTTTCGTGGAAAACCCTTGGATTTTCCGCAAAATAATTACTTGCTGATAGCTCTTTTTCAATCGATTGAGCGCCTCGTAAAATTGTTTATGCTGTGTATTCAGAAGTACGGTTTCTTCTGCGGAAGCATTATGCCTCTGGGAATCAAGTACGTGCACATCGAAGTAATACGTCAAAGGATTCTTCTTTCTAAAATGGTTCATCGTTGTTGTGTATGCAATCCGGAAAATCCATGTTTTGACGGAGGAGTCCCCCTTGAACTGCTGTTCATTTGCAAGTACTTTCACAAATGTTTCCTGAGTCAGGTCTTCAGCGGTATGGGAATCCTTCACAAGCATCAGGATATAGCTGTAGACGGCGTCAACATATTCATTAAACCAACTCTCACCGGACAAATCGCTCACCTCTCTTTATCTACTACTACTTAGACACAATCTATGAGAATTGGTAACGTTAAGGTTTGAATAACTATTTTTATCTTAATTAAAAGTAGAACATTCCGGACAATAAAACCATTGCAGTAAAAAAAGTAACAATTCACTGCTAACGTCCGAGTAAGCAGGATTGTTACTTTCGAGAAAATGTCAGGGAGCAACAGCCACATTTCCATTACTCATTTTGAAAAAGATGATACAACAAACGGTCCCGGTCGTCGAAAAACTGCTTCATGATGGAGTAATGCTCCGTTTCCTCCAACTTCGTTTCATCAATTCCGTCCTTTGTAATCTGAATAATTTTGGAGAGTGGGTGGGCCATGATAATGGGTGAATGAGTGGATATAATGAACTGGGACCCTTCCGTTACAAGTTCATTGATCCGCGCAAGCAATGCGATTTGCCGAAAAGGGGACAGTGCAGCCTTGGGTTCATCCAAAATATATAAGCCGTTCCCCCTAAACCGTTCCCGGAACACAGCAAAAAAGGACTCACCGTGAGATTGCTCGTGAAGGGATACACCTCCGAACGAATCAATGATCCTCGGTCCATATGCGGGTTGCTGGTCAAGCTCCTCGATATTCGTAGCCACATTATAAAACGTCTCTGCTCGGAAGAAAAAATGATCCCTCGCCCGTTCCGTCCCCTTGACAAGACGAATATGCTCATCGAGTTTCGAGTGGGAATTAAAACTTGAGAAGTTAAAATTCAATGTCCCACCTTCAGGATTAAATCCATAAGCAATCGCGATTCCCTCCAGCAACGTAGACTTACCCATCCCGTTTTCACCTATTACATATGTGATGTTCGGATGAAGCTCTAATTCGTGCAAGTTACGGACGAATGGAAGGGTGAACGGAAATATTCCGTGCGGTATCCCTTCGTGCTTCAGGCGCACGGCTCTTATGTATTGGGAATTTGAATTCAAAATTGCCAACTGATAAACACTCCTGTCTTTTAGAAGGTGTAAATCTTCATATCTCTTATTTTTGTATACCTACATATTTCTATTATTGATAAGGGAAATCCTTGTTTTTCAGGGAATTATAATTGTGAAGGCTGTGTAACAAACAATCGAAAATATTTACAGTTCTTGCATATAAAAAACGGTGAAACCTTAAGGTACCCCGAAAAAAACATAAAAAATAATCCATCCCCGAGGTGTTAATTCGAATCGGATGGATTATTGCCCCGTTAGGGAACCTGCAGATTTCAATCACTTAATGCGCCAGGTTAAAGGTTCTTTTTTAATTTAATCCGATAGGAAAGACAAGTGGACAACGTTGCTGTTTCCACGTATGCCCCATTGTCGAAATCCATGGCTCCGCCTGGAAAGATACCGATGATTGTTAATCCTGCTTTATTGCACATAGTGCTTATTTCATCGATTGTATAACAACGAAGCGATTGTGTGACAATTTCATCGGGCTTCTCCTTGTGCCACCAGCTATCCACCATTCGGCAGCCAACTTCGTCGAATGAATAGATCCTCTCTGCAACATCGATTTTCATTGCTTTACCAGCTGCAATGTTACGCCAGTAATTCGGGTTGTAAATATCGATGATTATGGTGCCGTCATCTGTCACCCAGTTTTTCATTCGTTTCAGAAGTGTAAGTTGATCGTCGTCTGAACCAATGCCGAAGCCATCGAAATAGCTCACGACGTCGAATTGCTTGGCAAACTCGTGTGTGTAGAAATCGCCTAAATGAATATCAATTGTTTTTGATGAACGACGTTTAGCTGCTTCGACCAATTCAGGAACTAATTCCAGCGTCGTCATTGCAATGCCCCGCGCGTCTAAAGTCCGTGCGATACTGCCGATGCCAGCTCCAATATCGAGCATCGATTTGAATTTTACTCCGATTTGCTCTTCAATCGTATCAGCTTCTTTTTGCATGTAGCCTGTCATTTCATCTTCTATATCTTGTAACCATTCAAATTGTTTTTGGTAAAAGGGGATGACCCATTGGTTTGTCGTCATGTAAATTCCTCCTGTAATTTTTATTTCATTACAGGTGGTGCTTTAAATTCCTTATGCCCATTATGCAATCGCTCCTCTCGCCACCATTGTACACAGGGGGAGGAGGGTTTGCAACTGACTTTTTAGAATACTTCCGATTGTTTGTTAGCAGGTTGCCAAGCCTCAAGGAGTTCCTGCTCCCGTTCCCGTGAAATTCCAGCTTTCCAATCTTCGTCCTGTCTTGCTTGCACACATTGGTAAATATCGGAGATTGTATCTTCAAGTGGGCGGAAGGAAAGTCCATCCTCGACAGCTTTCTTTATACTGATAAATGAACTGCCTTTCCACGGTTCGGATGCACCTCCTAACGCGAATTCCTCGGGAATCCATAAAGGCATTTCCGTCCATGGTTGCACCTTTTGATCCATCATGAATTGTTCATCTGCCCAGACGAATTCGGCATCACTTCCTGTGACGGCTTTGCATGTATTCAGAAACTCTTCCATCGTTAATTCATAACCTGGCCCCGTAACATTGAACGTTCCCGATTTCCTATTTTCCGCCATAGTTAACGCCCACGCCGCCATATCTTTTACATCAATGAATTGTACAGCACGATCCGGACGGCCCGGGACCAACACAGTTCCGCCTTGCGCTACACGCTGAACCCAGTAGGGGAGACGATCCGTATAGTCATATGAACCGACTAACAACCCGGCTCGCACATTCAAAACCTGATTTGGCCAATGCTTTTCGGTTTCCACTTCGCAAGCCACTTTCATCCCACCGTAATATTCGTAAGGGGATACGGCTCCCTTTTCGATTTTCTTCAAAACATCTTCCGGCGGAATGGAATGCACATGATAATCCTCCGCAATATTGAGGGGAATCCAATCTGGATAAACGGAGATGCTTGAGATATACGTCAAATGCTCGACGTTATCCTTAAGCACATCAGCAATTTTTTTGATTTGAATCGGGGTCATTCCACATGTGTCCATAACGACATCCCATTTTCGATTTTCAAGTTGCGACACATCCCCATTTCGATCCCCGGTCAACTGCTCCACATTAGGAAACACGTCAGAGTTGTTCCCGCGATTAAACAAAGTGACCTCATGTCCTCGTTTCAAAGCCTCTTCAACCAAAGCTCTACCTAAAAAACGAGTTCCTCCCAAAATAAGCACCTTCATACATTTTCCCCCCAAGTTTATTAATGGCTTACTATAGTAATAATTTCGAGTTTCCATTGATAAAACCCTTCAGGGCAATTCGCATTAAATTTATTCAAACACCGTTCTATCCCTATAAATCAGTTTATTATGTACGGGGTCATCCGAAGCTGTTGGAAGCAGTTGAAAGGCAATCCCTTGATAGCTCAAATTTCCTTCTTCATAGAGTCGTCGATTGTCATGGACTGTCTTTGCGAAAAGCCACAATGCGGTGAGATGGTCCAGTTCGGAAACATCGTAATCTATATGCTCTTGAAGCAGTTCGGAAAGTAGTGTCTGCGCCATCTCTTGATCCCAAAAAGCAACATTCATCTCGCAGTTGCCGAAAAGCGAAAAACGGTGGAGGTTGCATGAGCCAACAGTTCCCCATTCACCGTCAACAAGCATCAGTTTGGAGTGAATCCAAACCGGGTGCCTCTTGCCGTCATCACCTAATCCAGCGATGCCCGCCATTGTAAAGTTATTGAAAGCGGTAAGGGAGGCCAATTCCTCAGTCATTGTTCCTTCAGCGGGCAAGACCACTACTACTTCTACGCCACGTTGTAAGGCATCTCGCAAGTGCGAGACGATTTCAGGAACGTCGATATGTTGATGCTCCATATAGATCGAGCTGCGTGCAGCTTTAATCGCAGTGCAATATTGTTCGAAATTCGATTGTTCACCGGCCTCGATGTCAAAATCATTTGCGTTAGGTGAAGCTTGCCCATTCACATACCGGCCGCTATGAATCGTCCGTTGAATCTGAACGAGTGCCTTTCCTTTTTCCTCAGGAATAGCGGTAGGGAAGGGTAGATCGTGATTGCGATCAGCCTTCCAATGTCCGTCAGTCAGATTTCTTTCGCTTGATTCATTCCAACGCTGTACGAAATTATGGTGGACATCGACACACGAAGGCCCCTTAAGTTCCACGTATACATCGTGGTTTTGCCCTTTGCCTTGATGGCCGGGGGAGACTACAGAATTCGGATTCAGATTAATGCCTCCTAAAAATGCCGTCTCCGATGAAGTGCCTGCGTCAATCAGCCAGCTTTTCTGATGTTGACAATAGCCGGGCTGCGCTCGATCCCAGCGAATTCGGATTGATGAATCGCTTTCAATTAACTTATCAAAATGCCCCGGAGCTCCCCAGAATGCATTTGTTTTCAATGATGCGGTCTCAGCGTCAGGACGCCAAAAGATTACACGCACATCCAATCCGCGGTCAGCTGCCCGATTCAGAACATCGAGCGGAGTGCCTCTACCGTCAGGCATCTGGCATGTTGCCCACATGAAAGTGACGGTAACCCAAACACTCTGCTTTGCTTGTTCGATTGCCTCACAAACACGGCGAAATGCGGGTTCCCCGTCAATAAGTGGTCGAAGAAGATTACCTGAACGTATCGGGTACGATGTTCTTGAAGGTGGTGGAACCGTAAAAAGGGTGTTGCTTAAGGTGTTAGGCATATCATGAATACCTCCTGTATTATTTTGTGGTAAATAAAATAGGTACCCCAAAACAGGTACCCAAATTAATTAATCCTTCACATCATTTCAATTAAGAACTAATTACATTTTATCAAAGAATGGTGGGTTTTTGTGTGTAGTGCGCAGGCACCTTTACAATACAATTTAAATAAAGATTCTATAACTATATTGTTTGTCCATTCCAATTGATTCACTCATCCATATATTAAGGTAAGAGCTGGCCAGCTTATTATGCGATGATTGGGGTGAAAACATATGTGCTTTGACAATAATAGACGCAGACGAGATGTAGATTTAATTTGTGAGTGCCGTAGAGTAAGGTCTGAACGGGATAACAGATTTGACAATGAATTTGATCGTCGTAATGAATTTGGTCGACGCAATGATATTGATCGATTCAACGATTTTATGCGTCGCAATGAAGTTGATCGAGACAGAGATATTAACCGTAATAACGACTTTAGATGCCGATGCAGGGAAGTTAATCGCAGACGTAATTGCTGGTGATGTAAGAAAATGGACGAGATATAAATATAGTTAAGAACTAAACTGGCCTTGCACATCAAATAAGATGTGCAGGGCTTTCTTTGTCGAAAAATGTAAAGGTACCTGTGCTACACACAATCAAGAAAATTCATCGAATATACATGAAAAAGAAGTGGAAATACACGTGTATCAATCTTTGTGTAGTTAGTTCAGATGTTTTTATACAATGTGTTGAATTGTCATAAATGCGTCGTGCACAGGTACCTTTACAAAGAAAAAGTAAAAGAGGTTGAAAAATGAACTCATTTTTCAACCTCTTTTTATGATCAATTTAAATCCAGTTCCTTCTCCATAACTTCCTTCAACATGCGTCGGACCTCATCCGTCGTTTTCGTATTCATCAAATCGTTTCTCAACTCAGCAGCGCCTCTAAATCCACGAATATAGATTTTAAAGAAGCGTAGAAGTGGTTTGAATGGACGTGGTTCTGCTTCAGTTGAATATTTATCATGCAAGTCCAATTGCAATAGCAGTAAATCGAGATATTCTTTCACACTATGTTCCTTTGGTTCTTTTTCAAAAGCAAAAGGATTTGTGAAAACGCCACGGCCGATCATGACACCGTCAACGCCGTATTGCTCCACTAATTTTAACCCTGTTGCACGGTCAGGGATATCGCCGTTGATCGTTAACAAAGTATTTGGAGCGACTTCATCCCGTAACTTTTTAATTTCAGGAATCAGTTCCCAGTGTGCATCCACTTTGCTCATTTCTTTTCTTGTGCGAAGGTGAATGGACAGGTTTGCAATGTCTTGCTCCAAGATATGTCGTAACCAATCGCGCCATTCGTCGATTTCAATATAGCCGAGCCTTGTTTTGACACTAACCGGCAATCCACCTGCTTTAGCAGCTTGGATGATTTCAGCTGCAACTTCGGGGCGTCGAATTAATCCGGCACCTTTTCCGTTTGCCGCTACGTTTTGTACCGGGCAGCCCATATTGAGATCGATGCCGCGGAAACCAAGTTTTTTCATATCGATGCTCATCTGTTTATAGTACTCAGGTTTATCGCCCCAAATATGAGCGACAATTGGCTGTTCATCCTCTGTGAACATCAAACGGCCGCGAACACTTTCTCTTCCGTTAGGATGGTAATAGCTTTCTGTATTCGTAAACTCGGTGAAAAATACATCAGGTCGTCCTGCTTCACTGATGACGTGACGGAACACGACGTCTGTGACATCTTCCATTGGTGCTAATATGAAAAACGGCTTCGGTAGATCAAGCCAAAAATTATCTTCGTTACTCATTTTGTATCCTCCTGTTGCATGGAAAATCCTTTGCTCATCAAATAGTATCACTTTTTATAGCCTAATGCACTGATACATTCCTAAAAAAAACTACCTTATACCGCGAAATCTTTTATTATTCGGAGGGATCGTTTATTTGCGGTAAGAGCTCATTCATTCACCGCAAGGGTCCATTCTTTCTCGCAAGGGCCCATTCTTTCCCTGTCAGGGTCCATTCTTTCTCGCAAGGGTCCATTCTTTCCCTGCAAAGGTCTATTTAAAACTTGAACGTACGGTCTTCCACGAATTCTCCTTCTCGATACGTCCGTTCGACGAAAGTGATGTTATTTTCATGATCAATGAGCAGGACTGTTGAGGAGCGAGTGCCATACCCTTCGGATTTGATGAATAGGGGAGATAGCACCCGTTCGAGTTGTTCACCGACCCCCGTATTTGGAAGTTGCTCTTCCGGAAACGGCTCGGCATCTTGCAGTAAATCAAACAGTTCATTAGGTTGAATTACACGATTTTGTTCAACAAGCTTCCGTAGATTCGCTTTCCCTTTTACGACTTTCGGCCATGGCGTGTCGAGAAAATGATTGCACAACCCATGTGTCCCAGGTGATATCTTCTTCACATCATTTTCGATATTCGAGTAATAAAACAACTCATCCGCAGTACCGGCAATCACGTTGAAACCCGCATACTCCGAACGCTTCTGTTGTAAAGATTTCAGAAACTCAGCGGCTGTTATATCGGATTCGAGAAAATCAGTCACGATTTCACCGCGAGACCGAACGTCCTTCTTCTGTTCAGAAGGATCTCTATAATTGGTCAGTGCAGCAAATCGTCCATATTTAGTAATGCCGAGCCATGTTCCTTTTTGCGATAAGTCCCTGCCCGCCAATAAATCAGGCTTATCCACCCAAAAATGCGCCGGTGCAGTCGGTCGCTCGTAAAACTCGTCCCGGTTCGCAGCCACGACCAAGTGGTAGATCGGATGATCATGGACATGGAAATTAATCAAACACATGACAACATCACTTCTCCTTTCTAAAAGTATACATTGTTATTGAGGTTTCGGACTAGAATTAAAGAAATTGAGTATCTTCTCGTTAACGGTGAGCGACCGATAATTTGAGTGCGGGACTTCAGACGGCCTAAAGTGTTATACTCGATTTAAGAACTTTACCAATTTTCAGCAATGAGGGACGAAGGAGACTGCCCTTATGAATAAGTGGCTTTTTGGATTTTTTGTCATCTTAACAACATCTTTAATGGGCTCAGCCTTTACAATCGGAAAGATCGGATTGATATATGCTACACCAATCATGTTGGTTGCACTACGGTTCCTTATAGCAGGGGTCATTATGGCGGTTATTGTGAAATCTTTAAGAATCGTTCATCCTAAGCAGTTGTCGGATTGGATAAAAATAGCGCTGATCGGTTTCTTTCAAACAGCATGTGTCATGGGATGTATTTTCGTCAGTTTGCGAACAATCACAGCGGGGCAATCATCTATATTAACATTTACGAACCCACTTTTGGTTGTCATATTTGGAACGTTTTTCATGAAAATGACGTATAATTGGCGGCAATGGACCGGTGTTATTTTGGGTTTTGTAGGCGTATTCATTACTTTAGGCGCGCAAATGGACGTTCAAATAGGAACTCTTTTTGGTATACTGTCAGCCATTTCATGGGCTATTGGCACGCTGCTGATTAAAAAGTGGGGGCCTCAAATCAATACGTGGATTTTAACGGCTTATCAAATGTTGATTGGTGGTCTGATTCTGTTCGTCGGAAGTTTTCTATTGGAGAAGCCTTCGTTTCAAATTAACGCCATATCGATCACTATTCTTTTATGGCTGGCATTAATGGCTTCCATTGTACAATTTGCAGTGTGGTTTTACCTTCTCCAAAAAGGCGACCCTGGCAAAACAAGTGCATTCTTGTTTTTAGCCCCATTTTTCGGCGTTCTTACAGGGTCGTTATTTTTGGATGAAACGATGAAGTGGAACGTATTACTTGGCGGTGTATGTATATTCATCGGCATCTTCATGGTGAATTGGACGGCTAAGGTAAGGGGGGTTATAGATGGGCAAGGAGAGGGATTGGAGAAATTTTAGAAGGCTTTCGTTATGGTTATGAGTCGAAGATATGTGGAGAAAGAAAAATGGCCCTGTGAATTCAATCGAATTCACAGGGCTATTTTTGTGTATCTTTACAACAAGATTGACATATAATATACTTGTATAGTCGAGTATACAAGTAACCATGCCGATGAATCTGGAGGTGAAACGTTGAAGCCATCATTAGATGAAAATCAACCACTTTTTCTACAAATTGCACAAATTATATTAAATGAAATCGTGGAAGGTCATATAAAAGAAGGAGAACAATTGCCCTCTGAAAATGAATTATCCAGCTTTTACACTATTAATCGTGCAACCGTGAGAAAAGGGCTTCAAACTTTAGTGGATGATGCTTTTATTTATAAACAAAGAGGTATCGGTATGTTTGTAAGTGAAGGAGCTTATCAGAAAATAGTAGAGGAACGCCAGAAACAATTTCGACAGAATTATATAACCCCTTTGTTAGAGGAAGGGGCTCGCTTGGGGATGGATGTCCAAAAAATCATCCAATTAATTGAAAAGGAGGCACAATCATGATAGAAGTCAATCAAGTTCATTTCAGATATCATACAACCGACGTATTGCATGACTTTTCTTTGATAGAGCATGAGAAAGTCATCGTTGGACTTTGGGGGCGGAACGGTTCTGGGAAAACAACCCTCATGAAGTTGTTAGCCGGCCATTTAAAACCAAATCAGGGTGAGATCAATATACAAGGATTTACCCCTTATAACGATGATCGAACAAATAATCATCTATGTTATATGCAAGAAGATCATCCATTCAGTAAGATGTGGAAAGTAAAAGATGCATTACGTTTTGGTAATTATTACAATCCGAATTTTGATATGGATTTTGCGAAAAAGCTGTTATCCATTTTTAATTTGAATGAAAAGAAACATGTGTCTGGGCTATCTAAAGGTATGAAATCGGCGCTGCAATTCATCATCGGTATGGCCAGCAATGCAGATATCACGATACTTGACGAACCTACAAACGGGTTAGATATTGCGATGCAAAAGAAATTTAACAAAGTATTATTGGATAGTTATGAAGAGAATCCAAGGCTTATTTTATTATCCTCACATAATATCGAAGAAATTCAAACGCTATGTGAAGCGCTGGTCGTGATTCATGATGGCAACGTTCTCTTCCATGAACCAATGGAAACGATGCGGGAAAAAGGCATATGGTTAAGCGGGGAGAAGGATGCTTTTTCAACGATTATCCAGTCGCATACTGTGTTGGAGCAACAAGTAATAGGTACGAAAATGAAAGTCATGCTTGATGAGCCGTTTACGAGTGAATGGAAGCATTTTGCAATGGCCAATGGTCTAACGATTGAACCAGCCTCCCTGCATGATTATTTAGTAAATCGAACAGAAAAACGAATTGAGGTGGCCCAATGAACATAAACAGCGGGACATTCAGGATTGTTTATGAAGATGCACGATTTGCCTTCGCACAGCTGCTGATTTTGTATATTACAATCCCTATATTATTAGTCTGGTTAACCGTTGGATATTTCTTTAACTTAGGTGAAGAGGTGATCGCTGCTATCTCAGGACCAACCTATTTTTTCATTATGCTGTTTGCCGTGAATAGCTTCAAAACCATTTTCCCTGTCGCAATCGGAATGGGAAGTACAAGGACCAATTTGCTGAAAACGTTTTATGCAATAGGGTTGGCAAGTGTCCTTGTTGTCACCTTTATTTTAAATGTCTTTCAATGGATTCTCTTAACATTTTATGAGAGATGGAATGTAGCGGCTCACATCCTGCATCCAGGAACCTTTTTACATCGGGAGTATACTTTTCTATCCTATTTTTTAATGGATTTCATGGTAGGAATTTTTCTTTTCTCCTTCGCTTTTCTGTTTTATGCAATCTATCATCGACTCGGTTTGAAAAGAAGTGTCATTTGGATGACTGTATTGATAATCGTCAGTACGCTTTTGCAATACAGCGGACTGATCAACTTTTCATTTTGGAAATGGGTAGTTGCCCAGGATCTGAGTGACTCAGCGATATTCTTTTTTGTGGTTACGATTAGTCTGATTGCATTGTTAATCACATATCCGATTATGCGAAATGCGCCGTTAGCGGTTAGGTCTAAAAAGTAATAATAGAAGAGAAATATAAAGAGACAAAAAAATGAAAGTCGACTAAACAACAGTTGTCGACTTTCATTTTTTATTTATTTCGGACTATCAAAAATCAAAAGAGGACTCCTTGCATGCTTTTTCCATTAAAGAATTAAGAAAAAAGCTAGTCGACATGAAATTCGGCTAGCTATCGGTATTACAGGTTATTCAGAAAGTATAAAAACCAAACCGCATGATTTTGTTGATCGGCTGAGGCATGTGTAAAAGCGTCTCTAACAATTGGGTTATCGGTACTTCTCGCGACTTCGTGATAGAAGTCAACGGTTTCTTGTTCATCTTTGAATGCAGCAAGAACTCCGCTTTTGAAATCGGAAGGACATTGTCTTGTCATTTTGGGAGAAGGTTGCTTACCTGTTAACGAAATATAAAGATACCAAAAGGTTGTGTAGTGTCTAATTTCATCATTTCTGATTTCAAGAATGCGTTTTTTCATCTCGTCATTTGGAGCTTGGTTCGCTAATAACTCATAGCAGGCAATTGCAGTGTACTCACCATCGATCGCTTTTAATATTTCATTTAAGACTTCTGTACTCGTAGAAGTCTGCATGGAACTTTGATTCACTCTTTTTTCACCTCCACTCTTAGTCTATGGGCAACCCTCCTATTTTGGACCTTGTCTAATTGAAGAAAAGGTCATTGAACTTCTCATGGTTGGCCATTCGTCAAAGAAGGAATATTAGCATGCTCACTTCACATACAGTAATTCTATGATCGAACACTTCTTATTACATATCGATTAACATTGGGGAGTGAAACATGGGCGCTATTAATGGAAATGACTATATTACCCGATTAAATCTGCTAAATAATGAAATTTGGTATGACGGTGAAAAAATTGAGGGGCCGCTCTCTGAATATCCTGCCTTTAAGGGACTTATTCAGTCGAAAGCGGCTCTTTATGACTTGCAGCATGACCCGGAAATAAAAGATGAAATGACATTCATCTCTCCAGTTTCAGGAGAAATGATTGGTCTTTCCTATTTGCAGCCGAAAACAAAAGAGGACTTAATTAGAAGAAGAAAAATGACTGAACATTGGGCTAAGTATTCAATGGGTACCATGGGAAGAAGTCCAGATTATTTGAACACAGTTTTGACGAGCTTTGCTTCTTCAGTACCCTTTTTAAAAAATAAGGAAAATTGTTTTCCAAATAATCTACAAGCTTTTTATGAATTTGCCAGGGAAAATGACTTGTCGTTTACACATACATTTATTTCGCCGCAAGTGAACCGTTCTCAAATTTACATTGAAAATACCGATGAGCCAATCGCTGCAAAAATTGTTGCTACAAATGAAGAAGGAATTTTCGTTAAAGGCGCCCGCCTTCTAGCTACGCAAGGGGGGCTAACAGATGAAGTTTTAGTATTTAGTGTAGGTAAATTTCTATTTAATGAAGATGAAGCTTTTGCTTTTTCTATCCCCTCTAACACGAAAGGAATAAAGTTTATTTGTCGGGATACATTCATCGGAGGCCAATCTTCTTTTGATCATCCATTAAGCTCGCGGTTTGAAGAAATGGATTCTATCGTTGTCTTTGACAATGTATTGGTACCTTGGAGCAGGGTATTTTATTACAACAATGCGGAGGTAGCCGAAGAATTCCCTATTCAAAGCTCGTTCCATCCTTTTGCTAAGCACCAAGTGTTGACTAGACAAATTGTAAAAACAGAGTTCATCTTAGGGATTGCTGAACTTCTTATCGAAACGATTAATATTAGCGGATATCAACATATCCAAGAAAAGATGTCGGAAATCATCATTGGTTTAGAAACGATGAAAGCCTTATTGGAGAAAGCGGAGAATAACGCGGAATTAGATGAATGGGGGTTTATGAGGCCAGAAATTTTCCCGCTTCAAGTTGCTGGTAACATCTTTCCTAAAATCTACCCTCGTTTTACTGAAATTATCCAGCTGCTTGGAGCGAGTGGAATGATTGCATTGCCAACCGAAAAATCATTTCATTCTAGTATTAGAAAGGACCTAAATTCTTATCTTAAAGGGGCAACGAAGACAGCGGAGGAACGAGTACAAATATTTCGTTTAGCTTGGGATCTGACAATGAGTTCATTTGGAACAAGGCAAACCCAATATGAGAGATACTTTTTTGGCGACCCGATTCGATTAGCAAGCGACTTATATAAGAAGTATCCAAGAGATGAATTTGTAAAGGTAGTTAGTGATTTCTTACATCTAAAAAGAGAAGGGTAACAGAACTCCAAAGTTGGAGTTAATAAAAAATAGACTGTAGGCAAACATTTTATGTTTGCTACAGTCTTTTTACCTTTTCAAATAAAACACTTGCCAAATCCTTCAAAAACGAATAATATATGAATGTAATTAAATAATGTTCGTCTTTGGGGGAGTTTCTCTGTGTTTAAATTACAAGAAAACAATACAACTGTAAAAACGGAAGTCCTTGCAGGCTTCACGACCTTTTTTACGATGGTCTATATAGTGATTGTCAACCCAATCATATTAAAAGACGCTGGTGTCCCATTCGATCAGGTGTTCACTGCGACAATTATCGCAACTGTCATCGGGACTTTATGGATGGCACTTGCTGCTAACTATCCGATTGCGATTGCGCCGGGAATGGGCATGAATGCGTATTTTGCGTATTCTGTCGTCGGAACGAATGGACTTACATATCAAACAGCGTTCTCAGCAGTTTTCGTGGCGGGTCTCATTTTTGTTATTTTATCGTTGACTCCTTTTAGGAAAGTATTGATAGAAGCCATTCCTGAGAACTTAAAGCATGGTATTACCGCTGGGATTGGCTTGTTTATCGCCTTTATAGGAATGAGACAAGCTGGAATGATCGTAGCTCATCCATCCAATCTTGTTGCGTTAGGCGATCTTCATTCACCAACTGTGCTTTTTGCTTTGCTTGGACTTACTGTAACGCTTATTCTGATGGCATTGAGGGTGCACGGGGCATTGTTCCTTGGAATGATCATTACGGCAGTGGTCGCCTTTTTCACAGGACATCTTTCGTTCGACCAAGGGTTCGTTCAAATGCCGTCACTTCCGGAAGGGCTCATTATTTCCAATCCATTCACTGCCTTCACGGATGTATGGCAACATATGCTGTTCCCGGTCGTCTTTTCATTCCTAATGGTGACGATTTTTGATACGACTGGAACGATGATCGGTGTTGCACAGCAAGCAGGGTTAATGAAGAATAATAAAATGCCGAGAGCTCGACAAGCACTCCTTGCAGACTCTGTGGCAGCTACTGCTGGTTCTATGTTCGGAACGACTCCTACAAGCGCTTATATTGAATCTTCAGCAGGTGTTGCTGCAGGAGGGCGAACTGGGCTCACTACGGTGACTGTCGCGATTCTTTTCATCGTTGCAGCGTTTTTCGGACCACTTGTTAGTGCGGTTTCAGGTTTATCATCAATTACCGCACCTGCATTGATTATCGTAGGTAGTTTAATGATGGGGGCCATTGCGAGGATTAAATGGGATGAAATCGATGAAGCTTTCCCTGCATTTTTGATCATTTTAAGCATGCCGCTTACGTCAAGTATTGCAACAGGGATTGCGTTAGGATTCATCTCTTATCCGATCTTGAAGGTTGTAACAGGGAAATGGCGTGTCGTCCATCCTCTGGTATATGTGTTCGCAGTTCTATTCTTTTATCAATTGGCATTTCTGCCGCATTAAATATGAAAAGAGCAACCCGAAATACCTTTTGAAGGTAAGCGGGTTGCTCTTTTTGAGTTATGGCAATTGTGACAACTTGCGTTATAATTATTACAATCATCGGACCTTTGGAATTTATTGTTTGAGTTCTTTTCGAGGAACGACGGCCTTGAATAGGGGGGAGATATATGTCATTAAAAATAGGGGATATCATCACGTTTGAACGTACTTTTACAGTGAGGGATGTTGAATTATTCACGGAAGTTTCCTGTGATGAAGGGGAACATCACATTACCCCGGATGAACAAGGAAGACTTGTAATCCAAGGGCTACTTACAGCAACGTTACCGACGAAAATTGGTGGAGATGCAAACGTGTTAGCCCGGACGATGAATTTTGAGTTTTTAAGACCTGTATTTACAGGTGATACAATCAAGTGTGAAGTGGAAATCGAGGAATACGAATGGCAGGAAAATAAAAACCGAACGTCTATAAGTACGTTCTTTATATGCACAAACCAGGAAGGGATAGAAGTATTAAAAGGGAGTTTTTCAGGGGTAATTCTTTGAATGGTACCGTGAAATTAAATGAATCAATCGAAATTCATAGAGTGGGCGCGTTTATGGATTAAAGGAGTTTGATGAAGTGGTTCAGGAAATTCGACTAAATGATACGATAATCAAAATTTCACATTTTGAAAAGAAAAAGAAAGAAAATAAAATCTGGATTTCAGTAACTTTTAATGTGACAAATGAAGAGTATCATGATATTACAACACTCCTTTATAAAGGAACATTTGATGTTAAGGTGCCAGAGAAACAGATTGAATTCCGTGGAACGATCCAACAATATTCAACATCCATAACAAATTTATATGAAAAAGGAAATGTTGGTGAATATAAACTAACATTAAAAGAAGTGGAGAACTAAAAAAGGAGAGGTTCATATTATGAAATTAAGCATTTTAGATCAATCTCCTATATCGACAAATCAAACTGCCCAAGAGGCACTTCAAGAATCCATGAATTTAGCACGGCTCGGGGATACACTCGGATATTCACGTTATTGGATTGCTGAACATCATGCATTGCCGGGACTTGCGTGTTCCGTACCGGAAGTGATGTTAGGGTATATAGGTGCAAATACAAAACGTATACGAATTGGCTCCGGAGCTGTGTTATTGCCCTATTATAAACCGTATAAAGTAGCAGAAACGTATAACTTGTTATCCATCCTCTTTCCAAATCGGATTGATGTGGGGATCGGGAGGGCACCGGGCGGCCCGGCTGAAGCATCAAATGCATTATCCGACAATTATTTACAACATGTTTATAAAATGCCTGATTTAGTAAAGGAATTAATTAAATACGTAGATAATGAAGACGCCATATTACAGGCTTCTCCATTGCCGGAAATTAGTCCTGAACTTTGGATGTTAGGGACCAGTAAAAAAAGTGCAAGTTTTGCAGCGGAAAATGGTTTAGCCTATTGCTTCGGACAATTTATGAGCGATGATAACGGTGAAGAAATCATTCAACACTATCGTGATTCATTTCAACCTAGAAAAAATGGCCAGAAACCTTATGTCATTATGACCTTAACAGTAATTTGCGCAGAAACTACACAAGAAGCAGAAGACATTGCTTTAAGCTCTATTGTTTGGGGCCTGCAAAGAGAGAATGGCGAAGGGAAACAAGGTGTTCCTTCTATCGAAAAAGCAAAAGAATTTCAATTAAACATGGGTGATCAGGAGTCAATTGAAAGAGCGAAAAGTAAAATGATTATCGGGAATCCGGAAAAAGTGAAAAGCAAACTTATGGAGATCAAATCCCGTGTGCTTGCAGATGAAATCATGATCGTTACCATTACTTATTCTCCGAAAGATAAGCATAAATCATATCAATTGATTGCTGAACAGTGCATTGAATGAAAATAGAAATGTAAATCCCGATGTAGCAATGACTTCATAGCTGCATCGGGTATTTTTATACAATTTGTAAAGGTGCCTGTGTAATACACAATAGAGAAAATTCAACGAAAATGCATAAGGAAGAAATGGAAATCCCGAAATGACAATAACGCTATAGTTACATCGGGTATTTTTATGCATTTCTTCGAATTGTCATAAATGTGTCATGCACAGATACCTTTACAAACGGACTCCCATTTAGGAAGTCCGTTGCACATACCATGATCCACGGTTAAAGGATGACTTTACTTAATATTTATCTCTGGTTTTGGGGCCATCTTTATTGTCATCGACGTTACCTTCCCTCGCCTTGTTGTCCGGCGCTTTGTCAGAATCAGAAACAGCAGCAGTACCAAATGGATCAAGAGCAGTAGCCATAGTATCCCCAGTAAATGCACCTACACCTGTTCCTGCTGCCTTGCCAGTATCGTTATCGTTAGGTTTGCGTTTGTTAAAATCAGTCACTTAATTTCACTCCCTCGTTTTTTTATGGTGAAGTGCTATGTTCTAAGTAGCACTGGTCCCGTAATATATTTTGTTCAATAGGGACAAATTTATGAGGAGTGATTAATAAGCATCTGTATTTCTTCCCCCCGGCGTTATTCCGGTGTTATTCAACAATTTGACCAGATTTGCTAAAACGTGTTTCTTCAACTAACCCGACTCTTTAGCTAAAGCTGTTTACTCGCACAATTCTAAGATTTATAATTTTAGAAGGGGGGATGTATGTGATTCGTTTATTAACTAAAAGTGATTTAGAACAAGCGGCTTCTCTCGTGGCAATGGCTTATCCAGGGATGCAACTATCGGGTGAGGAAGCTCAGAAAGCATTTATTGAGCGTCTTACTATCGAAATTGAATCTCAAAATAACTTGAAATTCTACGGGTTATTTAATGAACAAAATGAGTTGTTAGGGTTATACAAACTTCATAAACTTAATGGGAATGTTAACGGAGAAATTGTTCGTATTTGGGGAATTGGCATGGTAGCGGTTCATTTTTTCCATAAGAAAGAAGGTATAGCGAAACAGTTGTTGCAACATTTTCACGAGCTTGCAAGGCAAGAAAATGTCGGGATTGTATCGTTATACCCTTTTAATACTTCTTTTTATCAAAAGATGGGATACGGATATGGACCAACTCGCTACCAATATAAATTGAAGCCTGCAAGTTTCCCAAACAGTGGTGATCGAAAAAAAGTGGTCATGTTGTCTGCGGCCGAAGAAGAAAAGATTGTTGCTGTCTACAATGAATTTGTATCTATGCATCATGGAATGATGGAGCGGACTTGGCATGAACGAAACGTAATTAAGAAAAAAGTTTCCCATTATGCAGGAGTGTATGAAGGGGATGCATTAGTTGGTGCACTTGCATATACGTTGCAACCTGTGAAAGATAGTCATTTTCTTCACCATGATATGAATATCCTTGAATGGGTATGGACGAAGCCAAGTGCTTTCGTCGATATGTGTACTTGGATTCATTCACAACAGGATCAAGTGGATCGTGTGTATGTTCGGACGCATGATGAATCACTTATCTATCATTTTGATGATCCTCGAAACGATAGCAATCGTTTGATTCCAAGTGTGTATCATGAAATCGGAACTGTTGGTACGGGAATCATGTATAGAATTAGCTCAATCGAGTCATTTGTACAACAAACTAACTTTAATTCATTGAATCGACCTGAAAGCCCTGTAACCATTTCCATATTTCTCAAGGATTCGTTTATTCAGGAGCAAAACGGTAGGTACCAGTTAACATTCAGTGAAGATACTTGGAGCATTGAAAAATCCTTCGATTCTATTGAAGACGTTGACTTGAGCATTGCTGTTTCAGATTTAAGTTCCTGGTGGATGGGCTGTGTCAGCATGGAGCAGTTAGTCCAATATGGAAAAGTGGAAGTGAATAATTGGCCGGCAAAACAGTTGGATCGGTGGTTTATGCCTACTACAAAGCCGGTATGTTTAACTTCGTTTTGAAAATAAAAAAATCTGGGGGAAGCCATGAACATCTCGTATAAATTGATTTCTTCGTTAAGCTTTGAAAAAGCGCATGACCTGTTTAATCGTGGGTTTGAAGGATATATAATGCCAATGAATTTATCTTTGGATACATTCGTAGGCCGTTTTGGTAATGATGGCTTATCTCCGGCGTTATCCGTCGTTGCATATGACGGAGCGGACCCAATCGGCTTCGTGCTTCAAGGAATAAGAGAAGTGGATGGTCAAAAGATTTCCTGGAATGGTGGAACGGGCATTATCCCGGAATACAGGGGGAGGGGGCTTGGTTACCCCTTAATGGAGGAAGCGGAAAAACGTCTAAACGAATGTGATGTTTCTATAGCGACTTTAGAAGCGCTTTCTGAAAATAAGCCAGCCATTTCTTTGTATGAAAAGTGTGGCTACAAAATAGAGGATGAATTGCTCTTTTTACGTTCAAACGGTGTTGTAAACAGCCAGTTACCAAGCCTTGACGGTTATGAAATGATAAGAATTCCATCGGCTCAAGCTATTGGCTCAGATTTATTTCCTGGCATTGTCCCTTGGCAAACCGATGTCAGTGGCACACCGAAAATAGGTGGGGAAGCTGTATTGATTACAAAGAATGGAGCTGTGCAGGCTGCTTGTTTGATCCGTAAGAAATCTGTGTTTGGGAATGAAGCGGAAGGCATTACGTTGTTTCAGGTAAAGGAAAATGGGAATGAAGATGCTTTCAACAAACTTCTTGCTCACGCATTGGAATATGATCAACCGATTACCCGTACAACTTACAACTTCCTAAAAGGGGATGGCCGTGTAGTTTCATCTTTGGTTTCAAACGGTTTCGAAAACACGCCAGTATCGCAGGTTTTTATGACGAAGACTTTCTGATTTTTGGTGGTTTCTTTCAGTATGAAAAGAAGAAGGGGGCGTTCCCCCTTCACAGGTACTTTACAATTTTACGTCAATAAATCCCTCAAAGCTGACTCTAACTTTGGAAATTCAAAATCAAATCCCTTTTCAAGTAACACTTTCGGCAATACTTTTTGACCTTCAAGGACCAATTTGCTCTTTTGTCCCAATGCCATTCTCATAGCGATTGATGGTGCGGGAATCCAATGTGGCCGGCCTAATACGCTGCCAATCGTTTTGCCGAATTCTTTCATTCTTAGAGGGAAGGGGGCTGTGACATTTACGGGACCTCGCAACCGTTCACTTCTAACCGCGAACAAAATCGCGCGGACCACATCAACGACATGTATCCATGAAACCCACTGTTTTCCCGATCCAACCGTCCCGCCCGCAAATAGTTTATACGGCAATGCCATGAGAGGCAGTGCGCCGCCGTCATTTCCTAACACGACTCCGAATCTCATGAAGACCGTGCGTATCCCGAATTCCTCTGCGCGCTTCGCCTTTTTCTCCCAATCATGAACTGTTCTGCCTAAAAAGTCATCAGGCATGTCAGTCGAATCTTCCGTATACACATTATTGAGAGATACAGGGTAAATGCCAATTGCACTGGCGTTTATAAATACGGATGGTTTCTGAGGCATTTCGGAAATGATCCTCAGCAGCTCATATGTCGCGACCATCCTGCTGTCATAGATCTGCTTTTGATGTTTCTCCGTCCATCTTCCGTCATTTATCGAAACGCCAGCCAAGTTAATGAACACATCGGCATTTCCAATTTCCTTTTCAGGACTTGTATTGTCTTCAAGCCAAACTACATATGACAAATTGTTTGATGAGGGTCTTACTTTCCTCGTTAGAACAATCACTTCATGGCCTTCCTGTAGAAATAAGTCTATTAATTTATTCCCAATAAAACCGGTGCCACCCGCAATAACGATTTTCAACGTTTCACCTCCCATATAGCAAACTCGCATTTATTTTGTATATTCAGTCTACCATTAATGCATGCCTGACTCCCGACAAATATAGAGAATTCCCTCATATTCTACCGAATGTATACATGCTGATGTTAAGGTACCGATGTTAAGGTACCTGTGCCAAACACAATCAAGAAAATTCACTGAAAGTGTATAAAAAAGAAATGGAAAGACTGATTTTATGCCGTTTGCATGTCAACTTTAAGTATTTTTATACATTATATAGAATTGTCATAAATGTGTCGTGCACAGGTACCTTTACAAACAAAAAAGGAAGCCAATCAAATTGGCTCCCTAACGGTATTATAATGTAGGAAATGTGATTATCATTTCTCCATCACTGTTGATAACATCAATAATTTGGTCATCAAATAGATACGGGGTGTCTTTCTCGTCTTGCGGTTTGACTTTCTCATACATGTTTTTCACTGACAAAACAGGGAATGTCACTGGTATGAAACGTCCTTTATGCAAGACCTTCATATTGCCCATTAAAAATAATTCCTTGCTGGATGCCGCAAAACTTAGATGACCTACTTCTTTCTGTAAGCTTCCTGATACCAATTTAACGTTTTGAAGCAACGAAATAATGCATAAAAGAAGATCGTTAATGACATCATGTGATAGCTTTTCTAACCCATGTTCGATGAATAAATTGTTGAAACCGTTTCGTATCTCTTTAAAAGAGAACATCGTTTCAATCTTTTTAGGCTTTCCTTTTCCAAGATTGTTAATGATCTCCTTGCAGTCCTCGAAAAACTCTTTGATATACCCCGTATTATTTTCCCTATGTACGATAAAATCTCCAAGTTCCTTCATCACTTTATTATCTTGTACATCATTTTTTACAAATAATAAAAAGCTCAAGACGTCCTTTTCGTCAAAGTGTCTTTCTGCAAATTTATTGTAATAGTAATTAAAGAGTTGTCTCTCTTTTTTATCCAAAATACTTCACTCCTTAAGGATCATTCTCTATGAAACGTTCATTTCTTAATAATACCATGGAACGTTTTGGAGAAATAATATTTGGGATGTAAATACGCGGTTTTAATTTTGTGAACTGAAACTCCGACCGTGGTGAGTTCTCCTTTTCGTCAAGAGAGTTCTCGTTCTTATGCGATAAGTTCTCATTAACGCCAAAAGAGTTCTCGTTCTCTCCCAAAGAATTCTCCTTTTCGTCAAGAGTGTTCTCAATCTCTCCCAAAGAGTTCTCCTTTTCGTCAAGAGTGTTCTCATTCTCTCCCAAAGAGTTCTCCTTACGCCAAGATAGTTCTCGTTCCCGCCCAAAAACTTCCCATTCATTCCACTGCAATATTTTATTTTTTGATTAAAATATTGCACAAGGGAAACATCACACATATAATAGCTATAATATATAGAACCTTGTAGAAATAAGGAGAATCATGATGATAGATTATTTTATAGGACTTAGTCCAATTAAACAGGCAATAATTGCCACCTTATTCACCTGGGGAATGACCGCTATCGGGGCAGCCTTGGTGTTTACAACAAAGAAAGTCAATCAAAAGTTTATGGATGGGATGTTAGGCTTTGCAGGCGGTGTCATGATCGCAGCAAGTTTTTGGTCATTGCTTTCACCTTCGATTGAAATGGCGGAAAATGGACCATTTCCATCCTGGTTTCCGGCAACAGCTGGTTTTTTATTGGGCGGCCTATTTCTATGGCTGGCGGATGCGATTATTCCGCACTTACACCCAGGCTCTTCCATGAAAGATGCAGAGGGGATAAATCCCGCAGGCAGAAGACGTAGCACGCTTCTTGTCTTTGCTATTACGCTTCATAATATTCCCGAAGGGCTTGCGGTCGGAGTTGCCTTCGGTGCAGTGGCGGCCGGAATGCCATCGGCTACAATCGCTGCGGCAATCGCATTGGCTGTCGGCATTGGAATCCAAAACCTTCCGGAAGGGACAGCAGTATCCATGCCGCTTCGCAGGGATGGTATGTCTCGCAGGAAAAGCTTTTTCTATGGACAGTTGTCAGGCGCGGTTGAGCCTTTTTCAGCTGTGATAGGCGTCTTAGCCGTTACAACGATGCAACCACTACTTCCATTTGCCCTAAGTTTTGCAGCTGGAGCGATGATCTTTGTCGTAGTCGAAGAGGTCATTCCAGGTTCTCAGGAAAACGGGAATAAAGACCTCGCTTCAATTTGCCTAATGATCGGTTTTGCAGTCATGATGATCTTAGACGTGGCATTCGGGTGAAATAGAAAAGAAAAAGGAATCCTTCATTAGAAAGGATTCCTTTTTCATTCATCAAAAACAAGTAAACTGATCGATACGATTTAAGTCAATTCCAAAGAATTCCCATCTTCTTCGGCTTGGGCTCCAACGGTATCCCGCGACCGAAGTACGACCTACGAATGTTGGGTAATACCAGAAACCATTTCTTCTGGACGTCCATACATACGTATATCTAAATAGGCAGCCTCTAATTGCACCTGGGTCAACCCTTAAAAGCGATGCACTTGGGTAGGCCGGTGTATGGCCCGGCGGTGGTGAAGTT
The DNA here is from genome assembly GCF_042658975.1 of Sporosarcina thermotolerans. Lineage (NCBI taxonomy): Bacteria > Bacillati > Bacillota > Bacilli > Caryophanales > Caryophanaceae > Sporosarcina > Sporosarcina thermotolerans. The sequence goes on along the minus strand of NZ_JBHSRM010000018.1, from coordinate 87,126 downwards.
GGTGATTGCTGATGCCCTCCACCTTGCCCCGGGAATCCGCCTCCAGGGAATCCGCCTCCAGGGAATCCACCTCCAGGGAATCCACCCCCAGGGAATCCACCTCCAGGCAATCCACCTCCAGGCAATCCACCTCCAGGAAACCCGCCACCTGGAAATCCTGGCATTGGCTGAAATGCGCTGCTGTTTCCTTGACTCCACTCATTACCGTAACTCGGCATCCCCATCCCTGGCATTCCGCCCATTCCATAACTCGGCATCCCCATCTCTGGCATTCCGCCCATTCCATAACTCGGCATCCCCATCTCTGTCATTCCGCCCATTCCATAACTCGGCATCCCCATCCCTGGCATTCCGCCCATTCCATAATTGGGCATTCCCATCCCTGGCATTCCGCCCATTCCATAATTCGGCATTCCAGCTCCAGGCATCCATCCGTCCATTCCATATCCATTCATATCTTGTGCCCCTCCCGTATATCCTTCAGGTAATTTTGGGTACCATAACTCATCTTCGTGACTATTCGTCATTATTTCTCTCCTTTCACGCACTTCCCCATATCCTATGTCACAATAAAAGAAATGGGTTGGACTCTTGGGTATGAAAACTTTTTTTGTGTTTAAGGGTCTAATGTATAGAGGGCAATTGGAGGTGGGGAATTGACAGAGATAGAACTTGCTGAAAAAGCAATACATGGGGATGATGAAGCGTTTTTACAATTAATCTCCATTCATAAAGAGTCGCTATATCGAACAGCGCTCGCCTACTTGAAAAATGAAGAAGATACGCTTGAAGCGGTACAAGAAGTGACATATCGTGCCTATGAAAAAATAAAAACTTTACGTATGCCTGAATATGCTAAGACATGGCTTATCCGGATCATGATGAACCATTGCCATGACGTCCTTCAAAAAAGGAAACGTTATGTGTTCGATGAAAGCATCGGCGAATTAAAAGGAATCAGCGATGACTTCACTTATATGGAAGTGGAAGAGGCGCTTAGTCATTTATCGGAAAAAGATCGGCAATTAGTGCATCTCAAATATTTGCATGACATTAAAATAAAAGACATTGCCGATATGACGTCAACTCCGGAGGGAACCGTGAAAACAAGATTATACAAGGCGGTCAAATTATTGCGTACATTTTTTGATGGGAAGGAGGGGAATCAACTTGATGGAAGAGGAAAGAAAATTGAAGAAGTGGAAAGAGGAAGTTGAGAAAAGGGAAGTCCCTGCTGATCGATTAGATCAAGCTATACAAATCGGGTTTGAAGCAGCTAAACGGAATCATACAAACAAAAAACGTGGCTTCATGAAACGTAGTATATGGTCTACAGCTATCGCCGCGGTTCTCATTCTCGCTTTTGTCACATCTATCCGAGTATCACCCGCCTTTGCAAATGCTCTGTCGTCAATCCCCGGACTGTCAGGGATCATTGAACTAATTCAAGATAATAAAGGGATTCAAATGGCAATTGAAAATGAGCATTACCAAATGATCGGAACGACCGGCGAAACAGACAGCATGAAAGTGACACTCGAAGGCATTATTACCGATGAAACGAGTTTAATCGTCTTTTCCAAAATCGAAAATAATAAAAAGTACCCTAAGAGTTATCTAAGTGGATATCGGATACTGGATAGCAATGGGAAAGAGATTCCAAATGGGCAATTCTTTAGTACGGTGTGGAATCAAAAAAATGACTTGTTAGCGACCAATACGACTGAGATAAAATTTGAGAGTCCAGTACCGACCGAAGAAATGATTTTGGAATATGAAATTACTGGGGAGTTTAACGGTGAACAGGTAATAGATACAATACAAATTCCATTCAAAGTGGAATTGAAGCCCGTTAAAAAAGAACATTATGCGGTTAACAAAACGGTTGTCGTCGATGGACAAAAAATCCACATCCACTCAATAACGATTGGACCTATAAAAACAGCTGTCGAAGTAGAATATGATGCGAAGAATACAAAGAAAATTTTCGGATTCGAAGACTTGCGCATTTTGGATGAAAAAGGTGAAGTATGGAGTGCTATCAAAAACGGATCAACGGCAAGCTGGAGTGAGGATTCCGCTGTTATTAGCTACTTCTTGCAAAGTAATTATTTCAGAGATACCGAGCATCTTTACCTCCAGTTCAACAAGCTGATGGCGATGGATAAAGACGAAGCTGAATTGATCATCGACACTGAAACAAAAGAAATTTTGAAACAACCGAATGATAAGAGATTCAGTAACTTAAAAATCCATGGCTCGCATTTGGAAATTGAACTGAAAGGCGGAAAAGGGTACTATCATGATCCGTTTTCAACTTTTTATGACGCAGAAGGCAAAGCGCTTTCTCAGATGTCCGGAACCTATCGTCCCGGCTCTGACGATGTTAATTACTTTGGACTGGAGCTTCCAGACGTGGAATTTAAAAACCCTTTGACATTTCCTTTGCACGCGTATCCTTCCTATATTAAAGGAGACGTAAAAATCAAAATCAAATAACTTATAGAGGCCTGCCAGGATGTTGTCTGGATGGCCCCTTTTTATCAGTCAGCGTCCAAAGTGAGTCCCCCTCCGTCCAAAGTTCACCGGTCCACGTCCAAAGTATGTTCTTTCGCGTCCAAAGCAACTCTTTCCGGAATATATAGTTTCACCATTTTTCAACACGTCATCACACTAAAACAACAGCACATTACCATAGAACAAATTTTCGTAAAAATCGACAAACTCGTTTCCTTTTCGTGTACGATGAACATAGTAAGCGTATTTTTAGAGGCGGAAGGATGGTTGGTATGATCGAATTAACAGGAGCTTCTCTTACTCTCGAACAGATGGAAGCAATTCTATATAAAAGGGAAAAAGTGGTATTAAATACGGATGCATTGGAACGCGTGAAAAAGAGCAGGGAAGCGGTTGAAAGAATTGTAGAAAATGACAAAACTGTATACGGTATCAATACTGGTTTCGGTAAATTCAGTGATGTGAAGATTGATGAAAAGGATACGAAAGCGTTGCAGCTTCACCTTATTCGCTCTCATGCATGCGGGGTAGGGGAGCCATTTTCTGAAATAGTTTCCCGGGCAATGATCGTTTTACGTCTAAATGCGCTGTTGAAAGGATTTTCCGGAATTCGTGTCGAAGTGCTTGAGCGTTTTGCATTTATGGTAAATAATGGAATCCATTCGGTTATCCCTCAGCAAGGATCGCTTGGAGCTTCTGGGGATCTTGCCCCGCTATCTCATTTGGCCTTAGTCCTATTAGGAGAAGGGTTCGTTTGGCAAGATGGCGCACAAATTCCCGCCGAATTGGTTTGGAAGGAGTTAGGTATTAACCCAATTATCCTTGAGGCAAAAGAGGGCCTCGCATTGATTAACGGAACACAAGCGATGACTGCTCAAGGCGTAGTGAATTACTTGGAAGCGGAAAAACTCGCGTATGATAGCGAATGGATTGCCGCCATGACAATGGAAGCTTTGCACGGAATTACGGATGCCTTCCATCCTGCTATCCATGAGGCGCGCGGTTATAAGGAGCAAGTAGATGTTGCTGCCCGCGTATTGAATTGGTTAGAGGGAAGCGAACTGACGACTACTCAAGGTGAAAAACGTGTCCAGGACGCCTATTCCATCCGTTGCATCCCACAAGTTCACGGGGCAAGTTGGCAAGTATTGTCATACGTAAAAGAAAAATTAGAGATTGAAATGAATGCTGCAACGGATAATCCACTTATTTTTGAAGACGGGGACGTCGTAGTGTCCGGTGGAAACTTCCATGGACAGCCAATTGCATTCGCAATGGATTTCCTGAAAATCGGCATGGCAGAACTTGCGAATATTTCTGAACGCCGCATTGAGCGTCTCGTAAATCCACAATTAAATGAAGGATTGCCACCGTTCCTTAGCCCGCAACCAGGTTTGCAATCGGGTGCCATGATTTTACAATATTCGGCAGCAAGCCTTGTTTCGGAAAATAAAACATTGGCACATCCTGCATCCGTCGATTCAATTCCGTCTTCAGGCAACCAAGAGGATCATGTATCAATGGGAACAATCGGCTCAAGACATGCGGGGCAGATTATAAAGAATGCAAGAAACGTCCTTGCTATCGAAGCACTATGCGCAATGACTGGCTGCGTATACCGCGGGGTTGATAAAATGGCACCTAACACACGCAGGGAATTGGATGGTCTTATGGAAATTGTAGCTCCGATTAATGAAGACCGGATTTTTGGACCGGATATTGAAAAGATAGCCGATTATTTGAAAGCCTAAAAAACATCATGTCTCCCTTTCATCGAGGGCAGACATGATGTTTTTTATTACTCAAAATCAATCTCACTAAGTCCTGTTTTCACCTTGCTTGGCAATTCGAAGAAATGCTGAATATCTTGGACATATTCCAATACCCCTAAAAATTCCCCTTCTTTGTTAAATATCGCTTTATAAGTAAGGTGAATGTACTGATCTTTCTTTTTGAACCACATGCTTTCAGAAGTCCGTATCCCTGTTTTTAAATCGCGGATAACTGTCATCACTTTCCGCAAGCTTTTGGGTGGATGACAATTGGCCACATGACGGCCAATCGAACTTGGGGTTCGTACGAGCATCATTTCCGATGCTTCCGTCATTTCATTAAAGTATTTAAACAATCCCTGTTTATCAATAAATGTGATTTCCAATGGCAAACTGTTCAAAATAAGATTTGCTTCTTCCGGTGTTAAGTAACCTCCGCCAAATTTAAAGGTTTGACTAAAAATTGCATCACTTGCCGTCTGATTACGTAATTTTGCTTCTACAATTGACTCTTCGGATTCAGGAACCCATTTTTCTTTCGGAGCCTCAATTAACGCATAGCCGAATGCATAACTTTCGTTTTTAATATCTATCCAATCTTTTTCGCTAAATATTTTTCTAGGATTGGTAATATGATTTCCTCCTCATAGAGAATCATTTCTTTGAATTCCTGTTCAAATGCATCATATTTCTTTCGAACTCGTGAAAATATCACATCGGGAAGTTGAGCAACCTGTCCTTTTAAGCCTTGATATAGGACGCGAATTTGGTCATCCCTTTCCCATACTGCTCTCGTTGGTACAACGTGTCCGTAGCGTTCTAAAATAGGGAAGAAGAGTTTTTCTTTACGATGATAATGGTTATGGAATTCTCCCAATCGAAACAGATGGTTTTTTACTTGATCTACCAATTCCGTATTCTGAAGTTGAGTTGGATCTGACTCAAACGATGTTAAAAGGTGATTGTTATGATTCAAAGCAAATTGAAATGCATTATTTTCTTCTTTGAAAATTTGAATGGGATGTCCTCAGTGATACGCCGTAGTAACCTTTTTACTAGGATACACAATCGAAAACCTCTTAACATCCTCCATCGTAACTCCAAAGTCTCCCGTTAATAATCTTAGCTCCAGTAGCAAGATGTCAACGACTTTTTTAAAACAATTTACTACTAAAATAGAAGGCGATATTCTAATTGATATCTTTAATCGATGGAATGATAAATTCAAAGATAAGTGAGGCATCCTAACGATTGAAAAAGGTTATTAGAATAAATCAGTAACTTATTTTGCCTTAATCGGTCTAATGGTATGAGGAGGGATATCGTGAGAGTACAAGACTATTTTTTAGTTTGGTTATTTTTATAATATTAACTGCTTTTGTATGTTCTAATTCATCAGGTACAGGTGAATTAGATGTTCATAGTACTGGAAATCCTGATGCGAAAGAGATTTTAACATTAGACCCTGAAGCCGATATATTTCAGTTCGAGGGTGTGATTTATAAGACTGGAATTGATTGGGTTGAAGAACTAACTTTAACAAAAGGCGAGCAAGTAGGGGAAATCAAAAAAAGAAGTGATACAGATACAAACTTTGAAAATGAAATGTCGAATAAGCTACCTGTTGGTGCAAAGATTTTTTCAACAATAGAAAAAGAAGGTCCTATTTTACTCGTGGAATCAGAAGGGGAAATCTTGAAATACTATGCAATTGTAGAGGGTTAATGAACTTTCCTATTTTCCAAAACGGGCGCAATTGTTGTTTATTGAACTAACGGGGCAGTTTAGTTGAAGAATGGTGTTTAACATGAATTCATATTGGCGGGAGTGCTTTCAAAAGGAAGGAATGAGGATATGAAGGTAAAGGTTAATAATTCCTTGGTGATTATCGGTGCAATCATCAGTCTTATATTTGCAACTATTTTAGGGATTTACGGTCAAGATATATCTTATTATTTGAATAACCGTTACCCAACCATTGAATTAAAAACAGTTATTACGATTGTAACTTTCCTTAGTATTGCATTGTATATAGTTACACCTGTTTTAGTATTAAAAATCCTTAAACTTAAAGGGGTATATCTTCTTGCGTGCATTACTGTATTTACCTTAATAGGGCTGCCAATCTCTTTGTTTTCATTTTTTGTTTGGGCGATGTGGATGGGTTAATTTTTTTATATTTACGGGGCACAAAGCGTCCTTGCTCTTATTAAACTAACGAGGCAGGTTAGTTGAATAAGAAGGTTTTTTTAAGATTCTGTTGAATAATTTAATATATGTAAAATGTTGTGTGGAAGGGGTGATTTTCTAATATTCTGGGTTGGCACTTTTATTGAACTAACGAAGCGGGTTAATGGAATAAGAGATGTTAAATTGAATATGTAATATTTAAGTTTTTTAAAAAGGGGTGTTCAAGGTGAAGAAATACCAAAAGCGTTCTGTTTATATTTCAATTGTAGCACTTGCTTTCTTCTTAGTATTAACTTTAATCACACACCAATGGGGATTCTTTTTATGGAGTTTATTACCTGTTTTCATGGTTTTGATGACTACGTTTTCCACCAAGATAGACAATAAAAATAATGTAAATTAAAGAAATCTTCTTAAGCTAACGGGTGCTTTACTTAGAGAAGAAGTAAAGTATTTTTCCTTATTGAACTAAAGGGGCAGTTTAGTTGAAGAAGGGGTTCTTTTTATCTAAGTAGAGTTCTTAAAGCAGATAACAAAGGGTGATATTGGTGGTTGAAAAATACATTACAGTTGATAATGGAAGGATATGGACTGAAAAAAGAGGGAAAGGCAGTCTTCCAGTCATTTTAATAAGTGGGGGACCTGGATCTAGTAATTATTTAGAACCATTGTCTTTTCTTATTGATGATATTTGTGAGGTTATAATGTTTGATCCTAAAGGTTGTGGTCGTTCCGATTACGATGGAAACGGGTATGATTTAGAATCTTGTCTTGAAGATATGGAAAGAATTCGTAAAGAGTACGGGTTTAAAAAGTGGGTGGTAATTGGTCACTCTTGGGGAGCTGATTTAGGTTTAGCTTACTCATTGGTATTTCCTCAGTCTATTTTAGGATATGTATCCATATCGGGAACTGGAGTACAAAATGATAGGGACTGGAAGGATGTCTATAATCGAAAAAAAGAAGAAATTGGTGAATTGAAACCAGATTTTGAGTATGAGGCTAATGTGATGGTTCATCGTTCGCTGATTAATTCTTGGAGAGCATTCATTAAAAAACCACTGTTACTAAAGGATATCTCACAACTTCAAATACCCTCATTGTTTATTTATGCAGAAAATGATATTCGTCCTTCTTGGTCAATTAGGCAGATTTCCAGACTTATTAGTAATTCTAGATATATCGAAATTAAAGGGGCTGAACACTATATTTGGCTTAGTAAAAAGAATGAACTAGGTGAAGTTCTCAGAGCTTTTATTAAAACATTTGTTAAATTTACTTCCAGATATGACAGTTGATGATGTTTTGAAACGTTTTAGTGACTTTTGCTTATTCAACTAACGAGGTGCTTTAGTTCAAAAAGGATATTAAAATATTACGCTGAAAAACGCTCAGATTGAGCGTTTTTACTTTTAAATAGATTTTTTTTCAGTCTTGAAATATACCTCCCCGTCAACCGAACCCGTTACTATTACACCTGTGCCATGAATGCCGAATTACTTTTTCCTCCATAGCAATTAGCTGTATTATTACTTTTTTGAAATCTCTTCAGCTTTCTTTTGTATTAATCCATCTATTTCTTCTAACACGATCTTTGTACAAAAAACTATAAGCCCACTAAGTAGAATTAGTCCTGAATAAATCGGGAACAAATCCCATCCTTCTGGACCTAGGAAATACTGAAAAATAATTTGTAAAACCACGAGACTAAGAAAGATGAAGCCAACCATTGTTCCGATTGCAGCTTTCAATAAAACCCCTCCTAATGCTGAAATTACAATTACGTTCTTCGTTTATGCAACAAATTGCTGCGTCTTCCTCGAATCAATTTTAGCGCAAAATCTCTATCTCTTCTCTAAATTTTCATGTATTTCAGAATTACTTTCGAGGTAGTGATTCTTTTCAAGAGAACAATAGAATGGATGAACATTGAATGGAATAGAAGATAATTGTTTAGACTTAGTTGAACGAAATTGACTAGTCGTATAGTTCGGATGAGTTTTTTAATGTTCATTGTTTATACATATATATAATATAGCCCTACTAACTTCATCACAAACTCACTTAATTATTGTAAGATAATAGTTGGAATTTAGTAATGCTATTAACAATTTAGGAGGAGTTATTTTGAAGCATATTCTTACTGCAGCAACAGCACTTTTACTAGCAATGACTATTTCTACTAGTGCGTTTGCTCATTCTCATTTAAGTGGAACGAATCCAGCAGATGGTGAAGTTGTCACGGAGCCATTACAGGAAATTGTACTGGAGTTTGACGGTGAAATTGAACAAGGCAGTTTTATAGATGTAACAACGACGAGTGGGGAAGCAATTGAAGTACAAGATATTATTATAGGCGAGGGGACGTTGACAGCTACTGTTGCTGAGCCATTCCCAAATGACGATTATCAAGTGAACTGGAGTATTATTAGTGTAGACGGGCATCCATTAGAAGGCGAATTTTCATTCAAAGTGAATGCGCCTGTTTCTGGAACTGTGGAAGAAGAAGTAACTGAAGAACCGGCTGAAACAACTGAATCAGCTGAAGAAACGACAGAAGAGCAAGAAAGTGGAGCTGCAGCGGACGAAGTCGAGGAAAAAGAATCACCCTCTATGACTGTTATTCTACTTGTTCTTTTGGTTGTCATTGTAGCAGGTGGTTTCTTCTTGCTTACGAAAAGAAAGAAATAATAAATGGAAATCGTAGTGATGATTAGTCAGACATTATTATATGTATGCTTTGCGGTATTAGCAGGAAGTTTTATACTCCTGCTCGTCCCAAGCAAATATCGTCCTGAGCTAAAGATTTCAAAACGGCTGTTACTTGTTAGTGCTGCGACGCTACCTGTTTTTGCGTTTATTCCTGTGCTTGATATTACGTTATTTATCGCTCCAAGGCTTGGTTTCGTTGAAGCGTTAAAAATTGTGTTAACAACTTATACAGTTGGCACTGCCTGGGATTTTACCCTTCTTGGATCCATTATTCTAGTCCTAGTAATCGTTTTTGCAAGATCTACTGAAACGAGCAGCTTAACAATATTAGGAGCCATACTGACATTTGGATTGATGGTAACGATTGCTTGGTCAAGTCATGTAAGTACAATTCGTCCTGCTGTCGGAATTACGAGCCACTTTATCCATCTGGCGGCTGTCAGCATTTGGGTCGGGATATTACTTATTGTCGGTTGGTGCTCCGCCAATCATAAAAACTGGCTTGCTTATCTAAGCTGGTTTTCCATTGTCGCTTTTGGCTGTTTATTCGCGACGGGCTTTAGTGGTTTGCTCTTGATGGATACAATGGTGGATGGGTACACTGATTCGTGGATGGTTAATTATGGACAGGGATTATTCATCAAGCATTTGTTTCTGCTGCCAGTTGTTTTTTATGCATTGGTGAATGGGTTCATTGTGAAATATAAGATTACAAAAGATGCTGCATTTAACCCGATTCCGTGGATTCGTGTAGAAGGTATTATCTTGTTTGTAATTTTTGTGATTACAGCTATTTTTTCACTTCAAGCACCTCCTCACGGCAATTATTTGACGGCGGATGCTGTGTCGCCGTTATTTCGTCTGTTTCATGATGGAGTCATCACTGCCAAGAGCACGATTGGCTTTGTTGTGAATGTAAATACAGTAAGTTTATTTTTCATCTCCATATTATTTTTCGGATTAATGCTCCTATCGTTTTTCAAAAGAGCATCGATCATTGTATCTTTTGTTTTTAGCTGTCTATTTGTAATGAGCGTCTATCTTATGTTCATGGTGACTGTTGTGATACGTTAAAAAAAGTGATCAAAGTTGATCACTTTTTTGTTGGTTTCACTCATATCCACCAAGTTTCCCCGATAAGTAATTTCTTTAATTGAGTAGTATCCAATTGTAACCTCTTCCACTCCGCATCCAATCTTTCCATTGCTTCCGGGCCGGTGTCATCCGCCAAATAATAAGCGCCATAATGCAAGGGAATGAATGTCTGTCCATTCAACTCCAAGAAGGCATGTACAGCGTCTTCCGGGGTAATATGGCTCTCTTTCATGAACCACTCCGGCTCATAGGCGCCGATCGACATGAGCACTGTTTGGATGTTGAACTTTTCGGCAATCTCTTTGAATCCACGGAAATAGCCTGTGTCCCCGACGAAATAGATGGAGTGATCATAATGCCCATGGGAGATGAAAACGACGTCGATTTCAGGCAGATCTTGTAATGCGATTCCTGGTGCTGTCAGTCGTTTCTGAAAGCCCAAACGGTTCGCCCAGACTGGATCCGTCAACATATTGAGGCCGTTCATCTGTATTAAAAATGTAGCGTGCCCGATCCATGTGATGGACATATCCTTCCGATTGCTGTTTAGTTTTTCAATTTCCTTGTAGGGCGCTTGCTCGATTTGGAGGCTTAGATCCTTTACTATTTTCTTCGCCCAGCGTTCCTTCTGCCAACGCCAAAAGTCCGCGAATGACTTCGTCGTTTTCACGTGATCTAAATTTTCAAAACGGTGCTTCGGTGACATGATGACTCCTCCAACTGTCAAGTTGCAATTAGTTTACCATGTGAAACTTAAATACCTATCCTAACAACACTTAAGGTGTCCAAAAAGGTTTACCATGTTACATATGTGCTGGTCTGTTTTAGGTACTACATCACTCATTCAATACAGTTTTATATAATGAAAATGATGAAAAAATATTTGCTGTACCTATCGAAATTACGCAGACTTGAAAAACTTGCAAATTCCAAAAAGTGATCATCGACTTGAACACTTTTTTGTTGTTATTTAAGATTTCTGATTAATGAAACTTATTCTGCGTGAAGAACGTATAGATGTTAGTGCTGTTTTTACAACGAACGGAAGTTAGTGCGGGTAGAATCATTCGGAATGGGAGTGGTTTCGGTTATGGAAGAAAACTGGAATAACAAGGGGAAGGTTAACGAAAATAAATTAATGATGAGAGAAGCAGGTTTTGTAGCATTAGTAATCATACTTTTTCTTCAATATTTTAAACTAGCTGCTTACTTGTCAAATGAATACTTTTTTACTTTTTTAATAGTCATTTTATGAGCTATCTTGTCTTGTTTTTAGGTATTCCTTTATCATACTTTGGTGCGAAATACTTAGTTCGAATAATAAAGAAAGTAATATAAGTAAAGCAGAAAGTATATCTATTCACAAGAGTTGTTTAAACTGACGGTCTTTACTGATAGTTTCTTAACTGCTGGTAGTATACTTTTTTGGGATTGTTGGGCTCCTAAGAAGGCACAATGTGCTTATTGAACTAACGCAGCAGTTTAGTTGAATAAGCAGTTATTAATTAAAGGGGGCTTAGCTAAATGCTTACGGTTAAAAGTTTCGAGTCAGGGGGACAGTTAGTATCTTCTGGTGGTATTGAAGTCCAAAGGGATGTTGTGTTAGGGAAGTTCTATGACTAAAAAGGAGAGAGCTATTTCATGAAAAAGAATATCTTGATATATGCTTTACTAATATTACTATTGTCAGTGGTGACTTTTACATTTTTTTATGAAAAACCCATTCTGACAACGTATGAAGCAACAAAAAGAGCTGAAGAAATCCTTAAAAATCCACCAGAAGGTTGGGAAAAGGCAAATCTAGATGTAGGATTGAAAGTTACTCCAGAAAATATTATCGCTAACTTAATTAAACGTGAAGGTCGTTTTTTTAATAGATATAAATGGGAAATCACGGTTATATATAATGGAAAAGAACCTACCGTAGTTATAGATGCTTACAGCGGGAAATTCATTGAAATTTACGGTCCATTAAGTTAAGAGATTATATAAATTAGAAGATCTAGGTCTTATTCAACTAACGGAGCAGGTTAGTTCAATAAGAAGATTTGATGAGAAAATGAAATATGTGCAAAAATACAACTTAAAACTACTGGATTAAGGAGGAAAGGAATGACAAAAGATAAAAAACGAGATAAAAAAATACACCGAATAGCAGACGAAGAACGATATAAAAATGGACACAATAAAAAACAGACAACTATATTTGTCGTCTGTTTTATTATCTGCTTTTTGTTTGCGTTATCTTGCCTTCAAGCAGAGAATTATTATCTGGAATATAAGCAATTGAGTTTACTTCATTATCATCTTGCTTGATCTTCATAATAGGCTTCATTAGCTGCCTTGTGATTATTGCCCTTGAGATAAGCTAAAATCATATCAGGTCGTTTAAGTAAAACCCAGTCCCCATAATGGTCAAATCGTCTGCACGAAGTAATCATTCCATTCTTAATCGTTCCATATTTTTTACCATTTTTCTTACCCCATTGTTTTAATCGCTTTGCAAAATCAGCATCTTCTGCCATTAGCATATTCTCGTTAAAACCTTTAATTGCCTGAAAATCTTTTTTATAGCACCAAAAAATTCCTACAGAGATAAAACCATACTTGAACAGTAAGGGAACAATTAGTAGCATGGTAGAAACCACTATACCTATGGATATTCTTTCGAGATTTCCATTCACGCCTCCCCCAATGTATTGATTGGATGCTAAATGCTTTTCAACCACAGATAACAAATGTTCTGTCATTCGAGTATCAGCATCAATTGTAATCAGGATTTCACCTTTTGCTAGTGCGGCCCCTGCATTTCTAATTTTGGATAAATTCTTATCGTAATTTTCCAATGTCACGCAATTGTATGACTTTGCAATTTCCTCTGTTTTATCCGTACAACGATTTAGCACAACAATCACTTCAACTTGATTTTTATATGGTTGTGCGGCCTTTGCAATTGATTCTAGGCATTCCCCTAAGTACTTTTCTTCATTGTGAGCAGGTATTATAACGGAAAATTTCACATCCCTAACAGGAACATCTTTTATAAATCGTTTGCTTTCGGACATATAAAATCCCTCTTTCTTGTAAATTGGTCCTTATAAACTCAGTGTATCATATGCATATTATTCTGAATTCTATATTTTATGTCTATTTTGTAACGATATATTCAAAGTGCATCTGACTTCATCACATCCAGAATTCCTTTTAATCTTACCGATTTGCGCTATTGGGGTACTATTGCTGTGGAGAATCTTTCCAAAGTAAAATTAGAAAATACTTCTTTTTTTAAAATTAAATTGAACAACTTTTTAATTTGGGTTACTATCCCTATCGGTTTTATATTCTCGCATCTCTTTATATAAGAAGATTGGGGAAAAGAAAAAGAATTTAGTTGTTTTCTTATTAAACTAACGGGTAGCTTTACTTGAAGATCGTTGAGCTTTGACCGCACCTTTGTCTTATTCAACTAACGGAGCAGTTTAGTTGAATAAGGAAATATTACAAGGTCTATTATTCGATTGAATATGCAGAAGGGGAAGCTGGAAACGGTACTTTTACAAGCCACACGAATGGATAATGGAATTTTTTTAAACTGGGAGGGTTGTCCATGAAATATAGATATACGATTATCTTACTTTCTATATTGATCATCAGTGGATGTTCTAATAACGGATCTGATAATAATCTAAAACAAGAAAATGAAGAATTAAAGGTAGAAAATGAAGAATTACAGCAAGAAATAGCAAGATTATCGGAAGTTAACGAGGAATTAGAATTAGATTTGAAGATAGCTGGGTTAGAAGGATCTAGGAAGGTTGATCAATTAACTAATAAAATAACTTCATTACAATTCGATAATGAAAGGCAAAAAGAATTAATTAATCGTTATCAGAGGGTATTAAAATTTCCCGTTTCGAATACTCGTACCATCTCTGATACAGCAAACATCTTTTCACCCGATCAAGTAAAAGTTAATAACCAAATCGCTGGTTTAATCGTATCAGATATAAAAACGGAGGCAATTAATGACGCGATAGCTTATTTTATTAAATTCACGGGTGAATTTGAAGTTAAAGGCACCATAATTCGTCAGGGTAATGATTATTCCTTTATGGTCAATGAGAATTTGGAGTCCATGCCACATACACTCTGGGAATTTGAAAGAGGAAGTATTTTCTTTGATATTAACAATGGTGAAGAGTTAAGAAAAGCATTAGGTGACCAATTAGATACGTTACCTGAGGATGGTCAACTAGAGATAGTTGGAGTCTTCAAAAACTATTACTATAACGAAATTCCTGATTCGGACTCTCTCCCAAGTTACGCTGAATTTGTAAGATTGATATCAGAGAATTAATCTTTGATTTGTAGGGCTGTCTTTTTCAACTAACGGGTAGCTTTACTTCAAGAAGGAGTAAAGCTTTTTTTCTTCTTGAACTAACGGGGCAGGTTAGTTTAAGAGCGAGGTGTTTTTGGAGATGTGTCGAAATAGTTATTAATACAGCACAATTTTTTTCGGGGGGTGTTAAGTTGAAGAAAATATGCATTTTATTAATATTTTCAATACTGATTTTAACAGCTTGTTCAGAGACTACGCACAACGATTATTTATTTAGTGGGGAAAGTAAGCATTGGGAAGCAGAATACACCTACAATGGAAAAGAAACATGGGGAGAAAAAGACGGGCAAAGGACTTACTCGAACGAACATGACTTTAGGTTTATATTAAAATACAAAGGTTCTTTAGAAGAGTTGTCTTCATTACAAAAACTTGAATACTACTACGAAACCAATAGTGGTCATGGGAGTGGCACAGAAGTGTTCACGGAACCCCCATTGTCAGGAATATTTTCGGCTTCAGGAAGTTCGATAGGCGGGGGAAAAGTACATGAAGATGCAGTTATCAAAGTACATGTAAAATGGGATGACTTTGAAGAGTCATTTGAACTGCATAATAATAGTAAGTAATTTTATTGAACTAACGGTGCAGGTTAGTTGAAGAGGGTCCCAAGATTGTGAAACCGTTTTATTTGTCATTCGTATAATATAGGACCGATCATCAGCTAAGCAATTACCCAAGATTTATAAGGAGTGTCATTTATGAGGGAGTATGAGTCTTTTTTCTTTAATAGAACATTCAGGAATGAAAACATTGAATTTTTCTTAATTGGTGGGGTTAACAATCAGGAAAACTTTACTGACTATTGGGACGGAAGAGAGACTAAATTATTAGGGTATTTAACTATTTTTACAGACGTCGAGCTTGATAAAGAGCTTGAACAATTGAACTTAATTCATTTAATAGAAGGAGTAAGTCAAGACAACGAGAGAATTATTAAACATACAAAAAAAATCATTTCTCATATGACAATTTCAAATAAATATTTAGATATCGAGAATGTAAAAGTATATAATACTCAAGTTCATGCGAATGGAACTAGTGCTCCTTATAATGATCTTATTAAGAGTATTATTCAAAATGACGTTCCTTACAATTTTGTAGAAAAACTCAAGTTTCCGCGTAAGCTTAATGAATAGGAGGAAGAAAAAATGAAGAAAATTATTGGGATATTCATTGTTGTACTGATTTCAA
Source organism: Sporosarcina thermotolerans (assembly GCF_042658975.1). Taxonomy (NCBI): domain Bacteria; kingdom Bacillati; phylum Bacillota; class Bacilli; order Caryophanales; family Caryophanaceae; genus Sporosarcina; species Sporosarcina thermotolerans. The sequence goes on along the minus strand of NZ_JBHSRM010000018.1, from coordinate 71,247 downwards.
TAGGGGTAGCTGATGTGTTACAAGGAGTTATTTTAACACTAATGTATACACCGAACCCTAACTCACAAGGTACACAAGAAATGGCGACCTATCTGCAATACATAATTTCAGCTATAACGGTAACCTTAGCCCTTTGGAGTATTCACAAGGTGAAAAGTTTAGTGAAAAACCCTAGTTCATCAGTTAAAGTATCATGAAGTTTTATGCATTTAAGCAATTAAAGAGAGTGTAAAATAGAGGACCATCTTAAACTAACGGGTGCTTTACTTGAAGATTATTAAGCTGTTTAGAAGGATATTTTTTCTTGTTAAACTAAAATTATATTAGGTGGAAACCATGAAAACTAAAACTTTACCGATTGTAATAATCCTTATTGCCTTAGTCGTTGGTGCTCTAGGCTACTTCCTATTTATGAAAGTATTTATTCCAAATATGATGTAATGATTATCCTAAGTAACGGGTGCTTTACTTGAAGAACATTGAGCAGCTTAAACTACACTTTTTTCTTATTCAACTAACGCGGTAGGTTAGTTGAATAAAAGTTTCAGATGGGGGAGTATAAGAATGAAAAGCTGGTCAGGATCAGCTGGTATTTGTATCAATGAACACAAGGAAATACTAATGGTCAAAAGTTTCGAGTCAGAGGGATGGGCAATACCTTCTGGTGGTATTGAAGAAGGCGAGAGTCCAGAGGAATGTTGCGTTCGAGAAGTTAAAGAAGAAACAGGATATGACGTGAAAGTCATCGAACAATTAAGAGTTAAAGAAACAACCATTAAAGATATAAAGGTAAAGACATATTATTTTAGGGTGGAAAAGATCGGTGAAAGCAGTGGAATTAATGATCCTGATGAAATTATTGTCGAAGCTGATTGGAAGTCATTATCAGAAATAAAAACTATTCACCACGTCTATCCTGAGGATTTAGAGTTTTTAGTAGAACAATTGAAGAGTTTTGTTTAACTGGTATTCAACTATTACTATGGAAATACTTCTCATTCAACAAATCCAAGAGTATCTGTTCATTCCACACATGAATTTTGATATGATTAGATTATTGGAATGCACGTGGATATAAGAGATAACGAGAGGGAGGACAAAATATTGGACAATAAGCCACATATATTGCTCATCGATGGCATGGCCGTTTTATTCAGATCGTTCTTCGCGACTTCCGCAATGGGACATTTCTTCCCGAACGCGGATGGTGTTCCGACGAATGGCGTGCAAGGATTTGGACGTCATGCATTGACGGCCGCTTCTATTTTCAACCCAACGCATATTGCGGTTTGTTGGGATATGAGTGCACATACATTTAGAAATGACTTATTCGATGGGTATAAAGCGAACCGTCCTGAACCGGCGCCGGAACTTCTGCCACAGTTCGATATGACGCGTGATTTATCCGAATTGATTGGTTGGAAGAATTATGGAATAAAAGGGATGGAAGCGGATGATCTGATCGGTTCGCTTGTTTGCGAGTGGGAAGGGAAGGCGGATATCACTATCGTTACAGGTGATAAGGATCTGCTACAACTGCTCCGGCCTGGTGTGAAGATTGCATTCATGAAAAAAGGCTATAATGTTTATGATATTTATGATGAACAGCGTTTTATCGAAGAATATGAAATTCCTCCACATCGCTTCGTCGAGATAAAAGCATTTACAGGGGATGCGAGTGATGGGTATCCGGGCGTAAAAGGCATCGGTCCTAAAACAGCCTTAAAGCTGATCAAAGAGTACGAGACTGTCGAAAAAGTCGTTGAATCCTTACATGAACTCGCACCAGGTATGAGGAAAAAGATTGAAGCCGATCTCGAAATGCTTCACCTTTCGAAAAAATTAGCCCAAATCCATTGCGAATTAGACTTCGAGGATCCGATAGAAGCACTGAATTTGCCTGATTTCTCTTCTTCTGAATTAAGAGAGGAGTTGGAACAACATGGCTATTCAATGATCCTTCGACAACTGAATTCACTTTTTCCTGAACAAACAAAAACCACTGTCTAAGCGACAGTGGTTTTCTCTATTTTTACAAACGAAAGAATGTCTTTATGCGATTCATAGGCAATCTCACGAACCCGACTATCCCGATTCCGCCCACCATTATCATGGACAATCAGCATGATGCCATTTGCAGTTTCCTTAAAACCGATGACAGGCACCCAGTGATAATCGAAAACAAATTTGCCGAACCAATGGAATGAAAACCATTTATCGAATTTGGCTGCGACTGGGCGACCTTCGTCAATTTCTTTCTTGAGCCCCTCGATACCACAATCTACAACAATCCACTCAGGACCAAGCAACTTGCGCAACCGTCTAACGAACCGCCATTTGAACAGTCCAATTTTCGTCCCGCCAAGTAAGCGATAGAGATGATCGATACTGTCATTTGTCGTTTCGTTTTTATGGTAGCGAAGAATCGTATATGCTGTTACAGGGCCACAAGCAGAAGGGCGAAAACGTACATCAATGTCATTGTCGTATTGGGATTTTCCTTGAAATCCTTTAATAGAACTCATTTGCTGCACTCCAGACTCGGCGTTGTCCAGCTACAGGCGTTAGAAGCTCGGGTCATAAGTCAAAGCTGCTATGTGGCAAAAAACGCCACTCCGCATCTTCGCCTTATGCCTGTCGCATCTGATCAAGCGCCTTCCGCATTTCTTTATTCTACAGTCTCAAGAAAATCCGTTACTTGATCTGGAGTTTTCGCGTTTGCACTATGCAAATGAGCTTTCTTCTCGCCATTTTCGAAAATCAATAAGCTTGGAATTCCCATTACATCATATTTCTCCGCGATTTCAGGCAATTCATCACGATTCACGTCATACCATGTATACATATCGTATTCCTTAACAATCGGGTCAATGAACATGTCCATACGCGTGCAGTCAGGACACCAGCCAGCCTGGAATTTGATAAGTGCTTTGCCTTCTCCGTTAATAACTTCGTTGAATTGCTCTACAGTCTTAATTGATTTCAATTTAATTGCACTCCTTTTGCTGCTATATTTTTAGCGTGTAGTTCGTAATTCCACATATTTAGTTTACAATTATATCGTGACTTTAGGGTAATTAAATGCCCGGGACAGATTATTAACTATAAAAAAACCATTTTCGCAACATTTTAATATTGCAGAAACGACTGGAATGTTTTAGACTAATAGATAGAGAGGTTCTATTTTTTTTACCTATAAAATGAATGAGTGTTCATTCAAGACGAAAAGGGAGGCTTCTAAAGTGTCATATCAAATTAAGAAAGCGGCAGTATTAGGCTCAGGCGTAATGGGATCTGGTATTGCAGCCCATCTCGCGAATATCGGAATTCCTGTACTTCTGTTGGATATCGTTCCAAACAAATTGACTGAGCAGGAAGAAGCAAAAGGTCTTACGTTGAATGATAAGTCGGTGCGTAATAAATTCGCAATGACTGCAATGGAAAAGCTTTTGAAACAGAAGCCAGCTCCATTAACAACGAAAAAGAACCTAACGCTCATTGAAGCAGGCAACTTTGAAGATGACTTGGAAAGATTAAAAGACGTTGACTGGATCATCGAAGTTGTCGTTGAAAATCTTGAAATCAAAAAAGCGTTATATGAAAAAATAGATGCGGTCCGTACACCGGGCACAATTATTACTTCGAACACTTCAGGAATCAGCATCGAAGCAATGGCGGAAGGCCGTTCCGAGGATTTCCAAAAGCACTTCCTTGGTACACATTTCTTTAACCCACCGCGTTATTTGAAATTGCTTGAAGTGATTCCAACGAAAAAGACGGATGCGGAAGTACTGAACTTCATGCTTCAATTCGGTGAAAATCGATTAGGCAAGGGAGTTGTTGTAGCAAAAGACACTCCGAACTTCATTGCAAACAGAATCGGAACGTACGGTTTACTTGTCACACTACGTGAAATGGAGAAACGTGGCTACTCGATCGGTGAAGTCGACTCGGTAACAGGGACTCTGATCGGCCGTCCAAAATCAGCAACATTCCGTACACTTGATGTTGTCGGACTTGACACGTTCATGCATGTCGCTAAAAACGCATACGACAAGACGGAAGGCGAGGAACAAAAAGTATTCGAGCTTCCGGAATTCATGAAGAAAATGATCGATAACGGATGGCTTGGTGCGAAATCGAAGCAAGGATTCTACCTGAAGGAAAGCAAAGAGATTCTTGAACTCGATCCAAAGACTTTCGAATACAGTCCGACGAAAAAAATGAAAACGCCTTCAATTGAAATGGCGAAACAGCAAAAGGGACTTGCGAACAAAGTGAAGACGCTTGTCTATGCAAAAGACCGTACAGGGGAAATCCTTTGGAGCATCCTTTCACCGACACTCCGCTATTCAGCAGGTCTAATCGGTGAAATTGCAGATGATATCGTTGCGATCGACAATGCGATGAAATGGGGCTTCGGCTGGCAGCAAGGTCCGTTCGAGGTTTGGGATGCGATCGGCGTTGCAAAATCGGTTGAAAAGATGAAGGAAGAAGGGGATACAATCCCTGCATTCCTTCAAACCATGCTCGATAACGGTTTTGAATCTTTCTATAAAGAAGAAGAGGGAGAGCTTTATTTCTACGACGGTGACGGATATATGTCTGTGCCTGTCAATGAAAAAGCGATTGACTTGAAACGTTATAAGAAGAAGCACGGCGTCATTAAGAAAAATTCTGGCGCAAGTCTTATCGATCTTGGCGATGGAATTGCGCTGCTTGAGTTCCATTCCCAATCGAATGCAATCGGCCCGGATATCATCCAGATGATCAATTTTGCAATTGACGAAGTGGAGAAGAATTACAAAGGTCTCGTCATCGGGAATCAAGGTAAGAACTTCTGTGTAGGTGCAAACCTTGGCATGATTTTGATGGAAGCACAAGACGATAATATCTTTGAACTTGATTTCATTATCCGTTCCTTCCAAAATTCAATGATGAAAATCAAATATAGCCGTAAACCGGTTGTTGCTGCACTGTTCCAAATGACACTTGGCGGTGGTGCTGAAGTCTGCTTGCCTGCAGCCCATATTCAAGCGTCAATGGAAACGTATATCGGTTTGGTTGAAGCGGGCGTTGGTCTCATTCCTGGGGGTGGCGGAAACGTCAATCTTTATTCCAAGCATCTGAAAGGTTTGCCGAACGGTGTCCAAGTAGACTACCAGTTTGTTGCAAATAAAGTGTTTGAAACGATTGCGATGGCAAAAGTTTCAACATCCGCTGAAGAAGCGATAGAGAATAACTTCCTCGATTTCGCAGATGGCATCAGTGTCAATCCAGATCATCTAATCTATGACGCGAAACAAGCGGCACTTGCATTGTACGAAAGCGGCTACACACCGCCTAAAAAAGCAAAAATCCCAGTCACAGGTGATTCCGGTTATGCAACGATGCTCCTTGGAGCGGAAGGCATGTACCTATCCGGGTACATTAGCGACCATGACTTGAAAATAGCTAAAAAGCTTGCATTTGTTTTATCTGGCGGGAAAGTGCCTTTTGGAACACTTGTCGATGAACAATATATGTTGGATCTTGAACGTGAAGCGTTCTTAAGCCTTGTACAGGAACCGAAATCCCAACAGCGGATGCAGCATATGCTCCTTAAAGGGAAGCCATTGCGCAACTGATTTGCCACAGATTTAGATAGATAGCAAAAAAGGAGGAAGTCGAATGCGTGAAGCAGTAATTGTAGCAGGTGCGAGAACACCGGTCGGAAAAGCGGGACGCGGAAGCCTTGCGACCGTGCGCCCGGACGATTTAGGGGCACTCGCGATTAAAGAAACTTTGAAACGTGCAAATGGATATGATGGACCAATAGATGACTTAATAATGGGTTGTGCAATGCCCGAAGCGGAACAGGGAATGAACATCGCGCGTAATATCGGTGCCCTCGCTGGGTTGCCAGACACAACACCCGCTATTACGGTAAACCGCTTCTGTTCATCAGGCCTTCAATCAATCGCCTATGCAGCTGAGCGGGTCATGTTAGGACATTCCGAAGCAATCATTGCTGGTGGGGTCGAGTCAATGAGTATGGTTCCAATGATGGGGAACACGATTAGACCAAACTTCAAATTGGCCGAAACAGCACCGCAATATTACATGGGGATGGGTCATACAGCTGAACAAGTGGCGATGAAATACGGCGTAAGCCGCGAAGACCAAGACGCTTTCGCTGTACGCTCACATGAAAAAGCGGCAGCCGCAATTGCAGCAGGCAAATTCGTCGACGAAATCGTCCCTGTCGAAGTCGTAAAACGTTTTGTGAATGAAAAAGGAAAATACGAGGAAAAAACATTCACATTCGAAATGGACGAAGGCGTCCGCCACGGCACATCAATGGAAGTATTGGCGAAATTGCGCCCTGCTTTCTCAGTGAAAGGATCCGTAACTGCGGGCAACGCTTCCCAAACATCCGACGGCGCGGCAGCAGTCCTCGTCATGGACCGCGAAGTCGCTGAAGGAAAAGGCCTGAAGCCAATCGCCAAATTCCGTTCATTCGCAGTAGGCGGCGTACCACCTGAAGTAATGGGAATCGGCCCAATCGAAGCCGTTCCAAAAGCATTAAAGCTTGCGGGACTATCAATCGACGACATCGACCTTTGGGAATTAAACGAAGCATTCGCATCCCAATCCCTACAAGTCATACGTCACTTAGGCCTCGACATAGATAAAGTAAACGTCAACGGCGGAGCCATCGCCCTCGGCCACCCATTAGGCGCAACAGGTTCAGTATTGACACTTCGTCTAATGAACGAACTAAAACGCCAAGGCAAACAATTCGGCGTCGTCACAATGTGTATCGGCGGCGGAATGGGAGCGGCGGGCGTATTTGAAATGCTATAAGAATAGGAATTTTATTTTATCAAAGGAGGAATTTCAATGACTGAATTACAAACAAAAGATTTTATCCGTGGAGGAGCATTCCTCATCGAAGACATCGATGCATCACGCGTATTCACACCCGAGGACTTCTCCGACGAACAAAAAATGATTTCTAAAACAACAGAGGACTACGTCAAAAACGAAGTACTCCCTGTCGTCGAAAAGCTCGAAAACCATGAATTCGAACACTCTGTCAGACTACTAAAATCGGCTGGAGACCTTGGACTTCTTGGAGCAGACGTACCTGAAGAATACGACGGCTTAGGCCTCGACAAGATTTCTTCAGCCCTGATCTCTGAAAAGATGTCCGTAGCGGGCGGCTTCTCCATCACTCACGGTGCACACGTAGGAATCGGCACACTCCCGATCGTCCTATTCGGAAACGAAGAACAAAAGAAAAAGTACTTGCCGAACTCCGTCACAGGCGACAAAATCTCTGCTTACGCATTGACTGAGCCAGGATCCGGATCAGACGCACTTGGTGCGAAAACAACAGCAAAATTGAACGAAGCAGGTACTCACTACGTATTGAACGGCGAAAAACAATGGATCACGAACGCTGGATTCGCGGATGTATTCGTTGTCTATGCGAAAGTAGATGGCGACAAATTCACTGCCTTCATCGTTGAAAAAGAATTCCCTGGCGTTTCTGTCGGCGCAGAAGAGAAGAAGATGGGGATCAAATCATCCTCCACACGTACGTTGATCCTTCAAGATGCACAAGTTCCTGTTGAAAACTTACTTGGAGAAATCGGCAGAGGGCATATTATCGCATTCAACATTTTGAATATCGGCCGTTACAAATTGGGCGTAGGAACAGTCGGCGGTTCGAAACGTGCATTTGAATTGGCGGTTACGTATGCGAATCAGCGCCAACAGTTTAAAACACCGATCTCTTCATTCAACCTTACAAAAGAAAAGCTTTCGACAATGGCATCGAAAATCTATGCGGCTGAAAGCTTGATTTACCGTACGGTCGGTTATTTCGAAGAGCGCAATAGCCAAATGACTGCTGAACAACAAAAAGACGGTAAAGCAGTTGCGGCATCGATCGCTGAATACGCTATCGAATGCTCCATCAACAAAGTTGTCGGTTCCGAAGTGCTTGACTATGTTGTGGACGAAGCGGTCCAATTGCATGGCGGTTACGGTTTTATGCAAGAATACGAAGTTGAGCGTGCTTACCGCGATTCCCGTATTAACCGCATCTTTGAAGGAACAAATGAAATCAACCGCATGATCGTCCCGGGAACTTTCTTGAAAAAAGCGATGAAAGGCGAATTGCCTTTACTTGAAAAAGCGCAAAGCCTACAAGAAGAACTTCTCATGATGATGCCTGAAGAAATTGGCGACGAAGCACTTGCACAAGAAAAGGTACTTGTGAAAAACGCGAAGAAGATCGGCTTACTTGCAGCTGGAATGGCAGCACAACGTTTCGGCACGAGCCTCGACAAAGAACAAGAAGTTCTTGTAAATATTGCTGACATCGCAAACAATGTCTTTGCAATGGAATCCGCACTATTGCGTACGGAAAAAGCAATTGCCAAAAACGGCGAAGAGAAGGAACAACAAAAAATCCTTTATACAGAAATTTTCTGCCAAGAGGCATTCGAAGCAATCGAAAAGGATGCAAAGGAAACTCTTCTTGCTTCCGTAGATGGGGATAACCAACGTATGATGCTGTCGGCGCTTCGTAAATTGACTCGTTCAAATCCTTACAATATCATCGCGAAGAAACGCGAAGCATCTGTCAAATTGATCGACGCTGAAAAATATATCGTATGATTCCAACCCACCCAGGGGTTTCATCCCTGGGTGGATTCTCTGTTATACTGGAGAAAATGTGGAGGTGTTACGATATGACAATAACTTATTACGGTTATCCGAAATGCGGGACTTGTAGAAAAGCAAAAAAGTGGTTGGAAACCAACGGATTGGAATTCGAAGATATTAATATTGCCGAGAATCCACCAACTGAAGAAGAGCTTCGAACTATGATCGGAAATTCAGACCTGGACATTAAAAAGTTTTTTAATGTCAGTGGGATGAAATATAGAGAATTGAATTTGAAGGACAAACTTTCCAACATGACAGATGATGAAAAAATTCAACTCTTATCCACAGATGGAATGCTCATTAAAAGACCGATTGTAACAGACGGTTCCAAAGTGACTGTAGGCTTTAATGAAGCACAGTTTGGGGATGTATGGAGTACGAAATAACTCACTTGTCTTTATCATTGAAATATGTGAGAATTGAGTAGAAAGAAACAACTAACGAAATGTATATTTATGGAGGGGTACGGGATGAGCACACCTAAAGATTTACGTTATTCCGAGGAACATGAATGGGTAAAAGATGAAAGCGGTAAATATCGTATCGGTATTACGCATTTTGCACAAGCTGAGCTTGGCGATATCGTTTTCGTTGAACTACCACAAGTTGGAGATGAAGTAAAAGCGGACGAACCATTCGGCAGCGTTGAATCCGTTAAAACTGTCTCTGAATTGTATGCTCCGATTAGCGGTAAAGTAGTTGAAGTGAACGAAGAATTAGAAGATAGCCCTGAATTGGTGAACGAATCTCCATATGAAGGCGCTTGGATGATCGTAGTCGAAGCTTCTAACGACTCAGAACTTGACGCGTTAATGTCAGCTGAAGACTATGAAAAAATGACTGATGGAGAGTAATTTCCCAAAGCGCTGGCCATACAGCGCTTTTTTTGATTCAATAATTTAAAGGGATGTGGATAAACTATTATAGAAGGCGGTGAGGAGATGGATTCAAATAAAGTCATAATAGTCGAAGGTGGATCAGACCGAAAAAGACTTCAACGAGTATTGGCAGAACCGATAGACATCATTTGCACAAATGGTACAGTCAGCCCCTATCGCATCGAAGAAATGCTCATGCCGTATGAAGACTGCGACCTATACATCTTTTTTGACGCTGACGAATCCGGAGAGAAAATCCGAACACTATTCAAAAGGGCATATCCTGAAGCAATCCATCTCTACACAGAACGTGTCTACCGCCAAGTCGAAACAACCCCTTACCGCACTCTCGCCGCGATTCTTATCGCTGAAAACTTTGAAGTGCATCCCGAATTCTTACTTTGAAGGTGAAAACATGTCAACTATCGAAAATTGGACAATCGAACAATGGGAAAAAAGTAAAAAAGAATCCTCTAAATCCGTGTTTTATCTATATACACCAATGTGTGGAACTTGCATGGTCGCTTCCATTATGGTCGAAGTCATATCCGCTATGAAACCGGACCTGCCAATTGGCAAAGCAGACTTGAACTTTATAGAAGACCTTGCCATTGATTACGAAATAGAAAGCGTACCTTGTCTATTGATTCAAGAGAATGGAAAAGTGACCCATAAAATCTACGCATTCCAATCCGTTCCCTATCTTCTTGAACAAATAGGTTGACCCTATTAGTCGTCCATGTTATAAATATATCTATTAACTTAACTGAATATCGTCGCTCTTATTAAGAGAGGTGGAGGGAAGTGCCCTATGAAGCCCGGCAACCGTCACGAAAGTGAAATGGTGCCAAGTCACGCAAAGCGTTTGCTTTGATAGATGAGAGATTGGATGAACGTTTACTTTTAATATAACGTTATGCCTTTCTGCTTGTCTGCAGAAAGGCTTTTATTTTTGGTTAAGATTATATAGAGGTGAAAACATGATTCATTTACAGGGTGTAAATAAACAATTCGGCAATGGCTCGAATGCTATTATCGCTGTTGATAAAGTGAATTTGGATATCGCGGAAGGTGAAATCTTCGGCATCATCGGGTATAGCGGAGCGGGAAAGAGTACTTTGATCCGACTTCTGAACGGACTCGAAAAGCCTTCCTCAGGAACGGTGAAGATTGCAGGTTATGAAATGTCTTCCGTAAATGCCCGGGAGCTAAGGAATGCAAGGAAGAAAATCAGCATGATCTTTCAGCACTTCAATTTACTTTGGTCTCGCACTGTCAAACAGAACATTTCCTTCCCACTTGAAATCGCGGGAATTAAAAAGGCTGAACGTGAAAGAAGAGTGAATGAGTTAATTGATTTGGTCGGTTTAAAGGGAAGAGAGAATGCCTACCCTTCCGAATTATCCGGTGGGCAAAAGCAACGAGTGGGCATTGCAAGAGCATTGGCAAATGACCCTGAAGTTCTTCTCTGCGACGAAGCTACTTCCGCACTTGATCCCGAAACGACAGATTCTATCCTTGATTTATTGACAAGCATCAATGAACGGCTTGGATTGACAATTGTATTAATCACACATGAAATGCATGTCATCCGGAAAATTTGCCATCGAGTAGCTGTCATGGAAGCAGGTAATGTCGTTGAAACTGGATCTGTTCTTGAAGTTTTCCAATCACCGAAGGAGCCAATTACAAAACGGTTTGTTTCCCAAGTGACCGAGCCTGTTGGTACTGAACAGGTACTCGCACATATACCGGGAGGCACGCTCATCAAACTTGCATTTGTCGGAGAGAAGACAGAGCATCCTGTGTTGGCAAGCTTGATTCGGAAATTCGACATTGACGTGAATATCGTACAAGGGAATATATCCCAGACTAAAGGCGGCGCTTATGGCACGCTTATTTTACAGCTTTTAGGTAATGAAAAGGATGTTGATATGGCGATTGCCTATCTCCATGAATTAGGTGTGCAGACAGAGGTGATCACCAATGAATGAAAATTTATTTCAACACGTTAACTGGGATAAAATGTGGGAGGCAACAGTTGAAACGTTATATATGACCGGAATCTCCACTTTATATACGTTCATATTCGGGCTCTTACTTGGCGTACTTCTATTCTTATCGAGCCCTGGCCAGCTTTGGAAAAATAAATTGGTGTATGGCATCACGGGAGCGTTCGTCAATATTTTCCGATCGATTCCTTTCATCATTTTGATCATTCTACTGATTCCATTCACAACACTTTTCGTTGGGACGATGCGCGGTCCGGAAGCGGCCATCCCGGCACTTGTTATCGGGGCTGCACCGTTTTATGCGCGAATGGTCATGATTGGCTTGCGTGAAATTGATAGGGGCGTTATCGAAGCTGCAAGATCGATGGGTGCAAAAACAAGCACGATTATCTTCAAAGTATTGCTTCCCGAATCGATGCCTGCCCTCATATCCGGAATTACGGTAACTGCGATTGCGCTTGTCGGATATACGGCGATGGCTGGAGTTATCGGCGCAGGCGGGCTCGGAAATCTCGCATATTACGAAGGGTTCCAGCGAAGCCGCACTGATGTGATGATTGTTGCAACAGTTATTATTTTGATTATCGTATTTATCATCCAAATAATTGGCGACTTCGCCGTGAAGAAATTGGACAAACGTTAATTTGCGGGCTTGGCCTGATAATTATAAAAAACATCTAAGAATGGAGAGAAGAATAATGAAAAAGATATTATCCGCATTATTATTAACGGTTCTCGTGCTCGCTCTGGCAGCATGCGGAGCGAAAGATAAAGAAAAGGTGAAGACGAAAATCGTCGTCGGCGCTTCCAATACACCACATGCCGTTATTTTGGAAAAAGTGAAGCCGTTATTAAAAGAAAAAGGCTTCGACTTGGAAATCGAAACATATCAGGAATATATATTGCCGAACAAGGACTTGGAATCGGGTCTATTGGATGCGAACTATTTCCAAACCATCCCTTACTTGGACAGTCAAATGGCTGATTTCGGCTACGACTTTGTCAATGCGGGAGAAATCCATATCGAACCGATGGGTGTTTATTCGAAGAAATATAAATCATTAGCTGAATTGCCGGACGGTGCGACGATCCTTATGAGCAACTCAGTTTCGGATCATGGTCGTGTGCTTGAAATGCTTGAGGAAAATGGCTTGATCACACTTGCTGAGGGTGTTGATAAAGTGAAAGCGGAACTTACAGATATTGTGGACAATCCGAAAAACCTACTGTTTGAGCCGGATTACGAAGCAGCATTACTTCCAACTCTTTACAATAATAATGAAGGCGATGCTGTTTTGATCAACTCTAACTATGCAATCGATGCGGGCTTGAACCCTCTTGAAGATTCAATTGCTATTGAAAAAACGGATTCACCCTACGTAAACGTCATTACGGTTCGTTCTGGTGATGAAAACAATCCTGCAATCAAAGCACTCGTCGAAGTGTTGACGTCCGAAGAAATCCAGGAGTTCATGTTGAAAGAATGGTCCGGCTCTGTCGTACCTGTAAAATAAATAACTAACAAAGACTGGCAAATCCCTATGGATGACTGCCAGTCTTTTTTTATTTTTTAATAAAAATACATTCCTATTCCTTCTCTATTATGTTAAAGTAGTTTTATTATTTTAGAACACAAATGTGTTTTTGAGGAGGACATTGGATGAATAGAAAAATAGGACTCATATGGCGAATCATTATAGCCATAGGGCTTGCAATAGGTTTGGGAATGTTGCTTCCAGCAATACACGAAGGTTTCGCTCATTGGTTTGTCCGTCTAGCGGCGACGTTTAATATGATTTTTGGAGGATTTCTTAACTTTGTTGTTCCATTGATTATTATTGCATTCATCGCTCCTGGTATCGCGAAACTTGGAAGTGGGTCAGGGAAGTTATTGGGATTAGCAACAGTATTTGCATATGCTTCCACAGTCTTTGCGGGAATTCTTGCGTTTTTTGCAGCAAAGACACTTCTGCCGAATTTCATTAACGGGTTTGGGGCAAAATCCGTTGAAAATGTTGGAAAGGCCCAGGCGATATCTTTCTTTGATCTGGAAATGACTCCAGTGATGGGGGTTATGTCAGCGTTGTTGTTAGCATTCGTATTTGGAATAGGAATGGCCTCCATCAACAGCAAATCGATGCTCTCATTCTTTGAAGAACTCCATGTATTAATTGAAAAAGTAATTTCGTTCGTCATCATTCCATTATTGCCGTTTCACATTTTCGGTATATTCCTCAATATGACATACAGTGGAGAAGTTGCGAAGGTTCTTTCCGTATTCTCAGTTGTTTTCATCATGATCATCGCCTTGCATTTGCTTATGTTGACTATTCAATATACAGTGGCGGGTTCTCTTACAAAGAAAAATCCTTTCATGCTGATGAAAACAATGGCACCAGCCTATATGACGGCCATCGGAACGCAATCTTCTGCAGCTACGATTCCGGTCACATTAAGACAGGCGAAAAAGACAGGAGCGTCTGAACGCGTTACTGATTTCACGGTTCCACTATTTGCAACTATACATCTTTCTGGGAGTACGATCACACTAGTCTCATGTTCCATCGGTGTTATGCTCATGAATGGCATGGATATCAGCTTGTCCAGCTATTTCCCGTTCATCCTTATGCTTGGAGTCACGATGATTGCAGCACCAGGAGTTCCAGGGGGTGCCGTCATGGCCGCGGTCGGACTTCTTAGCACAATGCTTGGATTTGACGAGTCAATGGTAGCTTTAATGATTGCTTTGTATATGGCGCAAGATAGTTTCGGAACGGCTACAAACGTCACAGGTGACGGGGCATTGGCAATGATTGTAGACCGATTCACGCCAAAAACGGAAAAATGATAAATGAAATGCCGTCACCTTATGTGGCGGCATTTTCAATTAAGAGTGCGTATTTGATTCTCAATGAATTGGATATAATTGAAAATAGAAGATTCATTTTCTATTCAATAAGAACAGTAGGTAATAGGTTGAACCCCTATATAAATGATAATCGTTCTTAATTATTTGCAAGGTTGCCCTGAATGAGCTAAAATTAGAATGATACTAATTAGAGAATGGAAAAAACCGTTCATCTTTATCATATTGGAGGTATTGGAATGGCAACTTTGGAAATCAAAGACCTTCACGTAGAAATTGAAGGTAAGGAAATATTGAAAGGCGTCAATTTAACTATTAATACAGGTGAAATTCACGCGATTATGGGTCCTAACGGAACAGGTAAATCAACTCTCGCATCCGCAATCATGGGTCACCCTAAATACGAAGTCACTTCTGGATCTGTTACGCTTGACGGCGAAGATGTTCTTGAAATGGAAGTTGATGAGCGTGCGAAGGCAGGCCTTTTCCTTGCGATGCAATACCCAAGTGAAATCACAGGTGTAACAAACGCTGACTTCATGCGTTCAGCAGTCAATGCTCGACGTGAAGAGGGCGACGAAATCTCATTAATGAAATTCATCCGTGAATTGGACAACAAAATGGAAGTCCTTGAAATGGATCAAGATATGGCAACACGTTATTTGAACGAAGGGTTCTCAGGCGGAGAGAAGAAGCGTAATGAAATCCTTCAACTGATGATGTTGAAACCAAAATTTGCAGTACTTGATGAAATCGACTCCGGTCTTGATATCGATGCATTGAAAGTTGTTTCAAAGGGAATCAATGAAATGCGCGGTGAAGGCTTCGGTTGCCTAATCATCACTCACTACCAACGTCTTCTAAACTACATCACACCGGACTTTGTACATGTAATGATGCAAGGTAAAGTTGTTAAATCAGGCGGAGCTGAGCTTGCTAAACAACTTGAAGAGAGCGGTTATGACTGGATTAAAGAAGAACTTGGAATCGAAGACGAAACAGTTGGACAAGAAGCTTAAGAAAGGGGACGATTCAAAATGACGGTTGAAACAAAAATGGCATTGACCGAACAGGACGTCCGCTCTTTCTCCGCAAACATGAATGAAGCCGATTGGATGGCAGAATTCCGCACGAATGCGTTAGCGAAAGTGGAACAGCTTCCTATGCCAAAACCAGATAAAACAAAGATCGACAAATGGAATTTCATTGAGTTCCCTGTACATGCAGTGGAAAGTTCAACTTTCTCTTCATTATCGGAACTGCCGGATGAAGCGAAAGAACTTGTCGGTGATGACCAAAAGAACATTTATGTTCAACATAATAATACACCGGCATTCATTTCACTTTCAGATGAATTGAAAGCAAAAGGTGTTGTATTAACAGATATTTTCACGGCTACTCGCGACCACGCTGACCTATTGAAGAAATACTACATGTCGGACGGCGTTAAGGTTGATGAACATAGACTTACTGCACTACACGCAGCATTGATGAACGGCGGTGTATTCGTCTACGTTCCGAAAAATGTAGTTGTAGAAGAACCCCTACAAGTTCTATTCTTGCATGACGATGCACAAGCATCACTTTTCAACCACGTTATCATCGTTGCAGATGCTAACAGCTCTGTTACATACGTGGAAAACTACCTGTCTACTGTTGACGAAGCTGTTGGACAAGCAAACATCATCGCTGAAGTATTTACGGAGGACAATGCGAAAGTCATCTATGGTGCTGTGGACGTTCTTGCTAAAGGGGTTACGACTTACGTAAACCGCCGAGGCATCACTGGGCCGAACAGCCGCATTGAATGGGCATTGGGCTTGATGAATGACAGTGATACAATTTCAGAAAACATCACTCATCTTGTCGGAAACGGTTCTTCAAGCGACTTGAAAACAGTTGTTGTAGGCCGAGGCAACCAGAAACAGAACTTCACATCTGAAATCGTCCACTGGGGACTTGATACAGATGGATTCATTCTAAAGCATGGCGTCATGAAAGAAGCAGCTTCTTCAATTTTCAATGGTATCGGCAGAATTGCTAAAGGCGCTACAAGATCGAACGCCGTTCAAGAATCTCGTATCTTGATGCTTAGTGAAAAAGCTCGCGGAGACGCGAACCCAATCCTCTTGATCGACGAGGATGATGTTACAGCAGGACACGCGGCATCAGTTGGCCGTGTAGATCCTCTTCAATTGTTCTACCTGATGAGCCGAGGAATTTCACAACAAGAAGCTGAACGCCTCGTCATCCATGGTTTCCTTGCACCAGTAGTAAGCAAATTGCCAATCGAAGGTGTTAAGAAGCAATTGACGGAGGTAATTGAAAGGAAAGTGCGCTAATGCTCAGCAAAGACATCCGCAAACATTTCCCGATACTTGACCAGGAAATCAACGGGCACCCGCTCGTTTATTTAGATAGTGCTGCGACTTCTCAGAAGCCGCAGCAAGTCATTGATGCTCTCAATGACTATTACAAATGGGATAACGCTAACGTCCATCGCGGTGTTCATACATTAGGCAACCGAGCGACAGATCATTATGAAGGGGCTCGTGAAAAGGTCCGTAAATTCATCAATGCGAAATCGACGCAGGAAATCATTTTCATGCGAGGCACAACAACTGCCCTCAATATGGTTGCCCAAAGCTATGGACGCGCGAATGTTGGCGAAGGTGACGAAATCGTCATCACACATATGGAACACCATTCCAATATCATCCCGTGGCAGCAATTGGCAAAGGAAAAAGGCGCAGTTTTGAAATATGTCGATCTTGAAGAGGACGGCACTATTTCACTTGATAAAGTGCGTGAAGCAGTCACTGATCGCACGAAAATCGTCTCAATCATGTACGTATCCAATGTGCTTGGCACAATGAATCCGATTAAGGAAATTACGGAGATTGCTCATGCGCATGGTGCAGTCATGGTTGTCGATGGTGCGCAAGCTGCACCTCATTTGAAGCTTGACGTTCAAGAATTGAATTGTGACTTCCTCGCTTTTTCCGGCCATAAAATGTGTGGGCCAACTGGAATCGGTGTCCTATATGGTAAAAAAGAGTTGTTGAATAAAATGGAGCCTGTTGAATTCGGTGGAGAAATGATCGACTTCGTAGGCCTTTACGAATCTACGTGGAAAGAACTTCCGTGGAAATTCGAAGGAGGCACTCCGATTATAGCTGGTGCTATTGGTCTCGGAGCCGCCATCGACTTTTTAGAAGAGATCGGCTTGGATCAGATTGAACGGCATGAACACGAACTTGCAGCAATTGCAATGGAAAAAATGTCGGCAATCGAAGGACTAACAATATATGGTCCTAAAGATCCCGGAGCACGTGCAGGAATCGTTACATTCAATCTTGGCAATGTCCATCCTCATGATGTGGCTACGGTTCTTGATATGAATGGAATTGCAGTTCGCGCCGGACATCATTGCGCACAGCCTTTGATGAAACGACTTGAATGTTCTGCAACGGCCCGAGCAAGCTTCTATGTTTATAACACAGAAGAAGACGTAGACCGTCTCGTAGAAGGACTCCGCATTGCAAAGGAGTATTTTGAGTAATGTCAACTAATAAATTAGATCAGCTATACCGCTCAGTCATCATGGATCATTACAAGAATCCACGGAACAAAGGTGTACTGGAAGAAAACAATGTCACAATCGACATGAATAACCCGACGTGCGGGGATGTCATCCATTTGACACTAAAAGTGGAGGATGGCATTGTACGCGATGCGAAGTTTGAAGGGGAAGGATGTTCTATTTCGATGGCATCCGCTTCGATGATGACGCAGATCGTCAAGAACAAAGACCTGGACACGGCGAAAAAGTATGCACAACTGTTTTCAAATATGATGCTCGGGAAAGAAATCGATGATTCGATGGATCTTGGCGATATCGAGGCACTTTCTGGTGTCGCTAAATTCCCTGCACGCATCAAATGTGCAACGCTCGCATGGAAGGCAATGGAAAAAGGGGTCACGGAAGAATCCGAACAATGATTCTGAAATCGATTGTCGGTTAATGCAAAGCGATTTGGCCGGGTAAGACAAATGTAAGAACGGAGGAATAATGATGGCTAAAAAAATGCCTGAAATTGGTGATTACAAATATGGTTTCCATGATAAGGACGTATCTGTTTTCCGTTCGGAACGTGGTTTGACACGTGAAATTGTTGAAGAAATCTCGAACATGAAAGAAGAGCCTCAATGGATGTTGGACTACCGTCTAAAATCCCTTGAAATCTTCTACAGCAAACCGATGCCTCAATGGGGCGGAGATTTAGGTTCATTGAACTTCGATGAGATCACATATTACGTAAAACCTTCCGAAGCGACAGAGCGTTCGTGGGATGAAGTGCCTGAAGAAATCAAGCGCACTTTTGACAAATTGGGTATTCCTGAAGCTGAGCAAAAATATCTCGCTGGTGTTTCTGCACAGTACGAATCCGAAGTTGTTTACCACAACATGAAAGAAGAACTCACAGACATGGGAATCGTCTTTAAAGATACAGACTCAGCATTACGTGAAAACGAGGAGCTGTTCAAAAAGTATTGGGGAACTGTCATTCCGAATACAGACAATAAGTTTGCTGCGTTGAACTCTGCAGTTTGGTCTGGAGGTTCATTCATCTATGTACCACCTGGCGTCAAATTGGACACACCGCTTCAAGCTTACTTCCGTATCAACTCGGAAAACATGGGTCAATTCGAACGTACGCTAATCGTTGTTGACGAAGGCGCAAGCGTTCACTATGTTGAGGGATGTACAGCACCAGTTTACACGACGAACTCCCTTCATAGTGCAGTCGTTGAAATCATCATCAAAAAAGATGCTTACTGCCGTTACACTACGATTCAAAACTGGGCAAACAACGTCTATAACCTTGTTACGAAACGTGCGGTTTGTGAAGCGAATGCTACAATGGAATGGATTGACGGTAACATCGGTTCGAAATTGACGATGAAATATCCGGCTTGTATCCTTAAAGGCGAAGGCGCACGTGGAATGACATTGTCCATCGCGCTTGCTGGTAAAGGACAACATCAGGACGCTGGTGCGAAAATGATGCACTTGGCACCGAATACTTCATCAACAATTGTTTCGAAGTCAATCTCTCAACATGGTGGTAAAGTAACATACCGTGGTATCGTTCACTTCGGCCGCCGCGCAGATGGTGCACGTGCAAACATCGAGTGTGACACGCTGATCATGGATAAATTGTCGACATCTGACACAATCCCATACAACGAAATCCTGAATGATAACATTTCACTCGAGCACGAAGCGAAAGTTTCGAAAGTATCGGAAGAGCAGCTCTTCTACTTGATGAGCCGTGGAATTCCTGAGCTTGAAGCTACTGAAATGATCGTCATGGGCTTCATCGAGCCATTCACAAAAGAATTGCCAATGGAATACGCAGTAGAGATGAACCGCCTTATCAAGTTCGAAATGGAAGGTTCTATCGGATAATAAAGAAACAATCAAACCGCCTCATTGCAGGCGGTTTTTTTATTTACATACTGTTAAAATTTCATAATAGCTTCCATAAAATAGACTACTTTCCTAAAATCATATTCTTTGTATTGTTATAGATTAATTGATATAATTATCTTGAATTAAAGATATTTTAATTCGGTTCTTCAATTTCTATTTTAGAAACATCGCAGTAGATTTTTCACCAAAAAATAGGAGGTATGAAGTATGAAAGCAGCAGTATGGTATGGCGAGAAAGATATCCGTGTGGAAGAACGTGAACTGAAACCCTTGCAAGACAATGAGGTGACAGTGCGCGTAGCATGGGCAGGTATTTGTGGTTCAGATTTACATGAATATCAAGAGGGCCCGGTGTTTATTCCGGTTAATGAACCTCATCAATTAACAGGACAACAAGCACCCCTCACAATGGGGCATGAATTTGCTGGTGTTGTCGAAAAGGTAGGGAAAGACGTAACTTCGGTCAAAGTAGGAGATCGTGTTGCTGTAAACCCAATGTACACATTTGGTAATAAACATGAAGATGTGGATGCATATGATGGCTTCCAATTTATCGGTTTAGGGTCAGACGGTGGTTTTGCTACATATGTAAACGCAGGTGAAAGCTTTATTTATAAATTGCCAGAAGGAATGACGTTGCAAGATGGTGCATTAGTTGAACCTACGGCAGTAGCTGTACAAGCAGTTAAAGAAGGTAATATGCAATTCGGGGATACAGTAGCAGTATTTGGTGCTGGCCCGATTGGATTGTTGACAATTATTGCGGCTAAAGCAGCGGGTGCAAGTAAGATCTTCGCATTCGATCTATCTGAAGACCGCTTGCAAAAAGCTAAAGAACTTGGCGCAACACATGTTTTCAATTCAGGACAAGTTGATCCTGTACAAGCTATTAAAGACGTTGTACCTGATGGCGTGGATGTGTCCTTCGAAGTTGCCGGTGTTGCACCGACATTCAAACAAGCAATCGACGCAACACGTGCTCGCGGTACAATGGTGATCGTATCGATCTTTGCTCGTCCGATTGAATGGAATCCAATGCAGTTGACGAACACGGGTGTTAAAGTGACATCAACCATTGCTTATACGCCAACTACATTTCAACAAACAGTTGACTTAATCGGTACAGGGCAGTTGAATCCACATGGCGTTATCACTTCTGAAATTGAGTTGGAAGATATCGTTGATAAAGGCTTCGAAGCTCTGACGAATGATAAAACGCAAGCAAAGATTTTAGTGAAATTAAGCGGAGAAATGTAATACTCTCCATTATGAGGCAGCCAACTTTGGCTGCCTTTTTGTTTGATCAAAGTAGTATGTCCCGCGCCCAAGAAAGCATGCCCCGCGCCCAAGAACTCGTGCCCCGCGCCTAAGAAAGCATGGCCCGCGCCCAAGAACTCGTGCCCCGCGCCCAAGAAAGCATGCCCCGCGCCTAAGAAAGCATGGCCCGCGCCCAAGAACTCGTGCCCCGCGCCCAAGAAAGCATGCCCCGCGCCCAAGAAGGCGTGCCCCGCGCTCAAGTAAACCCCCCACACGCTCAAAGCATTCCCCCTCTACAAAACCATGATGCAAAATGGCAGATTCGCGCCTAAGACATATGATATGATGAAAATATTCATCTGCGAAAGGAAAAGAGGGATTATATGATACAAGTCGGTTTAACAGGATGGGGCGACCATCCGGACGTTTACTCGCCGACCTCCAAGAAAAGTGAAAAACTGATTGATTATAGCTCCCATTTTCCAATCGTTGAGTTAGACGCATCTTTTTACGCCATTCAACCCGAGCGTAATATCCGTAAATGGATTGATGAAACTCCCGATGACTTTCAATTCATCGTAAAAGCGTATCAAGGGATGACGGGGCATCAACGGGGAAGACTGCCATACGCCAATCCTGAAGAAATGTTCAAGCAGTTCAAGCTTTCCATCAATCCGATGAGGGCTTCTAAAAAGCTTGCTATGATTCTCGTACAATTTCCACCTTGGTTTGATTGCATAAGAGAAAATGTAAACCAAATCAGATACATTCGAACCCAATTGGAAGGGTACGACGTGGCAATCGAGTTCCGCCATCAATCATGGTACGTGCCATCCATGCAGGAAAAGACGCTTGACTTTCTTAAAGAGCTTAATTTCATTCATTCCGTTTGTGATGAGCCGCAATCAGGAATTGGCAGTATTCCTCTTGTTGCAGAAACAACTCGCAACGATAAAGTGCTTATCCGCCTGCATGGAAGAAATGTAAATGGCTGGCGCAACACGACAGGAGATAATGAGGCTTGGCGCAAAGTCCGGTATCTCTATAATTATTCAGATAGTGAATTGGATGAAATCCGTCAGGCAGTCAATAAATTAAAGAATGAAGCGAAGAATGTATTTGTCGTCTTCAATAATAATTCTGGTGGCCATGCAGCTGAGAACGCCAAACGTTTTCAAAAAATGATGGGCATTGATTTCCAAGCACTTACACCTAAGCAGCTTGACTTTTTTGAGGAGGAATAAGTATGGCGTATGTATTGTTGGCTATTATTGGTGCGATATCGGGCATAATGGGTTCGATTGTCGGGCTTGGGGGCGGTACGATTCTCGTTCCGTTGACATTATTAGTTGGTATTAACCTTGGTTGGATTCCAGGCATCACTCCGCAAAGCGTAGTCGGGATCTCGGTTATTATGATGATATTCAACGGCCTTTCTTCAACCCTTTCGCATATGAAAGGGAAGACGGTCGACTTCCGGACGGGATGGATCTTTTTCGCTGGTTCTATACCAGGTTTAATAATCGGGGCGTTTGTGAATAAAGGAATTAATTTGCAATCATTTAATCTATACTTCGGCATTTTGCTTATAGTCCTTTCCATCCTGTTGCTATCCCGTAAATATTTGAAACCGATCAAATGGTTTGTAGAACACGGCAAACCGATTACGTTTATCGATAAGAATGGAGATTCTCATGTGTATGGGTATCCAATCTGGTTTGCCCTAATCCTAACATTTATCATCGGTTTCGCTTCTGGCCTATTCGGCATTGGTGGAGGAACGATGATTGTACCTGCACTGATTCTATTGTTTTTATTCCCGCCACATGTTGCAGTGGGGACGTCAATGTTCATCGTATTCCTATCAGCGATCGCGAACTCCGCCACCCATATTTCCTTAGGGCATGTCCCTTGGCTCTATGCTCTTCCGGTCATACCGGGCGCTTATATCGGCGGAATGATTGGAACGAAGTTAAATAAGAAGATGAATTCAGATACATTAGTTCTCGTTTTAAGGATCATGCTATTGTTATTCGGAATAAGATCGATTATTGAAGGAATTTGGGGATAAACAATGCAAAACTCTTTGGAGACAATTCATATTTATCATACGAATGATGTCCACAGCCATTTCGATAGTTGGCCTCAAATTAGTAGATTTCTCCGGTCTGCGAGGGAAAAGCATGAAGCGGAGAATGAAGCTTATTATCTATTTGATATTGGTGACCATGTTGACCGTTCCCATCCTTTCACGGAAGGAACGATTGGCAAAGGGAATATTGCTTTATTGAACCATGCGGGATACGATGCAGTGACAATTGGTAACAATGAAGGGATTACGATGTCAAAAAAGGCATTAACCAATCTTTATGAAGGCGCGGATTTTGACGTAATCCTATGCAATTTGAAGGAAACGGATGGTTCGACTCCAAAATGGTTGGAGCCTTATCATATTTATGAAACTGAAAAAGGTATCCGAATTGGAGTTATAGGTGCTACAGCGATGTATTCGGAATTCTATCGGCGCCTTGGCTGGCAGATTGATGAGCCCAGACAATCAGTTCGGAAGATTGTACATCAAATCCAAGATGAAACGGATGTCATCATCTGCTTATCCCATTTAGGGGTATATGAGGATAGATTGTTAGCTGAAGAGTGCGAACAAATTGATATCATATTAGGGGCGCACACCCATCATTTATTTATGGAAGGCGAGCTTGTGAATGAAACGCTACTCGCGGCAACTGGAAAATTTGCGGAATATGTAGGCCATATTACAATATCCTTGGACGAATCTAAATGCGTCATTGGAAAAAAGGCAGAAGTCATTCATGTCAATAAGATGGAGCGACGACAAGAGGATATAAAAGACGTCAATGCGTTGATCAATGCTGGAAACGAGGCGATGGAGGAAAAGGTGTTTTACAATGCCGAACCTCTAAAACAGCAGTTACTCAAAGCAAGCTCCCTTTCATCATTTTTTGGCAGAGCAATGATTGAATATACGGATGCGGATTGCGCCATGTTCAATGCGGGTATTTTTTTAAGTAGCCTTGAAAAGGGATGGGTGACGAAGCGCAAGTTGCATTCAATGCTACCCCATCCGATCAATCCGTGTGTAATCACACTTGACGGAAGTGAAGTACTTGAGATTTACAACCTTGCCCAAAACGCAGATTGGCCAAAGATGGAAATTAAGGGCCTTGGTTTCCGAGGTACTCTTATGGGGAAGATGATTTTTGAAAGATTATACAAAAACAACGAAGGTGAACTCTTTGCTGGCAATAGGCAAGTAGTCTCCGGCGAAACATACAAGCTTGCAACCCTTGATATGTTCACGTTTGGTTTCTTCTTTCCGTCATTGCAACAAGCAGAAAAGGAATATTATATGCCAGAGTTGATCCGAGATCTTGTAAGCTGGTATGGAAAGCAGAAAGCGTCAGATAAATTGAGCATGACGGACCATCAAAATGAATCTTAGTCAAGCATGAACGGCCCCTAAACTGCATAATATCATGTAGGAGGGGTCGTTTTGAGATTTTATGGGCAAGCGCCTCACAAATACTATAGGAGAAATCGTCACCGAACTCCACAACATCGTGGTGGTCCACGGCGGAAACGCAGATGGTTTCCGATTATTTTGCCGGCAATTGTACTCACTATCGTCCTCTTTGTTTACTACGTCAATTCAAAGCTCACTCCGATTTATACTTTATATGCGGAAACTCAAACTGAAAGAATAGCTGCACATGTCATAACACAGGCTATCAAATCACGTTCAACAGTTATCTATGATACGAATGAAATCATACAAAATGTTCCAACTGAATCTTCTGGAATGGTGACGAATACATTGAATACCGAAATCATCAGAAGAACAATGGCCGAAATACAAGGGTTAATCGAGTCCCATTTAGAAATGGCGGAAAACGGAAATTTGGAAATGCTGCCACTCAGTGAAGATATCGAATACGACCCCGATAAGATGGAGAAAGATGGTGGAGTAGTATTCTTTGTTCCGTTAGGTCAGGCATTGGATATGCCAATGCTTGGAAACTTCGGACCAAAAATTCCGATCAAGTTTCATGTCATTGGAGAGGTTCAGACAGATGTAGAGACATTAGTTACAGAATTTGGCATTAATAACGCAATCGTCGAAGTGAATGTATTAGTAACGGTAAATGTCCAAATCATAGTCCCATTGGCTACTCAAAGAACTGTAGTGCAGCAAAGGATTCCAGTGGCAATCGGATTGCTTCAAAGTCCTATCCCGCAAATCTATAACGGTGGAAGCGGAAATCCCCCACAAATAGAGATTCCTTTCCCAGGTAAGGGAGGAGGCCAATAAAAAGTCCTTGAAAAGATCTCGTCAAGCTGTTAAGCTTGTAAAACAAGAGGAACACCGATTGGGTAGAGGCTGCAAGACTTATTAGTAACGGACGTTAGATTGGCATCAATGACCGCCCGTGAAAGGAAGTTTTGCCGAAGTAGAAACTGGATTGCCGATCCACTTCTGCTGGGGTCATTTCGAATAGGAATGGCACTGTCATGCGAAATTGCATGATGAGCTACAGATCGTACGTTAGATAAAACATCTTAGATTATCTTTCAAACGAATCGTAGAATAAGCCGGCGCCTTTCACACTTTCAAAGTGTATATAGGCTGTCGGTTTTTTTTACTTTAGCTCGGGGCGCTAACTACAAAAGTCATAAATTGGTTATGCTATACGGCATAGAGCGCCGTTAAACAGTTTCACCATAGACTTACGTGTGCGCCCTTCGCTTTTGCTCGTTACCTTGTTCTTCAATTCAAAAAAATTGGAGGAAGTTAGTATGATAGGCACTTGGGTTTCAATTTTACCGCCACTCGTGGCAATTATTATGGTATTGGTTACAAAAAGGGTTCTTATATCACTTGGGTCGGGAATTTTGACGGCAGCATTATTAGTAGCAAGTTTTACACCGATTGAGACGTTAAAAAATCTTTGGACAGCCATGATTGTTTCATTTTGGGCAGATGGTGAATTGAATACCTATAATATTTATATAATGGTATTCATTCTGCTACTTGGGATCATTACAGCACTTGTCAGTTTGTCTGGAGGAAGCAGGGCGTTCGCTGAATGGGCAACACGCCGCATTAAAACGCGACGAGGCGCAAAGCTTCTGACAGTGTTCTTAGGTATACTAATTTTTGTCGATGATTATTTTAATGCATTGGCTGTTGGCCAAATTGCACGTCCAATCACGGACCAGCATCGCATTTCACGAGCGAAGTTAGCATACTTCATCGATTCAACATCCGCTCCAATTTGCGTGATATCACCTATTTCAAGTTGGGGAGCATTCCTGATTGGCCAACTCGCTTTAATTTTTAGTACGACTGCGGCAGTTAGCTATTCGCCTTTATCTGCATTTTTAATGATGGCACCGATGAATTTCTATGTAGTTGCAACATTGGCCATGGTATTTTTCTTCGCTTGGTCGAACATTGATTTCTTTGAGATGAAAAAGCATGAAACGATTGCACAGGAATCAGGTCAATTATTTGATCCGAAAAAAGAGATTCCAGGTCAGTTGAAAGAGGATTTCCCGGTTCACTCATACGGAAGTGTTGTGGATTTGATTGCTCCAATTATTACACTTGTTGTCGTGACTTTAGGCATGATGATTTGGACTGGCTTCCGTATTGGCGGTTCCATGAGCGTTTGGACGATTTTCGAAAATACAGATGTTCCGTTGTCATTAATGACAGGCGGTATTACCGCATCTGTTTTAGCAGCAATTCTTTATTTGTCCCAAATGGGGAAAAATGAGACGGCTTCTTATGGATTGCTTGGCAAGGCATTTGTCAGCGGTATGAAAGCGATGATGCCAGCCATTCTCATTTTAATATTTGCTTGGGCATTAACTCATTTGATTGGAATTCTCGAAACAGGACTCTTTTTATCAAATGCCGTTGAACAGTCGAATGTACCAGTACATTTTCTACCAGTAATTATGTTTGTTTTAGCAGGTTTAATGGCTTTTTCGACAGGAACATCATGGGGCTCATTCGGTATCCTTTTACCGATTGCAGGAACGATTATGATCAATGCCGAGCCTGAGTTACTTCTTCCTGCATTGTCGGCTGTCCTTGCGGGTTCTGTATTCGGCGATCATTGTTCACCGATTTCAGATACGACAATTTTATCATCGACCGGAGCGGGTTCAAATCATATAGATCATGTTTCCACTCAGCTTCCATATGCACTGATTGCTGCAGGGATTTCTATAATCGGTTATTTCATCCTTGGACTTACAGGATCGGTTTGGATCGGATTAGGTACTGTTATTATCGTAACAGCCGCGTTATTCATTTTTTGGGCATCAAAACGTGGTAAATCAGACGTGAACATGACTTCTTTAACAAAGTAAAAAACAGGTGAAGGATTTTTTCCTTCACCTGTTTTTTTTGTATTCTCCAAACAAGTATAAAGCGAGTTTAACAAACATAATTTATATTACTGATTATTATAACTATTAGGATATCGCTCTAGTTCTGAGCGGTTATACTGATTTATAAGATTATAATAGTCTGAAAGTGGTAAAGATTCATAGAATACATGTGAAGGGGGATTTGTTATGGGACAGCGTTCGCAGTGGGGTACAAGGGCCGGGTTCGTGATGGCTGCGGTTGGTTCGGCTGTTGGTTTGGGAAACATCTGGCGTTTTCCTTATGTTGCGTATGAAAACGGTGGCGGGGCATTTTTCATTCCGTATTTATTTGCACTTTTAACTGCCGGTATCCCGATCTTAATCTTGGAATTCACGATAGGTCACAAGTATCGTGGTTCGGCACCTCTATCATTTTTCCGGATGAAAGGAAAAGGTGCTGAATGGTTGGGCTGGTGGGGGATTTTCGTATCATTCGTAATTTCTACGTACTATGCAGTTATCATCGCTTGGGCCGTCAAGTACACGGTTTACTCCTTCAATTTGGCGTGGGGTGATGATACAGGAGGATTCCTGTTTGGAACAGTATTGAATTTAGCCGATAATCCAGGAGATGTCGGTGGGCTCGTCCCAGGTGTACTCATTCCGTTAGTCCTTGTTTGGGCGATTGCGTTTATCATTCTTTTAGCAGGGGTAAAACGAGGAATTGAATTGGCGAATAGAATTTTCATCCCTTTGCTTGTCATTGTATTCCTGCTTGTTGTTATACGTGCTGTAACACTTGAAGGTGCGGCGCTTGGGTTGGATGCCTTCTTTAAACCGGATTTAAGCAAGTTGGCGGATTCCACGGTCTGGGTAGCAGCATATGGGCATATTTTCTTCAGTCTATCGATCGCGTTTGCTATTATGATCACGTATTCGAGCTATCTACCAAAAAAATCGGATATTACGAACAACGCTTTCATAACTGGTTTTGCAAACTCAGGATTTGAGTTATTGGCTGGTATTGGAATTTTTGCAGCGCTTGGATTCATGGCGACACAAGCAGGTGAAGCTGTTTCGGATGTTGCTTCGGCTGGTGTCGGTTTGGCATTCGTTGTGTTCCCGCAAATCATTAATGAAATGCCAGGAATGAATGGTATATTCGGGGCCTTGTTCTTCCTATCCCTTGTTCTCGCAGGGCTTACATCGCTCATTTCAATCTGTGAGACATATATCGCAGGGTTATCAGAGAAATTCAATATCTCCAGAACAAAATCAGTTTTATTTGGAGTCGGGCTTGCTGCTGTCATCTCTTTGCTTTTCGCAACGCGGGGAGGATTGTACTTCTTAGACGTAGCTGACTACTTCATCAACCAATTCGGGGTAGCTGCAATCGGCTTAGTAGAAGTAGTCCTTATCGTATGGGTCTTCAAGAAGCTTGATGTATTTGGAGAGCATGCAAATGAGATCTCCGATATACAAGTTGGAACACTTTGGAAAGTGTGCTTGAGGTTCATCACACCTGCTGTTCTTGGTTATATGATGTTCGACCTTTTACGCATCAACCTTTTCAAACAGCATAAAGATGCGGCAGGGAACGTAATTGGAAACTACGAAGGGTATTCAGATGCCTTCATCATGTCAACGGGTTGGATGGTCGCCCTATTCGCAATCGTTATGGCCGTCATCTTCACTGCACTGAAATGGAATAAAAAAACATCGGATTCAACAGACTATGACAATCGATAAGGAGGATTCAATATGAGCGGTGGAGCGATATTCATGATGGTAGTAGGAATCCTCATCATTTGGGGAGGATTAGCGGGAAGCATATTTTGGGCAGTGTCCAAATCAAGAAGCAGAGCCTAACGTTAGAGAACCGTTAATTTAATTCCTTAGAAAAGCGACCTTAAATGGTTGCTTTTCTTTTGGGTTTTTTTAGACAGGGCTGACTGAACTAGGCGAATCAATAGTTGTTGGAAGTCAGAATATATGATACATTGGCAGAAGCGATTGTTTTGATTTTAAGAATGAATGAGCTTACTTTCCTGCATATAGA
Organism: Sporosarcina thermotolerans; assembly: GCF_042658975.1. Classification (NCBI taxonomy): domain Bacteria; kingdom Bacillati; phylum Bacillota; class Bacilli; order Caryophanales; family Caryophanaceae; genus Sporosarcina; species Sporosarcina thermotolerans. The sequence goes on along the minus strand of NZ_JBHSRM010000018.1, from coordinate 41,540 downwards.
TTAGTTATCTGTAAAAGTTGAAATGGCGGTGATGTTGATGATAACAATCAATGAATATGAATATGAAATGGTGAAGGAATACCGTGACGGTTTCAATGAAGAAGCCTTAATTGCTAGGTATAGTGACGTGTTGTCAAAATACGATTATATTTTAGGTGACTGGGGATATGGTCAACTTCGGTTGAAAGGTTTTTTTGAGGATCGTAATTCAAAAGCGACATATGAAACGAAAATAAGTACATTGCAAGATTATATTTATGAATACTGTAATTTCGGATGTGCCTATTTTGTCTTACGGAAAGTGGGCAAGGTGAAAAATCAGCCCTCTGAACAGGAATAGGAAATCGAGCCGCCAAGTGTACACAATCGTGTATACTTGGCGGTTCATTTGTATGCACATTATGATATGATGGATTGGTAGTTTAGAATCGGGAGGGAACGAATTTGTACTTTATCGATCGCAATAAAATCAACGAAGCATTATCATACATGGAAAGCCTTTTGGAGTTATTTGAAGGGCATCAAAAATGGAATACTGACAAAGTCTATGAATTGGCTCTCCAACGCATTGCCCATACAGTGGTTGAGTCGATCATTGATGTCGGAAACTCAATGATTGACGGATTCATCATGCGGGATCCTGGTAGCTACGATGATATTATCGATATTATGGAAGACGAGAAAGTCATTACAGCTGAAATGTCCGAGCCGCTTAAAAAGGTTCTTGGACTTAGAACGATGATTGTACGTGAGTTTGTTGAAGTTGACAATGAAGAAGTTGAGACGGTATTGAATGAAACAAAAGAAGCCATTAGAGCATTCCCAGAAAAGGTCCGTTATTACTTGGAGAATGAACTCGGCCCGGTTTCAGCGTTCAGCCCTACGGAGTAATGACAAAGGATCGATATAAGGCGATTTGCCTTGACCTTGATGGAACGGTATATAGGGGGAACGAAGTAATACCAGAGACATTAGACTTTATTCATGACCTTCAAAGTAGAGGGATTGAACCTTTCTATGTTACGAATAATTCCTCCGCAACACCAAAGCAGTTCCAAATGAAACTGCTTCAACTTGGCATTGAAACGGGAACTGATTCAATAATGACATCTGCAATCGCAGCGGCGAAATATTGCAAGGTACATTTTGACGGGGCATCCGTAATGATGATCGGTGAAGAGGGGCTTCAGGCTGCACTAATGGCGGAAGGGTTTAAACTGACAACGGAAAGTCCGGACGTTGTAGTCGTCGGTATCGACCGTGGAATCACCTACGAAAAATTGGCGGAGGCCAGTTTGGCACTACGCGCTGGCGCAGAATTTATCGCAACGAATGGGGATAAAGCATTCCCGACGGAAAAAGGACTTGTCCCGGGGAATGGTTCTTTTGTTAAACTTCTTGAAACGACGACAGATAAAGTAGCTACATATGTAGGAAAGCCAGAACCGCATTTGCTTCATTTCATCCAACAAAAGGGCTTTCGAAAAGAAGAAATAATCATGATCGGTGATAATTACGGCACAGACATCCAAGCAGGCATTCGTTTCGGAATCGACACAGCCCATGTTGAGGGTGGAGTGACAAGCGCTGATGTGGTGAAGGAACAAGCCCAGCAACCGACTTACCTATTTAAGAATTTAAGTGACTGGAATAGAAGATATTCGCTATAAATTGCAAACGGGTTGGTTCACCGCACGCCCTCCGGAAAGCGTCCGGCTGGAACGCAAATCAACGGTTTTAAACTGTTCATTTTGTAATTTGAAAAGGCTGTCACAGACGGTCAGTTTTACTGACTTTCTGTACAGCCCTTTTGTGCTTTAAAACAACGGATTCTCCTCAATAAACTGATAAATTTTTTCCGTCAATTCCTCAGGCGTGTCCGCCTCAACGACTTCTCCATTAACTAAAGCGTATAAGCCTCGAGCGCATAATGTGCAATAACTAAGACAACCATATTCAAGAACATCTATATTTGGATCCTTTTCTAATGCTTCCAATGTTTTCTGTGAACCGTTTGCAAGATTACTCATGCAGAATTCTACGATCGGATTCACTGCGATCACCTCACCCTACATGGCATGCTACTCTCTTTTTCACCCGCCGTCAATTGGGATGTCTTATTGTGAAAAATCTCACAAACTGATATAATCTTAGTGAGAACATGTCGGAAAATGGTTGCTTAAAAGGAGAAAATAATGAGAAAACTTGTCTTATTAGGTGCAGGGTATGGTAATATGCGAATTTTGCTTCGTCTACTAAACAAAGAACTGCCAAGCGACGTAGAAATTACATTAGTGGACAGGACTCCATTTCACAGCTTGAAGACGGAATTCTATGCATTGGCTGCAGGGACGGTTCCAGATTCGGAAATCCGTGTTGCATTACCATCCCATGAACGACTAAATATCGTAGAAGGTGAAATTTCGGCCATTAAATTGGATGATAAGGTAATCAGCCTTGGTAATGGCGAAGAAGTTCCTTATGATGAACTTGTAATTGGTCTTGGTTGTGAAGATAATTATCATGACGTTCCTGGGGCTGCGGAATACACAAGCAGCATCCAGACAATCGGTAAGTCACGTAGCACATACAAGTTGCTTCAAGGTCTTGGAGGAGGGGCGACGGTCGGTATTGTCGGTGCTGGATTGAGCGGTATTGAACTGGCAAGTGAATTGCGCGAAAGCCGTCCAGACTTGAAGATTAAATTATTTGATCGTGGACCACGGATCTTAAAAGATTTCCCTGAAAGACTGAGCAATTATGTAAAGGATTGGTTTGACAAGCACGAAGTTGATGTTATTTCCAATTCAAACATTACGAAGGTCGAAGAAAATATCCTTTACAATCATGAAGAAAGTATTCAAGTCGACGCAGTAGTTTGGACCGCTGGAATTCAAGCAGTGTCTATTGTACGTGAATTGGATGTAGAGAAAAATAGAGGTCGCGTCGTGTTGAATCAATACCATCAAATCCCAGATTACGAAGACGTGTACGTTGTTGGAGATATTGCTGCATTGCCACACGCACCAAGTGCACAACTTGCTGAAGAACAGGCAGAACAGATTGTACGGGTACTACGCCTTGTATGGAGTAAAGAACCATTGCCGAAAGAAATGCCGGAAATCAAATTGAAGGGCTTCATGGGTTCCTTAGGAAAAAAACAAGGATTTGCCTATCTTGCGGATCGAACCGTAACAGGCCGGATAGCCCGTTTATTGAAATCAGGAGTACTCTGGATGTACAAATGGCATAATGGGTAATTCAAAAGCGTAGGGTGGCGTCTAACTGCGACAGGCATAAGGCGAAGATACGAAGTGGCGGTCTTTGCCACGTAGTATCTTTGACTTATGACCCGAGCAGTTGCCGCCCGAAGCTGGATGATAAAAGAAAAATCCCTCCCTCGAATTCATCGGGGAAGGGAATTTTTTCTCATTTACATTAAAATATTATCAATAGGAATTATGCTTGCTCCACATATCCGCGCTTTTCAAGTGCGCTAAAAACAGGTTTCAACTGAATATAGCCTTCACCAATTACTTCATCCTCGATACGTACCAGAGGGTAAAAATACTCATCATTCAATATTTGTTCGGCGATGTCTTTCTGTTCGGAATCCGCAATTTCAGATTCAATGTCAATATAATCAATGTCAAAAGGCTGTCCTGGATATTTCCTCGTAATCGCAGCTTGCAACCATTCGTATGTATCTTTTGAAGATGGTGCATTGACACAGCTAGCGCAAACGATATCTGCCCCGTAAATTTCGATTTTTACCTTTTGTTTCTGCTTTTCCATGATCATAACTCCTTCCCATTCTCGATGAGGTTTTACATTAAACCCGCTACCTATCAGTTTATCAATATTCACTAGTTTTGCAATCAGAACAAAAAACATTTATGCATACATCTTTATCGAAAAACAACAAACAATATGGTAAAACAAGAACTGCCCAAGGAGTGTGTCTATCCATGAAGAAGTATATTTCACTACTTATATTTGTTGTACTTCTGTTTGTTATACTTGAACATACGTTTGCCGATAGGGGCAGAAAATATTATGAGCAATCCGGGCAAATATTATGGGATATAAATACCGAAGAAAAGGTGATTGCACTTACATTTGATGATGGACCTCACAGAAAGTATACTCGCGAAATACTGGATTTATTGAATAGGTACGACGCGAAGGCAACGTTCTTCATCCTCGGAGCGAATGCCGAGAAGAATCCGGAAGTTGTTTTACGTATGTATGAAGAAGGACATGAATTGGCAAATCATACATACAGTCACCACAAGAAGAAGAACGTACCGAATTTACTGGAGGAAATCAAGCAGACCGATGATACCATATTTTCAATTACAGGACAGTCAACAAAATTATTTAGACCGGTCGAGGGCAACTATACTGACGATATGATAGATGCTGTCGTAAATGAGGGCTATAAGGTCATCATGTGGTCTTGGCATTTGGATACAATGGATTGGAAAAGTCCCGGTGTAGATAAAATAACTAAATTCGTTTTAGACGGGGCAAAGGAAGGCAATGTTGTGCTTTTCCATGATGGTGGCGGAAATCGTGAACAAACTGTAAAAGCATTGGCGAACATATTGCCTGTACTTCAGGAACGGGGTTTTAGATTTGTGACTATCTCAGAAATGATGGAAATACGGTCGGGAAATAACAGTGGTGATAAGCATGTTGATATAGATGAATGAAACGGTTCGATAATAGAGGAAAACGTTATTCGGGTATAATTCATTTGTGTTATGAGTAGCACTTACCTTATAATAAGTATAAAGAAAGGGGAGAAATAAACAATGACAGATACAGCTATGATGGAACCCGTACAAGAAGTTTTAAATAAATTGCGACCATTCCTCCTACGTGATGGGGGAGACTGTGAACTTGTTGATATTGATGAGGGAGTCGTAAAACTTCGTCTTTTAGGTGCTTGCGGTACGTGCCCAAGTTCGACAATCACATTGAAAGCCGGTATTGAAAGAGCATTGCTTGAAGAAGTACCAGGAGTAGTTGAAGTAGAGCAAGTCTTTTAATGGATACTGCAAAAGAGGAGCGGGCTGAAGATATTCAGTCCGCTCTAACTTTTTCTTGCTGATTTTGTTCCCTGATCTCCTGCCATCTTTCCTTCGCCATTTCAATAAGTTTTGGCTCAATTGAAGTCCGCTGTCTTTCGATGACACGTGAAAAATTCCGGACAGCACCCTCATTATCACCAATTTGATGTGACAGCTCTGCCATTAAGTATATTACTCGTGTTTCGGACATTTGCGTTCCAACATAATCACCTTCTGTATAGGACTGCGTATATAAATCACGTGCGATTTTTTTAAACCGCATTTCGGATTCAACATCTTTCAAGTCGTTGTAAAGCCATGCGATTCTAAGAGTTATCCCTGCAATCGTCAATGATTTCTCTTTCTTAATCGAAGCGCTTATATATGCAAGCTTATACGCTTCAATCGCCTCTTCAATTGTCCTCTCCTCACCAAATGAACGACTGTTCCAACGTGACGTGATGGACTCTTTAATTTCATCTTTAACTCCATCTGCAAAATATGGGGAAAAGTCATCCGTAAATGCAAATCCGCAATGTGGACAAACCGCTGCATTATATAAAATCGGATACGCCGATAGGTCTTGATAGATAGGTTTGAAGTCGCTTTCGTGCTTCACAACACGAACATAGCGTGATCGGATTTTTGTTGTAGTGAATTTCTCTTTACAATTCAAGCACACCATTTCTCTAACAAACGAGGAACTTACTTCCACTTCGTGTCACCCCTTTTTGTTTAAAGTATACCCTATTTCGATCCGAACCAAGTAAATAAGATTGCGTTAGTGGTAAAAACATTGATATAATAGTTAAAAAGCGGGAAGGTGGATGTAAATGACACAATACGTTGAAATTACTGAAGCTGCGGCGTATCGCGTTAAGGAAATGATGAAGCATAATGGTGAGGAAGGATCATTCCTACGTGTCGCCGTCAACGGCGGGGGATGCAGCGGACTGACATACGGTTTAGGATTTGAGGAAGTGAAATCCGAAGACGATTTCCTAATGTCCCAGCATGGAATTCAAGTTGTCGTAGCGAAAGACGATGCTGGAATTTTAGAGGGAACTAAAGTCGACTATAAGGAATCTCTGATGGGCGGCGGTTTTACAATTGATAATCCAAACGCCATTGCTTCTTGCGGTTGCGGGACGTCATTCCGAACTGCTAAAAAAGTTGGGACACCTCAATCATGTGATTGATTTTCAGCACTCTCTTTCATCCGTTTGAACTAAATTGTTCACTTGGCTGAAAGAGGGTCTTTATTATTATTTGCATTGAAATATATTATAAAAAAGTATTGAAAAGCCTTATCAAAAGGGCTACTATTGTATAGTAGAAGTTTGTCGAAATAGAGACAAATGCCAGGACTGAGCAAATCGACGTTTGACCCGATTTACATCGGACCCGGCACATAATAAATTCAAAGGTGGTTTCGATTTTCGTGAAAAGACCGACAATCTTAGTATTAGGTGCGGGTTACGGTGGCTTATCCACAGTTGTCAACTTGCAGAAATCCATTGGCGCTGACGAGGCTGATATCGTACTTATCAACAAGAATGATTACCATTATGAGTCCACTTGGTTGCATGAAGCGGCTGCAGGAACACTTTCTCCTGAGCAAGTCCGTTATGACATTAAAGATGTCATCAATCCAGGAAAAGTTAAATTTGTTAAAGCTGAAGTTCAAGCAATCGATATTGAAGGCAAGGTTGTCACAACAAATGTCGGTACGCATACTTATGACTATCTTGTAATTGCATTAGGTTTCGAAGGTGAAACATTTGGCATTACAGGTTTGGACAAATACGCATTGTCTATTGCTAACGTAGATGCTGCACGTCATATCCGTGATCATATTGAATATCAATTCGCTTCATGGTCACTTGATGAAGAAAGAGACGATAGCAGATTGACAATTGTTGTTGGTGGCGCAGGATTCACTGGAATTGAATTCCTTGGTGAACTTGGAAACCGTGTACCAGAACTTTGTAAGGAATATGATGTACCCGCTGAAAAAGTACGCGTCATTTGCGTAGAAGCTGCTCCTATGGTATTACCAGGCTTCGATCCTGAGCTTGTTGACTATGCTGTTAGACAATTGAAAGCAAAAGGAATCGAATTCTCAATTGGTACGCCAGTTGTTGAAGCAACTCCAGAAGGCGTTAAGATTAAAAAAGGCGAAGATGAATTTGAATTCATCAAAGCTGGTACTGTTGTTTGGGCGGCAGGTGTACGAGGCAACCGTCTAATCGAACAAACTGGAATTGAAAACATGCGTGCGCGTGTTAAAGTAGATAAAGATCTTCGTGCTCCTGGACAAAAAGACGTATTCATCGTCGGCGACTGCGCATTGATGATCAATGAAGAAGTCAACCGTCCATACCCACCGACTGCACAAATTGCTATGCAGCAAGGTGATATGTGTGCGAATAACATCATTGCATTGATGAAAGGCCAACCAACGGCTGAATTTACTCCTGATATTAAAGGAAGCATTGCTTCTTTAGGGGATGACGATGCAATCGGTGTCGCTTTCGGCAAAAAATTGATGGGTAAAAAAGCTTCATTCATGAAAAAAGTGGTTGATAACCGTTCCCTATTCATGATTGGCGGCGTTGGACTAACACTTAAAAAAGGTAAATTCAATTTACTTAAATAATTAACACCCTAGAACAAAAGTAAACACCTGCCAATCATGGCAGGTGTTTTTTCAAGGAACGCAATTCCAACAAATTGTTGAAATGGCCTTATATTATTGAAAGCTTGTATCCATTCCTGTAAAATGATTAATGGAAAATGGGGGTATACAATTTGGGAACAATGACATTAACGCATTTCGTTTTATCTATAATAATTTTTATGGTAATGTTTTTCGGGATCGGCTTCCTATTGAATATGTTACTTCGTATGACTTGGCTAATGGCTATCATTTACCCAATCGTCGTAATACTTATTATCGATGAAGTGAGATTCTTCGAGTACTTTACGAAACCAGGCTATGCATTCGGACTCTTAGGCGATAAACTCGTATCCTTGCATGCTGCAGATATTATTATCCTTGCCAGTGGACTAGTAGGCGCAATCATTTCTGGGTTTGTTATGAAACTACTGCGAAAACAAGGTTATCGAATGTTTTAAACTAAAGCGGGGGTGGTGACGTTCCCGTTTGAATCACAAAAAATGAATTAGCAACATAAATTAGGTACGAAATCACACCGATTTTCGTACCTTATTTTTAATATTAATATTCAGAAAAAATAAAATAGTGGAGGTAAGAAAATGAAAAAAGTATTTCTTCTATTAACTTTAGGTTTAGTAAGTTTGGTATTATTCTCTTGTAATCAGACCGATGTGAATAACACCAATCCGGATTTGTATATCGGTCACATAGACATTGAGGAAGATATACTTTATTTAGATGAGGTTGAATGGATAACAGATGAAAACCAAGACCGAATAAAAGAGTTAAAATTGTCTCGATCTGACATGCCGAATGGATATTATATAAATAATCCAAGCACAGACACAGTATCTTATAAGATAGCTGAAGACACTGAATATAGTTTTGTGAAACTTGAATCTCTTTCATTTTATAAAGAAGGAGAAGATAGAAATTACAGTACAACGAAAAAAGAAGAATTCATGGAATTCTTAGACAGCGTGGGAACTAATAGAGTTGTATTCTGGGTTGAAGTTAAAGACGGTTTTGTAGTAAGTATTAAAGAGCAGTTTGCGAATTAATACACCTAAATCTAATGCTCATTTGTTGTGTACATTAAAACATAGCAAGGATAGAAAATAGAAAAAGGCATAACTATTCCAAAAGTGAATAGTTATGCTTTCTTGTTAGACGATAAATGAGTAAGTGACGACTGAAATAAGAATCCCTGTCACTAATCCTGCAAATACTTCACTCGGTTTATGGCCTAACAGTGTTTTCAATTCCATTATCTTCTGCTGTCCATCTTTTTGGGGCCAGCCTTTCATTTCTGTGACGAAAGTCTGAAAGTCCACTCGCATCTGATTAATGATCAAAGCTTGCTGCCCGGCTTGATAACGAATTCCAGTCGCATCGAACATGACGATGACAGCAAAGATGGCGGATACTGCAAATAATGGTGATCCCAACCCAACTTCATAGGCGATTGCCGTAGTTAATGCCGATACTGCGGCTGAATGGGAGCTTGGCATCCCGCCTGTCGACGTCATCAATTTCCAATCCAACTTCCCTGTAAAAAGAAAATGAATCGGGATCTTCACGAACTGAGCGAAAAATATCGCAAATAATGCCGCAAGGAGCGGAGTGTTTTGCAATAGGGCCATGAAGTCCACTCCTTTTCTAAAAAATGAAAATGTATTGTTAGTATACCATAACAAGCGATTTGGATAATAGATAATACGGAATTCGAATTATTATTATTGGCTATAGGGCTTGTTAGTATATAATAGAGGATGTATGAAAACAGGGAGGTAGTCAAATGAAAGCATCATTTATTGAACCTGAATTTAATAATCTAAAAAGTGAAGTACTATTAGTTGGGGTTCCAGATCACCCCGAAAATGTTGAAGGATGGGATACCCTTGCAAATTCTTTCAGCCCACGTCTGATGGATTGGATTAAGTCAGGGGATATCAAGTCGGATTTCAAAACAATCGTGAAAATGCCTGCACTCAACGAAGGTACATATGAGCGAGCATTTTTCATCGGTTTAGGAAACACTAAAAAATTGACTGAAGACCGTCTGCGCCAAGTCTTCGCTGCGGTAGGGAAAGAACTGAAAGCTTCAAAAGTATCTTCTGTAAGCATTTGGACAGCACCATTTACAAATGAAGACCTATCTTGCGATGATGTCGTCTTCGCTGCGGCAGAAGGTATCGGTATGGGATCTTATAAATTCGAAGGATTCCGTACAGATTCAAACGAGCGAGATGTTGCATTAGAGTCGGTGGCATTCTTATCAAAAGCCGAAGAAGAAGAATTGAAGGCAGCGTTCGAAGTAGGAAGTGTCTACTCGAATGCAGTGAATGAAGCCCGTAATCTCGTCAATATGCCACCGAATATGCTGACAGCAACTAAAATGGCTGACTACGCAAAAGAACTTGCCGAGAAATACGATTTTGAAATTGAAGTATTAGGTAAAAAAGAGATGGAAGAGTTAGGAATGGGTGCCATTCTTGCTGTCAATAAAGGTTCCGTTGAAGAGCCTCGGTTGATTGTATTGAAATACGCTGGTACTGATCAGTGGGAAGACGTTGTCGGTTTAGTCGGAAAGGGTGTCACATACGACACTGGCGGCTATTCACTGAAACCGCGTGAGGGTATGGTTGGTATGAAAGGCGACATGGGTGGCGCTGCAGCAGTGCTAGGCGCAATGAACATTATCGGTGAGCTACGTCCAGCGAAAAATGTCGTCGCTGTTATTGGCGCGACAGACAATATGGTGTCGGGTGAAGCTTTCAAACCGGATGATGTGATTACATCGCTTAGCGGAAAAACGATTGAAGTGTTGAACACGGATGCTGAAGGACGACTCGTTCTTGCCGATGCTGTAACGTATGCGAAGCAATCCGGAGCAAACTATCTAATTGATGTTGCAACGCTTACGGGTGGTGTTATCGTCGCTTTAGGTAATGATAAGACAGGAGCATTGACGAATAATGAGGAATTCTTTGAAGAGTTCATGCAAGCTTCAATGGAAACTGGAGAATTCGTTTGGAGACTTCCTTTGACAGAAAGTGATAAAAAACGTATCCGAAAAAGTGATGTAGCTGATCTTAACAATTCACCGGGCCGTGATGGGCATATGATTTTCGGTGGAGGATTTGTTGGGGAATTTGCTGAAGACACACCGTGGATCCACCTCGATATCGCGGGAACTTCTGATGCATCTGCAGCTCATGATCTTGGTCCGAAAGGTGCTACGGGTGTAATGGTTCGTACACTTGCGACAATCGTTGAACGAATGGCGGATAATGAAGGTTTAAGCGAATAATAGGCATTCATCCCCCGACACTTCGCCCGTCTTGAATAGGATAGGTGAGAAAGGGGGATAAAGATGTCACGACAAAGAGGGTTTGGACGACATGTTGGCTTTTTTGGTCCAGGATTTGGTTTTGGTTTTGGTGCACCATTTTTAGGGGGGTTAGTTGGAGGTTTCCTTGGAGGTGCGCTTTCCCCGTCTTATGGATATAACCAGCCGTTTTATCCAAATTCTTATCCATTTGGTTATGGTGGCGGTTACGGTTACCCTCCGTATTACGGCTATCCTCCATACGGATTTCCGTATTAAAAAAACACACCCGGCAATCCTAAATGGAAAATGCCGGGTGTGTTTTTTATGTTAATCTTTCAATCGTTGCAAGTTCTTCTTCTTTGCTTCTTCGACAGCTTCCTTCAAATCATTATCGACAGTCTCATCAGTAGGTTTGACACCCGACATATACGCAGCGCGTCCCATTAAATGGCCGCCGACCGGTGATGTGATAAATAAAAATAGAATCCCTAATAGAAGCTGGATACTGAAATGCCCTTCCTTCAACCAAAAGTGCAAGAAAACACCAAGCAATATGCTTAGAACACCGAGTGTAGCACTTTTAGAAGCTGCATGTGCTCGTGTATACACATCCGGTAAACGGAGAATGCCAATCATTGTAACGATTGTGAAAATGATACCGACAACGATTGTTGTGACGATGAGAATATTAGCGATTACGATCACGTTCAATGATCTCTCCTCTCTCGATGAACTTGGAGAATGATACAGTACCGATAAATGACATGACTGCAATCAGCAAAATAACATCGATGAAAAAGGTTGTTTCAAAAAGAATTGAAAGTAGCGCAATTGCTGAAATGAGCATGACGCCGATCCCGTCAAGCGCGATAAGTCGGTCAGGTATCGAAGGACCACGGAATACACGATACATGATTCCGACCATTGATAAGACTACGAGGATCAGACTGACCCATATGAAAGTCATCATGCGCGGCTCACCTCCAAAATTGCTTTTTCAAATGAATTTTTAATTGAATCGATGGCTTCATCAACATCTTCTACATCGATCGCGTGAATATAAAGAATCCGCTGATCGTTAGATACGTGAAGCACGATTGTTCCCGGTGTCAATGTGATTAAGCTTGATAATAACGTTATTTCCCATTCATGCTCCAATTCTGTCGGCAATGCGAATATCATGGGACGGAGGTTCAATTTCGGACGTAGGACAAGGAGTAGTACCGAAATATTAGAAAGCAATAACTCTTTCAAGAAAAGAAGAGCCAGCTTAACCGCCGACCATAGCCGCCAGACATAGAGCCTTGAGTTGAAGAAACGACGTGTAATGATGATTAAAATCAAACCTATCAAATACCCGATGATAAACGTAGTCGCGGTCAATGAGGAGTTCATGAACATCCAAATGACGGCGATGAAAAAGTTCAATAAAATTTGAAATGCCATTGAGCTCACTCCTTTAAGACCGCATCAATATAGATGGATGGGTTTAATAATACGTCTGTAGCGTCTGTCATGTAAGGGACAAGCCATTCTGTGCCTACCCCATAGAAGATTGACAGGACGACTAATACGATTGCAGGAACCATCATTCGTGCATAAGACTTTTGATTGGTTCGAGGCAACTCCACAGGCTTTCCCCAAAACGCATAGATGAAAATCCTCATGACAGATAGCAACACGATTAGGCTGGAAGCAAGAATGATGATACTGCCCCAAACGTTTCCTGCTTGGAATGCACCTTGTACAATTAAAAGTTTACCAATGAATCCACTCAGTGGGGGGATGCCGGCTAAACCAAATGCGGCAATCAAGTAAAACCACCCTAAAGAAGCATGCGTTTTCATCAATCCACCCATTTTACGCAAATTGGATGTGCCTGTTACATAAATGATGATTCCTATCAAAAGGAACAAAGCCCCTTTAATGAGCATGTCATGAATGAGGTAGTAAATGGCTCCGGAAATACCTGCTTCATTCATTTGGGCAGCTCCGTAAAGAATAACACCTACGGCAATCACTATGTTGTATATGATGATCTGTTTCAAGTCGAAATAGGCGAGTGCTCCGATGCACCCGACGATAACTGTAAGGATGGATAAAACCATCAGAATTTCATGGGTGAAGCCCGTGTTATGAGTGAAAAACAAAGTGTATGTCCGCATAATAGCATATACTCCGACTTTCGTAAGCAAAGCACCGAACAAGGCAAGCACGGGAATAGGGGGTGCTGCATAAGAACCCGGAAGCCAGAAATAAAGAGGGAAAATCGATCCCTTTATTCCAAAGACGATAAGCATAAGAACTGCAATGACGGTTACTATGCCCGGTTGCCCGATTTCCGTTATTTTCACCGAAATATCCGCCATGTTCAACGTTCCGACGACGGAGTATAGATAAGCGACTGTAATTACGAATAATGCAGAGGAAACGACGTTAACAAGTATGTACTTGATAGATTCGCGTAATTGCTTTTTCTCACCACCAAGGACGATAAGAAGGTATGAAGCAATGAGCAACACCTCGAAAAAGACAAACATATTAAAAATATCACCTGTTGTAAAAGCACCATTCACACCGGTCACCATGAATAGGATTCCTGGATAGTAGAAGAAGCGTTCCCGTTCCTTTCCAATCGATGTAAAGCTGTATAATACGACAAATAGTGTAATTAATAGGGTTGTCGTCACAAGTAACGCTGAAAGCATATCGGACACCATTGAAATACCGAATGGTGCAGGCCAGCTTCCGAGTGTAATAGCTTGGACACCCTCAGTCTTGACGGTTAACATCAGATAGAATGATGAGATCAATCCAAGAACGACACCGATTACCGTCAAAATTCGTTGAATCCCTACGTTTTCTTTGAAAAACAATAATAGAATCGCGAAAAGGAAAGGAATAATGATTGGGAATAATAGTAGGTTAATCATGTTCGTCATTTCCTTTCATATGATTCAGGTCACCAGTTTTAAGGACTGCATAAGCTCTATAAGCCACAACAAGAATGAAGGCCGTCACTCCAAAACTGATAACGATTGCCGTCAAGATGAGTGCTTGCGGTAATGGATCAGCAAAATCTGTAACTCCATCGGCTAATACTGGAGGGGAGACTCCACCGAGACCACCCATCGTTAGAATAAGAAGATGGGCACCATGGCTTAATAACCCGGTACCGATGACAATTTTCAAAAGACTTCTTGATAGGATCAAATAAACAGCAGCGGTAAACAGTACCCCGATTAAGATGGCCATTAACAATTCCATTACGAATCTCCTCCAATCGATTGGATGATTGTGATCGCTGATCCAACTACGACAAGAAAGACTCCAGCGTCAAACACCATCGCTGTATGCAAGGAGGTTTCACCGAATAAAGGAAGGGTGAAGTAATCAAATGCATGCGTGAAAAACGGGACATTGAAAAATATTGCCCCCGCCGCAGTTCCAAGGGCTAAAAGCAAGCCGATTCCAGTCATGATTGTAAAATTGAAAGGCAATGCTTTTTGTACCGTCTTCAAATCGAATGCAAGCAATAGGAGAACGATTGCCCCCGTCGTCAGCAAGCCCCCGACGAAGCCGCCGCCAGGAGTGTAATGACCTGCAAAAAAGATATGAATGGAGAACAAGAAGATGATGAAAAACACCACTTTAGTTGTCGTCTGTAAAATGACATCATTTGTTTTCATCTGGATTCTCCTTTCTTGCAAGTCGCAGTTTAATCATGCCTAAGACGCCGATCCCCGCAATTGCCAAAACAGCAATTTCAAATAATGTATCAAAACCACGGTAATCCACTAAAATAACGTTGACGATATTGCCCCCTCCAGCTTCAGTCGCGACAGTATCCTTATAATACTGTGATATCGAAGCAACGAGCTTATTGGAGTGGGAAGACAATGCGACCAATGTTACAGTGACACCAATTCCAAGAGCGATAATCGCGTTCACTACTTTATTGCTTTTCTTCTCACCGTGGTCTGAAAGCTTTGGCAAATGCTGAAACGCAAGAAGGAACAAAGCAACCGATACTGTTTCAATGACCAATTGTGTAAGTGCTAAATCAGGCGCTTTGAATATGACGAAGAACAGAGCGACCGAATAGCCTACAGCCCCAAGCGAAATGATTGCACCGAGCCTTGTTTTTGAAAGTAAAACGAAAACGACAGCGAGTAAAAGGATGATGGCGTTAACTACCCCATATGCACTGACCTTTGAAAAACTGTTCATGTCAACGACAAATGCATCTTGAATAAAAAGGACTGCTATTGTCGTAACGGATATAAACGCAAAAATATATAGAAAATACGTACGGATGAGGCCAGTCATATAGAACCGTGACAGTCGATTCATCCCTTTTTCGCTGAAGATCATTGATGCATCATATAGTGAATTCAATGATAAGTATTCAGGCTGGATAGCGTAAACCTTCTGCCATTTCGATAAAGATAAAAAGAGAAGTCCACCGATAATAATAATTCCAACCGTCATCCATAACTCGACCGAAGCAAAACCGTGCCAAGCGGAGACATGAATGCCCACTTCCGATGGATGGGAATATTGATAAGGCTGAATTGCCATAACAGCCGGTTTTACAAGCCATTTCCCAACAACATTCGGAATGAAGAAGATAGCGACAACGAGTGTAGCAAGAATCACAGGGGAGATAAGCATCCCAACCGGTGCTTCATGAGGCTCATGTGGAAGCGGTGCGTCTTTCCTCTTTCCAGCGAAGGTCTTAAATACAAAATAGAAACTGTAAATGAAAGTGAATACACTTGCAATCCACGCGATAACCGGGAAGATCACTCCCCAAGTCGCAAAATTGAAGAGTTCAAAATGGCGGATTGCCAACATGGATTGTAAGAACATTTCTTTACTTAGGAAACCGTTAAATGGTGGAAGACCCGCCATTGACATCGAGCCGATGAAAGCGACGGTAAAGCTTACTGGCATAATGCTCATCAACCCACCAAGCTTCCGGATATCCCTTGTCCCAGTTTCATGATCGACGATACCGGCAATCATGAAGAGACTACCTTTAAATGTCGCATGGTTGATCAAATGGAAGATTGCTGCAAACATCGCAAAGGTGAAGATGTCTTCATTCGTGTGCATTGTGATGGCCCCTGCACCTAACAGTGACATGATCAACCCTAATTGACTGACAGTGGAGAAGGCTAAAATAGCTTTTAAATCCGTCTGCTTGACAGCGAATATGGATCCCCAGAACAACGTAAGCAATCCAATGCCCGTCACAAGCCAAATCCAAACTTCAGAAGCAGCGAAAATCGGCGTGAAACGCGCTACAAGATAAAGTCCCGCTTTTACCATCGTGGCCGAGTGCAAGTAAGCGCTGACTGGTGTAGGCGCTTCCATCGCGTCCGGAAGCCAGATGTAGAACGGGAATTGTGCAGATTTCGTGAACGCTCCAAGTAAAACGAGGACAAGTGCTAGAGTGAAAAACTCATGTCCGACAAATGTGGATGAGCTTGCAATGAGCTCTCGGATGGAGAACGTTCCTCCCATAATGCCAAGAAGGATGAATCCCCCAAGCATCATCAACCCACCGAACACAGTTATCATCATCGATTTCAATGCGCCGAACCGTGAACCGTCACGAGTGAACCAATAACCAATAAGTAAAAATGATGAAATGGATGTCAATTCCCAAAATAGATAGAGCGAAATGACATTATCCGATTGAACAACACCTAACATCGCGCTCATGAACAGTAGAAGATAGACGTAAAAGTTCCCTAACTTCTCTTTGTTTTTATCGAGATAAAAGATGGAATACAGGACTACCAATGCCCCGATCCCTGTAATAAGCAACGAAAACAGTAAGCTTAATCCATCGATATAAGAAACAAAAGAGATGCCGAGGGAAGGAATCCATTGCACTTCGGAAACTGCATGTCCACCTTCCATTGTGGTTCTGATAAACGTTGTATAGTAAGCGAATAACAGAACAGGTACAAGAAGTACGAACCAACCAGTATGTATGCCTTTTATCCTTTTATAAAGTGTGGGGATAAATAAGGCCGCCAAGATCGGCAGGAAAATCAAAAATACAAATTCCAAGTAAATCCTCCTTCCAATAAAAGAATCATTATTCTACACATTGTTTAAAAGTATAACGTAAAATCACAGGGAATGCATAGGTAACAAACTAGTTTTGTTGCGAATTTGGTTTCACTTCCTATATTATAGGGAATGATAAAATATTTACATTCGGGGTGCCAAATGAGGAATCCATACCTGTTTGGGTATTTGCCATTTTTGACGATTACCCTTTTCAGTTTGACTTTCGGTGTCTTTATGGTTGGTACATCTATTAAACTTTTTGGGGAAATTGGACTTTATGCTGGGATGAGGGAGTTTTTAACCGATTCACAGCTAAGGTTATTTCTTCTTGTCATTTATTCGCTTGCTTTTTTTATGATTTTCTCGGCGTTGAAGTTAATTGCGGAGACGATTCATGAGACGGCAATGCTGTTTTTTTCAAAGGATGCAGTGGGGGAGTCGTATAGTGAAGCAAAAAGCGGTAATTTAATTTATTTTTTTGGTGCGCTCGCTTCGGTGGCAGGAGTTCAATCGATTCAGGTGCTTTTGATCATCTTTCTTTTGACGACATTTGTTTATTTTGTATATATGGTTTTTAAACTTAGTAAATTCATGACCCTCTCGCGTACGGTAGGTTTGTTGTTTTTTGAGATAATTGTGTGGGGGACTTTATTGTCAGTTATTATTTATATCCTTTTAAAATTATATAATGGGATTCTTGCGAGTTTGCCTGTTATGTAGAAAAGCCGCTCAAATAGAACGGCCTTTGATTACTCTCTCATTAACTCATTAAATGCCTTCAAATGGATTTTTTGGTTGCTTAGGCGTTGGATGGAGGCTGGTTTGTCGTAGCCAATCCATACGGCTGTTGTGTAGTGGTCGTTCATGCCTGCGACCCATAAATCCTTATAGTGGTCGGTTGTTCCAGTTTTGGCACCTGTGTAGTTGCTTCTGTAGGTGATGCCTTGACCTGTTCCGTTTAAAACAACATCCTCCAATAGGTTACGGATTGTGGAAACGGTTGAGGGTGACCAGACTTTCTCTGCTTTATTCTCCCATGTATAAAGAGTGTTTCCATCGCGATCTACAACCCTTCTTATGGCATGGGGCTTTTCGTATGTCCCATCGATGAAACTTGTATAGGCGGAAGCAAGCTCAAGTGGAGTCACGCCTCTTTGAAAACCGCCAAGTGCTGCTGGATATGTGTGGTCTGCCTCGTTCACATGGTTAAATTCAATTGGTTTTAAATAGGCGAAGGCATTTTCGATCCCGACTGTACTGAACACCCTGACAGCTGCTGTGTTATGGCTGTAACGGAATGCTTCTTTTACCGTTGTCATACCATATCTGAAGCCCCCAATATTTTTCGGACAATAGGAAGCGATGCAAAGGTTACTGCTATCAATTTGTGTGTGTTCGTTGTAAGGTCCACTTTCAAGAAATGGTGCATAGACGAGCAATGGTTTTATCGCGGAACCTGGTTGACGCACCGCTTGGAATGCTCGGTTGAAATCGGCCTTCTGGTATCCTTTCCCTCCATATATACTTACAATTTCTCTTGTTTCATTATCGATCACAACCGCTCCCGCTTGTATTCCCTTCGTTGTCAGAAGGGAAGAAAGCGAAATTTCATTATGCTTTTGTTTTTGTGAATCAAGAGCCGTTTCAATACGGACTCCTTTCGCAACAACTTCTGCGGTACGCTTTTTTAAAGCATTCATCTGCACTTGTTTTTCTTCGAGGCTCTCCGCAAGTTCAATAGATTCCCAAAAACCTTCTGATCTGCCGACTAATTCCTCAAGTTCGTTAAGCACATAAGAGCTATACATTGAAAATCGATTTGGCTTTTCCTTCAAATCAAGCGTAATGGTCTCACTCTTACATAATTCCGCCTCTTTTTCTGTTATTGCACCGCTTTTAGCAAGCTGTGACAAAAGAAGCTCTTGCCGCTTTTTTGTTCTATCAAAATACACTATCGGGTTATATCGGGATGGATTGTTTGGAATCGCTGCGATGAATGCCATTTCTGCTTGACTCAATTCATCGAGGGGGCGATTGAAATAATAAGTGGCGGCGGCCCCGATTCCATAAACTTGATTGCCAAAGAACATTTCGTTTAAATACATTTCGAGAATTTCATCTTTCGTCGACTGTTTTTCCAATTCTGCTGCATAAAGTAATTCCTTGAATTTACGTTCATATGTTTTTTCAGTCGTCAGGAATCTGATCCTAATAAGTTGCTGTGTGATTGTTGAACCACCTTGTTGCAAGTCGTCATTAGCTGTATTCACCGCAAAAGCCCTTACAATTGCAGCCACGTCATAGCCTCTATGTTCAAAAAAGCCTTTATCTTCACTTTCCAAAAATAAATCTACTAAAAAGTCAGGTATCTGGTTCAACGCAAGTGGATATCTCCATTCGACATACTCTTCCGCAAAGACCAATCCATTCCGATCCGTTATCGATATCGGCATTTTTAAGGTGGGTTCAGTGAGTTCAATCGATTCATTTACTTTATCTTTCAAGTGATGTGATTTGTCCCATTCTTTTGCAATGGCTTGCTGAATGCCCAATAGTAGGGGAATCAGTACAATTATAAATAAGAAGCCAGTGAATTGTTTCATAAGATCCCCCCTATAAAAAAATATAGCACATTTCCGCTTGGGAAATGTGCTGATATTATAGATTCGTTTTCTTTGCCTCATCTGCGAGAAAATCCTCGAAGTCCTGGACTGGTTTTTTTATTGCATAGTATAGGAAACCAAAGCCTATTAAGAATAGCGCGCCTGTAAGGAAGAAGACGGACGATATTCCGATGTAACCACTAATAATCCCACCAAACATTGGTCCAATGATATTGCCAAGGAAACGGAAGCTTGTATTGTAACCCATTACTTCTCCTTGGATATCAATCGGGGCTTCACGTCTGACTAAAGCAGTGGTAATTGGGATCATCCCCCCAACTGCAATACCAAATAATAGCCGGCAAATCATCAGTTGCCAAATGGATGAGACAAACGCCTGTGGAATAATGAAGATGAAAGAGAGGAGGAGGAGTGCACCAAGCACTTTTTCATATCCAATTTCATCTCCCATCTTCCCCCACTTCCTTGCGAACAGGAGATTTCCAACACCCGCAGCACTAAATGTTAGTCCAGCAAGGAAGGCAACATCATTCGAATCCGTTAAACCAGCTACGTAAAGGGATAGAAGTGGCTGAATGCTAAAGTTCCCGATTTGGATCAATGCTGTCACAATCATGACGTTAAACATCAATCGGTGATGAAGAAGTCCGCTTAAAATCGCTTTACGGGAATATTGGATTACTCGCGTATTCTTTACTTTCTTTTGCTCTTTAATTCCAAATAGGACAATCAGCGCCGCTACGGCAACTGAAAATGATGTAATGATGAATGTATATTGAAAACCGAATGCATCCGCCATCAATCCGCCTAACACCGGACCGAATAACGTCCCTGTCACACTTCCCATTTGCAAAGTTCCTAACTTCTTGCCAGCTTCTTCTCTTGCTGTTTGTGAAGATACGAATGCAAGTGAAGTAGGGATGAAGCCTGTAACTACACCATTTAGGAGGCGTAAAAGAAAGAATGTTTCCACTGAATCGACAAATCCCATTAAGAATACGGACGTGGCAATCCCGAATCCATTAATAAGCAATATCGGCTTAAAGCCATATTTATCTGCAATTCGACCCCAAATCGGCGACATGATTAATGCCGTAATGAACGTTGCACCAAAAATGAGTCCGGCCCATTTTTGGACATAGGCATCGGAATGATCCCCGAATGTCTCTATGTATAAAGAGAGGAAAGGCATGATCATTGTCATCGTACCGGCAACTAAAAAGTTGGCAAGCCATATGATAATGAAATTTCGTTTTTGAATATTCATCTAAGAAACCTGCTTTCTTTTATATACCGTGATGCTGGCAATTGCTTGATCGCTTTAGAAGGATGTGATTCCTTGTATAATTTTCTATTATAGAACATTTCGAGTGACGAAGGAAGTGGTGTGCTTATCAATCGAAAAAAAAATATGGATATGGTAAACTGTTTCAGGGTGAATGAAAATGAAAAAGATCACACTTGCTTTGCTTACAATCTTCTCGGCTCTCATGCTCGTTGCTTGTAATCAAAGCGATAAAGGTCAAGAGGAGGACACAATTATGTATCCACAATTATCTAATGAAGTTGCTGCAAACGAAGCACTTGTCGTTATGAATACGACTATGGGTCCAATCAAGATTAAGCTATTCCCTGAAAAAGCACCAAAAACAGTTGAGAATTTCTTGACACACGCTGAAAACGGTTATTATGACGGAATCATTTTCCACCGTGTTATTAAAGATTTCATGATCCAAGGTGGAGACCCGACTGGAACAGGAATGGGCGGGGAAAGCATCTACGGAAATTCATTCGAAGATGAATTCACGATGGACCTTTTCAATCTAAGAGGAGCTTTATCAATGGCTAATGCTGGTCCAAATACGAACGGCAGCCAATTCTTTATCGTACAAGCTTCCAATCCACCTGCGTCAGCCGCTCAATTGACACAAGGCGGATGGCCAGAAGAAATTGCTGAAGCGTATGAAAAAAATGGTGGTACACCTCATCTTGACCAAAAACATACAGTATTCGGCCAAGTGATTGAAGGTATGGACGTAGTTGACAAAATTGCCAATGCGGAAACTCGCGGAGACAAGCCTGTTGAAGAAATTTCAATCGAATCAATCGAAATCATCCAGAAATAATTAGACCGGGAATAATTAGATAAGTAAGGAAGTGTACGTAAATGAACGTTATATTAATGCCGTTCCTTTACTTTCCAGAAGATAAATCCGAGTATATTCCAGCAGCAATTTCCTTTGTCTTTTTCATGATTCTTCTTGCATTCACATTTATGTGGATCAAACGGACCTCGAAAAAACAGGAAGCGGAGACACGCGAACTGGAAGAACGCATCCTTCGCGAACGTCGCGAAGCAAAAGAACAGCAACAAGATAATCTTTAATTCTTGAAGGCATGATCCGATGTGGATCATGTCTTTTTTAATTGTGCTTGGAAACTTTCGCGCTCAAGAAATCATTTCTCGCGCTCAAGAATGTGGTTTGGCGCTCAAGAAATCGTTTCTCGCGCTCAAGAAAGCGGTTTGGCGTTCAAGAAAGAGGTTCGGCGCTCAAGAAAGTTGTTCTAACGCTCAACGAAGTGCCGCTTGAGCTCGAAAGACGTCATTCAAACAAAAAAAGACGGAATCCACAGGGGATCCGTCTTCATGTATTATTGCATTGCCTTAATAAATCTTTCAACGCCTTCCTTAACGATAGCAAGCGGAGTAGCGACGTTCATGCGTAGGAATCCACGGCCTGCTTCACCATACTTCGTGCCTGGTTCAAGTGCCAGTCTTCCTTTATTCAACAGCCTGTCCATCATTTCTTCTTCAGAAAGCCCAGTCCCACGATAATCGATCCATAATAAGTAAGTGGAATGTGGCTTTTGAATAGAAATCCCCGGAACAGCCGCAGGTAATGTATCAATGACATAATCCATATTAGTAGAAATAATTTCAAGCAGGTTCTCAAGCCATGGCTCACACTCTGTGTATGCGGACACCAGGGAGGATGCAGCAAATGCATTCAATTCCATTTGTCCATGAGCAAATGCATTTTGTTGCAATGCATTTCTTAACTCTTCTTCCTTCGTGATCATAATCGCAGCTTGTACACCCGCCAAGTTGAACGTTTTAGTCGGTGCTACACAAGTGATGACTTTGCCGCCTTCTTCTTCAGCAAGCTTTGCAAGCGGAATATGGTTAAATCCAGGAAGAACGATATCGGCATGGATTTCATCAGAAAGGATCAATACGTCATATTGTTTACATAGGCGAAGAATTGTACGCAACTCTTCCTCAGTCCAAATGACACCCGCAGGATTATGCGGATTACATAAGATGAACACTTTTACATCTTGCTGCAAGCTCTTCTCGAATGCTTCAAAGTCGATTGAGTAATTTCCATTATCCTCTCTCAGCTGGCATTCAACGATATTCCGACTTTGATGACCTGGAACATTGAAGAATGGCGGATAGACCGGTGTAGTGATTAAAATATTGTCGCCTACTTTCGTAAACGTTTCAATCACAGTCGCAATTGCAGGTACTACTCCGTGATGGAAAAGCATCCAGTCATTTTCTGTTTCCCATCCATGGCGGGAAGATAGCCAGGATCGTACTGCATCTTTACATTTGCTGCATATGTACGAGTAACCAAAAACACCGTGATCCAACCGCTCTTGCATCGCTGCGATAACTGGTTCGGGTGCCTTGAAATCCATATCGGCAATCCACATAGGTAAAATATCTGAAGCATCTTCTACTCCATAAACAGCCTCCATATTTCCCCATTTTACGGATCGTGTTTGTTTGCGATCAATCACTTGTTCAAACTCTTTCATGAAAAAAACCCCTCATTTCCTTTTTTCTTTTACATTACTATGCTATCATAAACGAAACAACAGAAAAAAATAAGTATAAGGTGAATTGTCGTGCAAACAATTGAAATGAATAAAAAAGCAATCACACTACTTGAAGAATGGGATCCTTTCAATGCTGGCAGAAAAGCGTATGAGCTTGAGATAGCCAATGTCCTAGTGGAATTAGAAGTGCTTGATCATCCTACTGATCTTGCGAAACGAATCCGCGATATTTATGAACATTCCTACGCAATTTGGATTCCGATTGAGAAATGCATGCAAATATCATATAAATTATTAGCCGTAAAATACGAGGCGAAATACATCGTCTGAACAGTGCCGAATCTACGAACTTGTAGATTCGGTTTTTTTATCTGAAACATTTAAGAGGTACCTATCGTATCATCATCAGAAGGGAATAGAGGGCGAGGGTGAGAAATGGATGAGGCGGATTTGATAACGAGCGCACAAAATGGGGATCGGGCTGCATTTGCGCAATTGATGGATATACATTATCGGACTGTCGAGAAATTCGCGTACCAATGTGGTGTGCGTATTGATGATATTCCGGATGTTACGCAGGAAGTGTTTATAAAACTTTACAGGTTCCTGCCACAGTTCAATCAACAACGTTTTACGACTTGGTTATATAAAATCACGTTAAATACAGCACGGGATTATTACCGTAAAGAGGGAAGGGAAACAGCGAAAGAGGAGCGGTTAAAAAGGGAAGGGAAGCAGACTGGTAATCAATCGGCCGAGCATCAGGTCCTCCTTTTTGAAGAAGACCGTGAATTGCATGAATCAATTCTCAGGCTTGATGAGAAATACAGGATTCCTCTTATCCTATTTTATTTCCAAGAATTATCTTACCAACAAATTGCAGACGTATTGAATTTAACCTTATCGACAGTAAAGACCCGGATATTCAGAGCGAAAGACGCCTTGAAAAAAGAAATGAGCTTGAATGGGGGTGTGCCGCATGGACAATGATCAGTTTGAAAAACGAATGGATTTTTTGAAAAAGTCATATGATCGTGTTCCTTCCTCTTTTGATCCGAATGAAGTTTTCAAGAAGATTGATGAAGAGAAGGTCCCGCAATCCAATAAGCAAAAATCCTCCAATGGCGGGTTTAGGCAGCATCTCACAATCTGGGCAATGGGCATCGCAAGCATATTCATTATAGGAATCATTGGAGCAGGATATGTATTAGATCAGAAACAGAAATCCGATGAGGAAGTTATCCAAACACCGGTTACGGATGAATATATCGAGAGTTTGTTAAAGCAATACGAAGAAGAACGTGAAAAACGCCGGGAAATGGTGAAGTTGGATGAAGTTTTCTTTAAGCATTATGCTAGCTTCGCAGATAGCACGATTAACTTATTGAAAAACGAAAGTTATCTTGAAATGGTAAGCGAAGGAACGGAAAAAACACCTCTTGAAGAGACTTATAATCGTGCAATAGAGGAATTGAAGTTACCTTCAGAAATGCTGAAGGATTTGAAAGCAAACAGCCTTAATAACGATGAACAGGGAAGCATCACCTTTTTGGGTGAGTATCGCAGAAAAATTCAGATGCTCATTGAAATCTATGATCAAATCCTAAAAGAGAATAAAGAAGCTATTGATGCATATGAAGTAGGACCACATGTCGATAAAGCCGAGATCATGTTATTAAGCACCAAAAGTTTCCCAGAGCAACTCCAAAATATTATCGGAACAATGCGGGATCAGTCGATTCGACTGCATACAGAGAAATATTCCGGGGAAATTAGGACCCGGCATAACAATTACTATTTTTATTATTCTGATTTAGCTTTCAATTTGCATCATCATACAGACGCTTATATTCAAATGATGGTTGAAGAGCCATATATGTATGGCCCGATACTTCAATATCCGCTTAATGAAATGGCATATAAGTTAGGAAGGATGGAACAAACACTCATAAATGTGGAACAGGACCACTCTTTATATCCTGTATTGGAATCGTATTACCTCACCATTTTCAATGACTTGGTGAAAGGCAGCGAATATACGAAAATCTTCGACGAAGATGGTATTCTTCTTCCGGATTATCAGGATGTTTGGCGCGGAATGGCGGCGACTGGTGATGTGAGTCCCCTAACCTATGTTATGCAACCAATCGTCAAAGAGATGGAGGCATCGGGTTGGAGGGAATCTGAGAGCTGGAATTCACTTTCGTACGATGCATTAAAAGATGCTATTACCCTGGCTCGTGAAGGTCAATTGGAGTATTACATGTATGGGGAAAGACCTGATTTCAAGAGTGAAACGATTCAATTCCCGAATGAGTCATTTTGGAATGAAGTTTATGCATTGTATGAGGACTTTAAGAAATCATATGACAAGTCTGTATTAAAAGGAGCATCGCCGATTCACGTGTTAGGGATTTTCGATTACGCAAACGAAATGGATGATCCGGAAACGATGTATCATTTGTATAGTGAAAGTGTAATGTATAGTAACTATGGAGAAATCGAACTCGATGACTATGTGCAAAATTGGCGCAAAGGGTTCTCCCACTTCCGAAACGCTACAGAAGTCAGGTTTGATCAAAATACTGTCTATCGCGAGGGTTTGAAATTTCGTAGCCATCTTTCCTTTACCGGCTCTGATAGGGAAGTGCAAATGATTTTTAATGAAGAAGGCATTTGGGAAGTGTACTCAGGGTTTATGGAAACCCTACCGTCCTATCAAATGAGCCCTGAAATTGGATTCAGGGATTTATTAAACTCCGGGGAGTATACACACAGATCAATAAACAATCCAAATTACGATATGAAGTATTTAAACGGAATAGGTGCATTGGATATGGTCGGTGCATATTTCTATGCGTTAAGTAGGGGTAACTATGAAGTTCAATACAAATTATTTTTCCAAGGAGAAGGGTCGGAAATAGTCGAGAAGGAAACTTACTTGGAAAATCCAGAAAAATATTCTCAATCCCCACCTTATGAAGATGGAATGTATGTAAAAGCTTCGTTCCAAGGTCTGGAACAAGACGAAAATGGGAACTGGCCAGGTGTTGCAACGCTTACAGTCGATACAGAGTTATACCCTAATCTTCCTTCAGAAATGAAACTCCATATGTTTTGGACGGAAGAAGGCTGGCGTGTGAAGTTCAATCCTTTTGAATAACTATGGAGACTAAAAAGACTGCCAATTACGGCAGTCTTTTTTCTGTCAATTTGGTATACTTAAGGGAGTTTTATTTTGCGAATGGAAGTAGGGATGGAATTGGAAGACTTAAAACATAGAATCTTACAAGGGAATCAAGATGCTTTCAGAGAGTGGATGGATGTATACATACGGCCGATTGAGCGTTTTTCGATTTCCTTTGGGGTTACTTTAAAAGAAGCAGGAGCAGTGACTGAAACTGTATTCAGGACCTTGTATCATAGCCTTGAAGATTTAACTGAGGATCAGTTAGACGAAAATGCTTTATTCAAAAGCGCATTGATAGAGTTAGAAGGCTTACAGATTGATGATTCAAAAGAGGGTTTATTCCCCTTTGAAGAAGACAATGAATTGCACAGCCATATAGTCAACTTGTCGCCGGAACTAAGGGTACCTCTTATCCTATTCAACTTTCACCATAAATCCATCCCGGAAATTGCTTCAATTCTGGACCAACCCGAGCAGCAAGTCGAACGTTCGATAAAAGAGGCAAATCACTCATTAAATGAGTCAAACTTGGAAAAGAAACTGGAGTTCTTGAATAAATCCTATCATCGTCTGTTGCCTATCTACATAGAAGACAACATCTACAAACCAAAAAGTATAGAGCCCCCGTCTAACTCTGTTGTAGAAACGAAAACGAAGGTAATTAAAAGAAAGCCATTTCTTCTTTGGGGTACAGGTGTTGCCGTACTCATAGGGCTTTTATTCATTTCAGTCATAAGAAGTGATGCCTACCAATACTCAACTTCCGAAAAATTCATCGAGGAATTGAAAGCATCCTTTGAACAAAAGATCGACGACCGATACACCTTAATGGGGTTAAAGAAACCAGCGGAAGATACCGTGTACCATGTTCTTGATCTATTTGGAGACGAGCCCCAAAGAGCGTTTGCTAGGCAAATTGGAAATCTGAATGAACAACTTGAAAAAGCGGGGAAAATCGATAAAAAGGCCGCCGAGCAGGATTATCAAAAGCTATTGGATGAATCAAGATTGCCTTCCGTAATGATTGAGGAGTTAAGAAACAATCCATTGACGGAAGATCGTGATCAAAGCCATGAATTTATGAAAGAACTTACGAGTAAAGTGGAACAGCTGTCGAGCTCCTATATGGAAGTCATATACAATAATTATGAAGATATTATTATGTCGGCTGACCTGAATGCAGATGGAGTGGTTGACAGAGACCTGTTTCTTGAGAAAATCGACGATTATCCAATTGAACTTCAAAACGCGATTAAGGGTATGGAAACTCAATTCTTTTTCTTAGGCGGCATTGAGGATGTAGTTTTGATCTACCCGCAGTTTGGCACACCTGAGACTTTAAAAAATCTTAATGAAAACTTGCATCCGGATATGGATGTTTACGTTTATTTGCTTTCTGGAGAAAGTTTGGGTGTTATGTATGGTAGTGGAACGATGGAAGAAAAAATTGACGCGCTTAATTATATTGAAAAGGAATTGCCGAAGACAACAGCAAATGATGCTTTAAAAGATGTTTTATATTCCCGGTACAGTTGGTTAGTCTATAGCATTTTAGGAATCTATCAATATCCCGGCATATACGATGCAAATAATTCGGTAAGACAGGAGTTCAGAGAGGGTTGGAAGTCTTTTGCATCAATGGATGAATCAAGTCCGTCTATGCAAGTTATGCAAGAAGTCGTAGGAGAATTGGAAAAAAACAATTGGAAATCAACTAATTATGATATTGAATCCCATATTACGATATTGTTGGGTGAGAAGGTGGAAGAAATCTGGTCCGTTAAGAAATGAGTGACATAGGGAGGTAGGGGGAGGGGTGGAAAACTTGAAAGATAAGGTGATACTTGGGGATAGTGAGGCATTTAAGGAATGGATGAACATAAAAATTCGTCCGATTGAACTTTTTGCAGTTCAGTATGGGGTTAGTCAAAAAGAAGCCGGATATGTAGCTGAATCTGTTTTTAAAGACTTATATCGGAATCTTGGAGAACTGACAACAGATCAGATACAGGAAAAGTATCTTTTTGAAAGTGCAATACAGAAGCTCAACGAAATTCAGTCGGATGAACAACAGGTAGGGCTGTTCCCGTTCGAGGAAGACAACAAGTTGCACCGCCGAATTATAGGCATACCATCAGAGCTTCGAATCCCTTTCATTCTGTCTAATTTCCATGGGAAGTCAACTGTTGAGATAGTGGATTTCGTAGGAAAGACAGACGAACAAGTGGAGTTAGCCATCAATGAAGCATTTAATTATCTATCAGAACCTAACTTGGAAAAGAAAATTGAGTTCTTGAATTTGTCCTATCAAAGACTCCCAGCAATGCATAATGAAATGAATATATTTTACTCGAATAATATAGAATCAACTTCCCTTGAAAACAAAATGACAGAGGACAAACCTAAAAGGAAAAGGCCCATGCTGTTATGGGGAATTGGGGTTAGTATATTGGCTATGATGCTGTTGGTTATGACAGTAACTAAAAGTGAAGCGTACCAACAGTCATCCTTGGAAAAGTTCATTGAAAAATCCACAAATGCTTTCAGCGAAGAGTTAGATCGGAATAAAAAATTGGCAGGTCTACCTACTTACGAAGTGATTAGGAGAGACGTATATTCGGAGGAGTATGGTGAAAATACAAGAAGGAAATTTGACTGGTTGATCGCTGACTTGAA
Organism: Sporosarcina thermotolerans; assembly: GCF_042658975.1. NCBI lineage: Bacteria > Bacillati > Bacillota > Bacilli > Caryophanales > Caryophanaceae > Sporosarcina > Sporosarcina thermotolerans. The sequence goes on along the minus strand of NZ_JBHSRM010000018.1, from coordinate 12,028 downwards.
GGATCAGTTTGACAGCACAGGCAAATTCGATAAAAGACACGTGGAAATCGAATTTGACATACTGATGCAGGAGCTCTTGATACCTTCTGAAATGGTGAAGAATTTATCTGAAAATCCCCTATTTAATGATCATGAGAAAAGTGAAGAGTTTATAGATGAGTATATCGTTAAAATGAGTTCTTTATTAAGATCCTATATGCATATAGGAACACAATATGAAATGTCCATTCTCGAGAGTGGAAGGAATGATGAGGGAGGATTTGATTGGGATACCTTGAATGCGAATATATCAGATCTTCCTGAAGAACTACAGCAAACGCTTAATGGCATGGAAGCGTTGGGCATTGTATTCAAGGGTGATTCGAGCGCTCCGGCGCGGGCGGGTTATATATATGTATATCCGGCAATTGGTAATTCGAATCTTTCCAAAACCCTTCAAGAAAATTTGCATCCAGACGTAGGCATTTATATTTCCATTTTAATGGCTGATATGGTTGATATCCATGAATGGACAGTTGAGGAGCAAGCTGATTTATTGTTGCAGCTTGAAAAGGGGTTGTTTCAAGCGGAAGGCCACGAGTTTCATTCGATGGTTTTTAATTCGTATACCTCAGTTATGTATATGATCATTGGAATGGGCGGGTACCTCGATATTTACGATACAACAGACTCTGTCAAAGAGGAATACAGGGAAGTATGGAAAAGTATTGCAGCGCACGGGGATGACTCGCCATCTGCTCAATTGATGAAAGAGATCATCGAGGAAATGGAGAACTCTGGATGGGCTGCTTCTACTCTAAATAAATACCAATATTTCACGTTAGAAAATGAGTTGAGAAAAAGGTTGCAGGAAGATAAATAAATAGGGTCAAGATACAGGAAAATATTCCAATTAACCGCCCGGTAATTTTGCTGTGAAAGGGCTATTTATGGTATAATAGCGGATGGCCGTATAGGCAGATTCGATACCAAAATGATTGGGAGCTGTTTCAAATGGGAAGAAATTATGAAGTGGGGGAAGAGTTGACTGGCAAAGTGACGGGCATACAGCCATATGGCGCATTCGTCGCACTTGATGACAAGACACAGGGTCTTGTTCATATTTCGGAAATCACATACGGATTCGTCCGGGATATCAATGATTATCTAACTGTAGGAGACGAAGTGGAAGTCAAAATACTGGAAGTCGATCAGGCTGCCGGTAAAATCAGTTTATCGATCCGTGCACTTCAAGAACCGCCAAGCAATTTCCAAAAACCCGAACGCCCCCGAAAATCGTTACAAGACAAAGTTAAAGAGCATGATTCAGAAGGTTTCAATTCACTTAAAGACAAACTGAAAGACTGGATTGATCGATCTGGGTATTAAAACAAAAGCGGAGGGCCGCCTGAAGCTTAGACGTAATATCCGCAAAAATGGGAGTAGGCAATTAGCCTATCTCCCATTTTTTAATTTCCTCAAACGGTATTGCAGATTTTGTCTGCTCATCCCAAGAGCCTGAGCTGTTTTAGTTATATTTTCATCGTGTATCTTCATTGCTTTAAGTAAATAATACTCCTCGGCTTCTTTTAAATACCGGTCGAGGGGCATTAATTCCTTCTCCGGCTGAACGATAAAATCGGTTGCTTGTGTCGAGGTTTCAGTTAAACTATCGCTTTTCAACCGGAAGTGAAGAGGTAGCATATCATAAGTGATGACCGATTCCATAGTGGCAAGTGAGGAGACCTCATCAAGTAAAAATTCCAATTCACGCATATTCCCCGGCCAATCGTATTGAAGAAAGACCTGTTCAACTTCAGTTGTAATCCCTTCGAGGGAAGTGCCGTACCGTTCTTTCCGCCTCGCTAAATACGAATTTACGAACGGAAGGATGTCCATTTTCCTTTTCCGAAGAGGAGTAATTCGGATCGTAAACGAAGCAAAGAAATAATACAGTTCCTTCAATAAAGTCCCCTTCGCAATCAACTCTACAGGATCATCCCCAATACTTGCTATAAATTGACGCCCATGACGCTCCGAATCCTTTAAGAATGAAAATAGTTTCTGTTGAAGTGAAATGGATAATAAATCGATCCGCTCACAGAATAACGTGAATGGTTTTGACATATTCAGGTCCTCATCCAATCTGTCGATTATTGTGGCGTCTGATTGGTGACCGAAAAAAGTATAGTATGGGCCGTTAGAGTTGGTTGATTCATTATGGATGCTTTCGGCGATCAAATCTTTACCGGTTCCCGATTCTCCTACAAGAAGAACAGGTAAATTTGTAACGGCGGCCTTCCTCGCCGTTGAAATAACGGTTTTCATCTCATCTGAAGTAGCAATGATCTGACTGAAAGTCGCTGGTTCACTATTTTTGCGTAATGGATGAAGCACAAACTTCTCTAAGGCGGTGATATCCCTCGCAATTTCCACAGCACCTATAAGTTCACCTTCATGAAATACTGGATAGGTATCATTGATAGTTGTAATTTCAGTCCCTTTCCGATTCCAATACGTCTGTTTGACATTCAGTTGTTCTTGGCCACTTTGAAGCACTTTCAATAATGTACTCTCTTCTTGATCAAAATTGAATAATTCCAAAATTGAACGATCACCGACTTCTTCAAGTTCCAAGCCTTCTATTGCTTTCATTTTATCGTTATAAATGACGGTTCGGCCATTTCTGTCTATAGCATGGATTCCAACGCCAGCCCGATTGACCGCAAATTCGAATAAAGGAAAAAAAGTTTTTTCGTTTTTATTCATACCTATCACCGTCCATTACTATTTTTTCGTGAAATGAGTAAAAAAGCTTGAAAAATGCAACGATCTCTTGCATTATTATAGGTGTAATCATAGAATTAATGCAAATTTATTTTGCTACTTAATTATTGAGGAGGAGTAAAATGATTCCATACAAACACGAACCATTTACAGATTTCACAAACGAAGAAAACAAAAAAGCATATCTTGCAGCATTGAAGCATGTAGAAGGATACCTTGGCCAAGATTATCCATTGATCATTGGCGGCGAGCGTATTATGACTGAGGATAAACTCGTTTCGACAAACCCTGCTTGCAAAGAGGAAGTTATCGGTAGGGTTTCTAAAGCAAGCAGAGAGCTTGCCGAAAAGGCAATGAACGTAGCTGATAAAACATTTGAAACATGGAGAAAAGTGTCACCTGATTTCCGTGCTGACGTTCTTTTCAAAGCGGCTGCTATTATCCGTCGTCGCAAGCATGAGTTCTCAGCACTTTTGACGAAGGAAGCAGGTAAACCATGGAACGAAGCAGATGCTGATACAGCTGAAGCAATCGATTTCCTTGAGTTTTACGGACGTCAAATGTTGAAATTGAAAAACGGTATTCCAGTAGAAAGCCGTCCTGGTGAATTCAACCGTTTCGACTATATTCCATTGGGAGTTGGTGTTGTTATCTCTCCTTGGAACTTTGCACTTGCAATCATGGCGGGTACAACAGTTGCGGCATTGGTAACTGGTAATACAGTTTTATTGAAACCTGCATCTACAACTACTGTTATTGCGTATAAATTCATGGAAGTTCTTGAAGAAGCGGGTATGCCTGCAGGAGTTGTTAACTACATCCCAGGTTCAGGAGCTGAAGTGGGTGACTTCTTAGTTGATCATCCAAGAACTCGTTTTGTTTCATTTACTGGTTCAAAAGAAGTTGGAACACGTATTTACGAACGTGCTTCCAAAGTAAATGAAGGTCAAATCTGGTTGAAACGCGTAATCGCTGAAATGGGCGGTAAAGATACGATTGTAGTTGATAATGAAGCAGATCTTGAATTGGCGGCACAATCCATCGTTAAATCCGCATTTGGTTTTAGCGGACAAAAGTGTTCGGCATGCTCACGCGCTGTCATCCATGAAGATGTGTATGACCAAGTCGTTGCACGTGTTGAAGAGTTAACTAAAGGATTGACATACGGCGATCCAGCTGACCAATCCAACTTTACAGGGCCGGTTATCGATCAAAACTCATTCGATAAGATCATGAGCTATGTTGAAATCGGTAAACAAGAAGGTCGTCTAATCGCTGGTGGAGAAGGGGACAGCTCGAAAGGGTATTTTGTCGCTCCAACTGTATTTGTAGACGTAGATCCGAAAGCACGAATCATGCAAGAAGAAATCTTCGGACCTTTCGTTGCGATTGCAAAAGCGAAAGATTTCGATGAAGCAATCGAAATTGCGAACAACACGGATTATGGTTTGACTGGTGCTGTAATCACGAATAACCGCGCTCATATTGAACAAGCGCGTCAAGACTTCCATGTCGGAAACTTGTATTTCAACCGTGGTTGCACAGGCGCTATCGTAGGCTACCAACCATTCGGCGGATTCAATATGTCAGGAACGGATTCAAAAGCGGGCGGTCCTGATTACCTACAACTTCATATGCAAGGTAAAACAACGTCAGAGACATTTTAATCATCTTATTTAAAATAGGAGGCAGCGGTTAAGACCGAAGCGTCCCGGAAGGGGCAAATATATGCTCCTAACGCTTCGCTTTTACTCGCAAAAGCCGTTCTTCGTAACGGCTTTGGCTGCTTCCGTTCTACATAAAAAATGGGGGGGAACCATATGTCGATTTCAGAGAAAATCATTTCACAGACAAATAAATTCGGGGCCAATAACTATCATCCACTGCCGATTGTTATTTCTGAGGCTGAAGGGGTTTGGGTGAAGGATCCTGAGGGAAATAAATACATGGATATGCTATCAGCGTATTCCGCTGTAAACCAAGGACACCGTCATCCTAAAATCATTAAGGCATTGAAGGATCAAGCCGACAAAGTTACATTGACTTCTCGCGCATTCCACAATGACCAACTTGGCCCATGGTATGAAATGATCTGTAAACTATCCGGCAAGGATATGACGTTGCCGATGAACACGGGTGCGGAAGCAGTTGAAACTGCCATTAAAGCCGCTCGCCGCTGGGCTTATGATGTAAAAGGCGTTGAAGAAAACAAAGCTGAAATCATAGGATGTGAAGGCAACTTCCATGGCCGGACGATGACTGCGATTTCCCTCTCATCTGAAGCTGAATATAAACGAGGATTTGGCCCAATGTTACCAGGCATTCAATTGGTTCCTTTCGGTGATTTGAAATCATTGGAAGAAGCAATCACTCCGAACACAGCAGCTTTCATCATTGAACCAATCCAAGGGGAAGCCGGAATCCTTATTCCTCCTGCAGGGTATATGAAGGCAGCGTTCGACCTATGTAAAAAACATAACGTTCTTTTCATTGCTGACGAAATTCAAGCCGGCCTTTGTAGAACGGGTAAAATGTTTGCATGCGAGTGGGAAGGTATTGAGCCGGATATGTACATCCTTGGAAAAGCACTTGGTGGAGGGGTTTTCCCAATCTCTTGTGTAGTAGCGAATAAAGATATTTTAGGAGTTTTCAATCCGGGATCCCATGGCTCGACTTTCGGTGGAAACCCGATTGCATGTGCCGTTTCCATTGCTTCTTTGGAAGTGCTTCAGGATGAAAAACTTGCCGACAAATCTCTTGAACTTGGAGAATACTTTATTGACCAATTGAAAAAGATCAATAATCCTTCGATTAAAGATGTGCGTGGACGCGGTCTGTTCATCGGTGTGGAATTAACGGAAGAAGCTCGTCCTTACTGTGAAAAATTAAAAGAATTGGGATTGCTTTGCAAAGAAACACATGAAACTGTAATCCGTTTCGCTCCTCCTTTAATTATTAAAAAAGAAGAGCTTGACTGGGCATTGGAACAAATTAATAAAGTTTTTGCAAGTTAACAAATTGTACACACAAGTAACTATGTCTATGGTACAATATGTGCGGTGAATACATTATGAATCAAAGAGGCGAACTTTTACAATGACTGAAAACCTGAATCTATTTACGTCTACGCAAGTTGTCATCAAGGATGCATTAGACAAATTAGGCTATGATGAAGGAATGTACGATCTTCTTAAAGAACCTATTCGCATGGTAGAGGTTAGAATTCCAGTCCGTATGGACGATGGAAAAGTGAAAGTGTTCACGGGATTCCGTGGTCAACACAATGACGCTGTAGGACCAACAAAAGGCGGAGTTCGTTTTCATCCTGCAGTAAGTGCGGACGAAGTGCGTGCACTATCTATGTGGATGACATTGAAAGCTGGTATTGTCGATCTTCCATACGGCGGCGGTAAAGGTGGAATCATCTGTGACCCACGTGAAATGTCCATGGGTGAATTGGAACGCTTAAGCCGTGGATATGTACGTGCACTTAGCCAAGTAATGGGACCCAATAAGGATATTCCAGCGCCAGACGTTTTCACAAACGCTCAAATTATGGCTTGGATGATGGATGAATATAGCAGAATTGACGAGTTCAACTCACCAGGTTTCATCACTGGTAAACCGATTGTTCTCGGTGGTTCACAAGGACGCGATCGTGCAACTGCAGAAGGTGTAACAATTATTATCAACGAAGCTGCTAAAAAGCGCGGAATTGATATGAAAGGTGCACGTATTGTTATCCAAGGATTCGGGAATGCGGGAAGCTTCTTATCGAAGTTCCTACATGATGCTGGTGCAAAAGTAATCGGAATTTCCGATGCTTATGGCGCACTTCATGATCCAGAAGGATTGGATATCGATTATCTGTTGGACCGACGCGACAGTTTCGGAACAGTAACGACTCTTTTTGAAAATACAATCTCGAATACCGAATTGTTGGAATTGGATTGCGATATCCTTGTTCCAGCAGCTATCGAAAACCAAATTACTGAAAAGAATGCTCATAATATTAAAGCTACAATCGTTGTTGAAGCGGCAAACGGTCCGACAACATCTGAAGCTACGAAAATTCTTACTGACCGTGGAATCCTTCTTGTACCAGACGTTCTTGCAAGCGCAGGCGGCGTAACAGTTTCTTACTTTGAATGGGTACAAAACAATATGGGTTACTATTGGTCGGAAGAAGAAGTTCGCGAAAAAATGACTAAAAAAATGGTTGAGGCATTCCATAACGTTTATAACGTATCTTCAACAAGAAACATTGACATGCGACTTGCAGCTTATATGATCGGAATTCGTAAGACAGCGGAAGCGTCCCGTTTTAGAGGATGGGCATAACAAAAGCGGAGGGCGCTTGCACATCTGCGACAGGCATAAGGCGAAGATACGAAGTGGCGGTTTTTGCCACGCAGTATCTATGACTTATGACCCGAGCAGATAGCGCCCGGAGCTGGATGATAGATAGATTGTAAAAAAACATCTCCCGATTACTGGGAGATGTTTTTTTATACTTTCTCCGGCGCTGCAATAATCACTTTGTCATCAGTACGTTCCTTTAGATAGTCAAAGAGAACAGTTAATGAAATAAGTCCAGAGACCCCAACTGCCATATAAAAGAAGCGAGCGAGTGGTTTCGCATACCCATTCGCAAGTTGCGCTACTACATCAAAACTGAAGAGACCGACTACTCCCCAGTTAAGCGCCCCTATTATTGTGATCGCCAATGCTATTTTACGAACTTTATCCAAGCAAAGCACCTCCTACTTGTAGGATTCCCAATACGTGTTGTTCCAATACTTGCATCCCTGTTTTTATTCTTGGATAATGAATGGGGTAAAGAGCGAGCACTTATTGGCTATAAATGAGAACTAATTTTAGTTAAACGAGAACTTTTAAAACAAGGAGGCAATTTAGATGAAAGAATTTTCATTCCAAAATCCGACTAAGCTTGTTTTCGGTAAAAACTCAATTTCAAAGCTTGCAGAGGAACTATCAGCATACGGGAATAAAATCCTCGTCGTTTACGGTGGAGGAAGCATCAAACGAAACGGTCTTTATGATGAACTAATGCAAATCCTTAAAGATGAAAACAAAGAGGTTTTCGAATTTGCAGGTGTCGAGCCGAATCCACGTCTTTCAACGGCGAAAAGAGGGGCGGAAATTTGTAAAGAAAACGATATCGATTTCATCCTTGCTGTTGGCGGTGGGTCAGTTATTGATTGTACGAAGTTAATCGCGTCGGCTGCAAAGTACGATGGAGATCCATGGGATTTCGTAACTAAAAAAGCTTCTCCAAAAGAGGCAATTCCTTTCGGTACCATTTTAACGATTGCAGCAACCGGATCTGAAATGAATGCTGGTTCTGTTATTACGAATGAAGAAACCGAAGAAAAGTATGGATGGGGAGGACCTCTTAACTTTCCAAAGTTCTCAATCCTCGACCCTACGTATACATTATCCTTGCCGAAGGATCAGACTGTTTACGGAATCGTAGATATGATGTCACATATATTTGAACAATACTTCCACAATGCTTCGAATACGCCTCTTCAAGATGAGCTTTGCGAAGGGGCCTTACGGGCAATCATGGAAGCCGGAGAAAAGCTTGTTAATGATTTGCAGAACTATGAGCTACGCGAGACAATCCTTTTAGGCGGTACATGGGGATTGAACGGCTTCCTTGGAATGGGGAATGCTGGAGGAGATTGGGGTACGCACGATATCGAGCATGCAATTTCAGCTGTGTACGATATCCCGCACGCTGGTGGGCTGGCAATATTATTCCCACATTGGATGAAGCAAACACTACATCTCAATCCCGCTCGATACGCAAGACTATCAGTAAAAGTATTCGGTGTTAACCCTGAAGGCAAATCGGATGAGGAAATTGCAATTGAAGGGATCGATAAATTAAGAGCTTATTGGACATCCATCGGTGCACCCGAAAGATTGGCTGATTACGGAATAGATGGAACAAAAATTGATATTATGGCGAAAAAGGCAGCGGTCAATGGCCCTCTCGGAAGATACGCTCAATTGAGTGAAGAGGAAGTAAAAACTTTGCTTGAAGCTTCCTTATAATAGAAACAAAATAAAAAATAGAGGAGGAATCACATGATTCCATCCTCTATTTTTTGTATTCTGGCAGTTTCTTTCTCGTTTCATCCGACATCGTAGGCTCGTTAACTCCTTGCCATGTCTTAATACCATCGTCTTCATCAAATGAAATCAACGCTTCGCGCACGCCTTTTTGCTTCAAAACTAACTTCATAAGTCGATCTCTGACATCATCTATATAAGCCACGGTTTGTTTCGGATCGACTTCTGCAATCACTTCTACATGAAGGTATTCTCCTTCCTTTATTACTTCAACTTTTTGAATGTCCTTAATATCTGGGTCCTCCGCGATAATAAGAGCGATATGGTTTAACATTTCTTCATCTGTTTCCCCAATGGCGCCTCTTGCATTATCAAGAAATATTTTCCCAACAACATAAAACATCATGAGACCGATCAATATTGAAGCAATTCCTTCGGCTTGAAGAAATCCCGTGAAATGTGCGATTAAAACTGCCGTGAATGCCAATAAACCTCCAATTGTTGCAACCATATCTTCCATAAAGACCAATTTAGTGGCAGGTTTTGCTTTGTTAAGATGAGTAAAGCTGTGAACAAATGCTTTCAAACCTGAATAAGGCTGCCCGGTCTCATGTGCAATCTCCTTTGAAGCCTTTATTAATACAAAAAACTCAAGTAATGTAGCTAACCCCAAGACGCCTAAATTAATGAAGAGACCAGTTGTTTCTACGGGGTTTAATACATGGTGCCATCCTTCCTTTACAGCCTCGTATGACATGATACCAACTACAATTACGGCACCTAAACAGACGAGATTGACAACCCTTCCGAACCCGTTCGGGAAATTTGGGGTTGGTGCCTTCTTCGAAAGGGCGGAACCGATGTATACAAAAAACTGGTTCGCGGCGTCGCCAAGGGAGTGCAATGTTTCTGCAAACATGGCAACATTTCCAGTTAGTACGTAGGCTACTGCTTTAAGTATTGCTATACCTGTATTAACGATAGCTGCTAAAAGTGAGGGTTTATTGCCATCCTTTAGTAAACGTAAAATATCTTTCATAACTATTAGCCTCCATTAAGGAAAGATTTCTATTTCGACTGATTCAATATAAGGTAGTTCAGTCAATTCGATGTATAATTGTGTAGTTTCCTTTTTCGGCAGTGCATCCAGACGAAAATCCACTTCATGTACTGAAGGTTTATCGTCAAAGTGTACTTGGCGGATTCTCAAATTTTCCACTTTCATATTTTCTGAATTTAAAATTCCAATTAACTCATTAATTTTGTCTTTATCTGAGATGACGACTATACATGCAGCCTCCTTCGAACGAATTCTTTTTGGACCAAACCTGTCAAGAACCGGTGCGATGACTTCGATGACGAAGAGAATGCTTAATACTGCAAACGTCGCTTCAATATAGAACCCCGCACCGACTGCAATTCCGATACTGGCGGCGCCCCAAATCATCGCGGCTGTCGTCAAGCCGGTTATGTTGTCGTTATCTCTCCTTAAAATGGCGCCTGCACCAAGGAAACCGATCCCACTTACGATTTGTGCGGCAAGTCGAAGGGGGTCCATCGTAACATTAATATCATTCCTTGCCGGAACGAGGTAAGCTGCTTCTATTGAAACAATAGTCAGTAGGCAACTGAAGGTGGAGATGACTGCACTTGTCTTCAAACCAATTGGCTTTTTCTTAATTTCCCTCTCTACACCGATGATTAAACTTAATCCCAATGCAATTCCGATTTTAATTAATACCTCGGGGTACATCGAATTATTGATAATCCACTCCATTGGCTTTCCCCCCACTATCATCATCCTTAATAAGATGTGCTATACTCTTTATATTGTCTTTAGCCTTAAAGGGTACCAAATTAACATGTATCTCGATTGAAAGAGAAGTGTGCATCATGGAAAAACCTAAAATTCATCCGTATATCCCAATCATCGTGGGTGTAATATCAGTGGCGCTCTCGGCGATATTTGTAAAACTAACGACCGCTGATGCTGGAGTCATCGCTTTTTATCGTATGTTTTTCACAGTTCTTTTAATGCTCCCGTTATTCTTAGTTAAATATAGGAAGGAAGTTCTTCTATTAACGAAGAAGGACTGGATCTTTTCGGCGGTTGCCGGGATTTTTCTGGCCTTTCACTTCATCTTATGGTTTGAATCACTGAATTACACCTCGGTAGCAAGTTCAACTGTACTTGTAACATTGCAACCGATCTTTGCTTTTGTCGGTACATATTTCTTCTTTAAAGAGAAACTTTCGTTTAAAACAATATTGTCGGCTGTAATTGCAATAGCGGGAAGCGTCATTATCAGTTGGAGTGATTTCCAATTAAGCGGAACAGCTTTCTTCGGAGATATGCTTGCATTGGCTGCTTGTGCATTAATTACTGCATACTTACTATTTGGCCAAGAAGTTCGTAAGCGACTATCTTTAATTACATATACGTTTCTTCTATATTCAATCAGTACAGTTACACTCTTTTTTTATGTGCTTATCAAGGGAGAGTCATTCGGTCCTTACCCTGCGTCGAATTGGTTCTGGTTCTTCCTCCTTGCGCTTATTCCAAATCTATTAGGTCATTCACTTTTCAATTGGGCAGTTAAGTGGGTCAGTACGAATGTGATTTCCATTGCCATTCTTTTTGAACCAGTAGGTGCATCGGTTCTTGCGTTCTACATTCTTCACGAGAAACTTTCTGTAGCGCAAATAACAGGCGGAATCGTTGTCATAGCGGGCATTCTCTTGTTTATTGTTGATATAAAAAAGCTTCGTGCAAAATTATTTTTAAAAAAGACTTGATTTCTTGATTCGAAATGTTGTATATTAGTACTTGTCCTTGAGAGACAAAAACAACTTCGGAAACGAAGTAAGTAATTTCGAGAAAAAGAAATGAAAAAAGTTGTTGACTTGATAGAGACGATATGTTAAGATAATAAAGTCGCCGCAAAAAGACGGCGTACAATGAACCTTGAAAACTGAACAGCAAAACGTCAACAAATAAAGTTCTGGAGCCGACCCTGTCGGTGAAAAGAACAAAACGAATCTTCGGATTCGAAATTGACATCTTAAATGATGCCAGCAAGAATTGAGCAAATCAATTTCTTCTATTATGGAGAGTTTGATCCTGGCTCAGGACGAACGCTGGCGGCGTGCCTAATACATG
>NZ_JBHSRM010000017.1:0-137084 GCF_042658975.1 Sporosarcina thermotolerans | reverse complement strand
AGTATTGCCAAATATATTTATGTCTTAAAAAGAGATGAACGAAAACATTGAAAAGGGAATTTACACAAGATTAAGGACTTGACTCGTTCTTCCCGGTTCAAGGTCCATTCTTTTGCGCAAGGGCCCATTCTTTCCGGTTCAAGGTCCATTCTTTTGCGTAAGGGCCCATTCTTTCCAGTTCAAGGTCCATTCTTTTGCGCAAGGGACCGTTCTTCCCCTTTTAGGGTCCATTCTTTCGCACAAGGGCCTAATAATGAAGGAGAAAGAAGAAAGTTTGTTGAATTAGGATGGAATAGGAGGTGGGTGTGTGGTTTCATTAAAACCGATTAAAAGAAGCAAATTGCGGATATTTGCGGGGAAGAAAGTATATCGACTGAAACGCTATGGCGAATGGCTGTTTGACGGAAAACGGTATGCCCGTAAACGTCTTGATGAAAAACTTCCTTATGTAGTAAAGAAACATCGAACCCCATTGCTAAGGCAACTGAAAGACGTAGATATGCAGCTGCAAAAGAATAAAATAACGAATCTCAAGATTGCCTCAAAACGGTTGCATAAAATTGTCATCGAACCGGGAGAAACCTTTTCATATTGGCGTTTGATCGGCAATACAACGAAACGGAAAGGGTATGTCGACGGAATGATTCTCCATTATGGAAAGGTGACCGTTGGGACTGGCGGGGGGCTTTGTCAGATGTCGAACCTTATCTATTGGATTACATTGCATACACCGTTGACAGTAACGGAGCGATATCGACACAGTTACGATGTCTTCCCTGATTCGAACAGAAGTCAGCCATTCGGTAGCGGGGCAACCTGTGCTTATAATTATTTAGATTTGCAAATAAAGAACGAGACACAAACCCCATTTCAACTGGTCGTTTATTTGACGGACTCGCATCTTACCGGGGAATGGCATTCGACAGTGCCTCCGACTCGAACATATGAAATATACGAGAAAGAGCATCATTTTACACGGGAATTATGGGGTGGCTATGTGCGTCATAACTCGATTCATCGAAAAGTGTACGACGTTGATGGCAACCAGGTTGATGATGAATTTGTAACGGAAAATCATGCGATAACGATGTATGAACCATTTCTCACATATGAGGGGGATACGGAATGATTGTGATGATCAATGGGGCTTTCGGGGTTGGAAAGACGTCAGTAGCAAATAAATTGCTACAAAAGCTTGACGGAGCGATGCTGTTTGATCCGGAAGAGGTCGGATACATGCTTAGGCATATCATACCGGAAGATGAGAAATTGGAACACGAGCGAACTGGAGATTTTCAGGACTTGGATATGTGGAAACCGTTGACGGTCGAGGTGGCAAAACAACTTCGAGAAACATATGGCAAGGATTTGATCGTGCCGATGACGATTTATACAAAAGAGTATTTCGATACAATTCACAGTGGATTTCTGCAAATTGATCCGGAAACCTATCATTTCTGCTTGACCGCAAAAAAGGAAACGATTCATGATCGACTTATTGAACGCGGTGAAGAGGAAGGCAATTGGTGCTTTGCGCAAACGGATAAATGCCTTGAGGGATTTAAGAATCCATGCTTAGGCCAATTTATATCGACCGATGATGCAAGTATTGAAGAGATTGCGAAATTCATTTGCAAAGAAATTGGGTAAGGAGAAAGATGAATTTGAAACACTGAGCTACGACGAAGAACTGAAGCATGAAAGGTATTCACTGTTCTGATCTTCCGCAATCTTAACAAACATTTTACATCATACTTTTTCCCTATGACCTATAATCGGAATGGATGATAGATCATTAAGGGGATGCTTACAGTTGAAAATGACAGTAGGAAAAAAGTTGTGGGTTGGTTTTTTAGCGATTTTATCAATAGTTCTGTTAGTCGGAGCATCCGGATTATGGGCTCTATACAAATTAGATGGAGAGTACCGTTATTTAATTGACGATAAAATTAAAAATGTCATGTTGCTGGAACAATTATTATCAGCCCAACATGCTGATGCGAAATACATCCGAGGCTACATTATTTACAAAGAACAATCCTATGTAGAACAACGAGAAGAAATTATGGATGTTATTAAGGACAAGATAAAAACGTTAGATAAATCGATACATACAGCAGCCGACCTTAAGATTATGAAAGAAGTGAAAGAAACATCCAAAAGTGCAGAACAAATAAGTGAACTGATTATACGGGATGTACAGGCAGGAAATATGGAAAGCGCGATGGACTTGGCGAATGAAGTTTCGTTTTATCAGCAGGAGGTTTCGACAAATCTTCAGCAGCTTATTCATCATCAAGAAACGGAACAGAGAAATTCTGAAGAACAGCTACAAACCGTGTTGAAATGGATATATGTACTTATCGGTAGCTTAATCGGAGCTGCGGTCTTGATAAGCATCGTGATTGCCCGAATCATTAGCCGCAGTATAGCACGGCCAGTCAGGAAGATGACTGCTTCCCTTGAACATCTCGCAAACGGAGATTTTACAGCTGGGCCAATTACTGTCCGAAACAAAGATGAAATCGGGGAAATGGCTGATGCGCTGAATGGAATGACGGAAGACTTAAGGAGAATTCTGAAGACCGTCAAAGTATCTGCTATTCAGCTTGCTAACCACGCGGAGGAATTATCCGCAAGCTCGGAGGAGAGCCTTGCTGCCTCAGAAACCGTTGCCGCTATAACTGAACGTAATTTGATGGCAAGTGATGTCCAAGTAACGAAAGTGAATGAATCTAATCTTACATTGAATGAAATGCTAATAGGAATTGCACAAATCAGCGATGATAATGAAAGAATGCAGAATGCTTCAACAGAGGTTGCGGGCCTCATCACAGATGGAGCATCACAGTTAAAAGAAGCGACAGATCAAATGAGTAAAATTAGCACGTCCATTCAGAAGTCATCCAACACAATCGGTCAACTGGCGACCCACTCGGAAAAAATCCGCGAAGTGACGTCGGTTATTACGAAAATGGCAGAGCAGACGAACTTATTAGCACTGAATGCGGCAATTGAAGCTGCACGAGCGGGTGAACATGGCAAAGGATTTGCAGTAGTAGCAAAAGAGGTTCGCCATCTTGCAGACCAATCGAAACAGTCGGCGGCACATATTGGCCGAATGATTGATGAGATGGTGCAAAACGTCGAAAGAACGATTATAACAGCAGAAGAGGGTTATTTTTTTGTTGCCAAAGGAAGGGAACTGTCGGAAAGAACAGGTTATGTGTTTCAGCAGATTGAAAGTGCAACAGGAATGATGAACGGTGCAATGAGTGCTGTCTCAACAACTATTAAGGAAGTCCGGTCAATGACGGACATCATATCTGCTGAATCGTTAGGCGTACAAAACCTCGCGTTGCAAACACTAACGGAAGCCCAATCGGCAAGTGCAGCAACGGAGGAGCAGCTATCCGCGAATTCGGAAATTTCCATGAGCGCACAGACGTTGGCCGCCCTTGCAGATCGTCTTCTTGGAGATGTGAATCGATTTAAGATAGCTGACTAATGGATTATTGGGGGATTTAAAGATGAAAGCAATTATATTTGATTTTGATGGGACATTGGCGAATACATTACCAATTTGTTATTACGCATTTCAAAGTGTCTTTAAGGAATACGATAATAGAGAAATTACGCCAAGCGAGATTATAGAAATGTTTGGTCCTTCAGAAGTTGGCATTCTTAGAAAGAATCTTTTAAGCGCCCGTAAAGACGAGGCGATCGAGTATTTCTACCAACAATATGCGCGGTTTCATAAAGACTTAGTGATAGCTAATAAAGATATACACAAAATAGTGACCTTACTAAAAGAGATGGATATAAAGTTGGGTATTTTCACAGGAAAGGCAAAAAGAAGCTTAGACATCTCCTTGGAAAAATTAGATATGGAAGGGTTGTTCGATTGTTTAATAACAGGTGATGATGTAAGTAAGCCTAAACCTGATCCGGAAGGGCTTGTGAAAGCCTTATCTTTACTAAAAGTGGAAAGTTCTGAAGCAATCTTCGTTGGAGATAGCGATGCGGATATAATTGCCGGAGTGCAAGCTAATGTATTTACAATTGGTGTACAGTGGCTACCTGAATATCAAACTGCAACATTTAGTGAACAACCAAATTTGCTAATAAGTAGCGTTACGGAATTTGAGAATTACGTAAAGGCAGGAGTCAGATGAGTACACAATGGTTGAATTGGGCAAAAAGAATTCAGGCATTGTCTCAGTCTGGGTTAGCTTTTTCAAAGGATATTTATGATATAGAACGTTATGAGGAGTTACGCAAAATCAGCGTAGAGATAATGGCGGAATACACCAATCTTGAAATGAACAAAATTGAAGGCTTGTTTACGAATGAAACAGGTTATCAAACTCCAAAAGTAGATGTTCGAGGTGTCGTATTTATAAATGATCAAATCTTAATGGTGAAAGAAAATATAGATGATAAATGGGCTTTGCCGGGTGGATTTTGCGACATTGAATTATCTCCTACTGAGAATGTAGTAAAGGAGATTAAAGAGGAATCTGGATATGATGTAATTCCAGTAAAAGTTATTGCCTTATTAGATAAAAACAAGCACCCTCATCCCCCGGAACCATACCATTACTATAAGATTTTCATTTTGTGTGAAATTATTGGAGGTGGTCCTGCTGTGGGACCGGAAACGAACCAAGTTGAGTTCTTTTCTAAGAACAATTTACCTCCGCTTTCTAAAAATCGAAATACCGAGTCCCAGATTACAACTATGTTTGAATTTTTACGGAATCCTCATAAGGAAATGGTTTTTGATTGATATCATTCCACCACCGGTAGAATTCTCGTATTCAACCAATAGTTGATAGGCTGTAAGATGCCAATATGCTACGCTGAAGTTAACAGTGCGCGCTGATACTTATTGGGGAGGTTGTTTGGATGTTGGATACAAGAAAGATCGGGAGTTATATTTCAAAGCTTCGAAAAGAGCAGGATTGGACACAAATGGAGATGGCGGATCGGTTGAATGTGAGTCATCAGGCCGTTTCTAAGTGGGAACGGGGAGAATCGATGCCGGATTTAGGGACATTGATGAACATCGGCCAGGCTTTTGGAGTGTCGGTGGATGAGTTGATGAATGGGGGTACCGGGCAGGAAGATTCGGTATACGTCCATAATCTTGGTCGGATCATGAAGGGGTTTTCTGAGGAGCGTCGGGAAGAAGTTGCGGAAATGATCAATACGGGCGAAGCGGAAATGGATGAATTAATTGAAGTAGCGCCTTTATTGAAAGCGAGTGAATTGGCTGCAGTGACAGAGCGAGTCGATAAAAGCTTGTTCAATCAGGATATGATATTGAGGCTCGCGCCTTTTGTTGAAACAGAAATGTTAGATGCCCTGGTACTACAGGCGGCTGAGGAAAGTGTTGAAATTGAACTGATCGGGAAACTGGCTCCGTTTATCAGTAGTGACGCGTTGGGGAAATTGTTGGACAAGGCCGTTACGGATGGTGTGGATTTTAATGCCATAGTTCGGCTGGCTCCGTTTGTGAGAAAAGAGTCATTGGATAGACTTGCGCTACAGGCAATGGAGGATGGCGTTGAGTTGGAGCAGATTGGAAAACTGGCGCCTTTTGTTAGCAGAGAAGCATTAGGGAATTTAATAGACAAGGCCATTACTGATAACTTGGATTATGATGCAGTTATCAAGCTTGCGCCGTTTATTGGAAGAGAACGTGTAGATAAATTGATTGAGCGGGCTGTAAGTGAGGATTTGGAATGGACATTTGTCATTAGATTGGCTCCGTTTTGTAGCCGTACAATGTTGAATCGATTGGCGGAACAAGTGAAAGAGGGAGAGTTGGATTCAAGTCGCCTAAAATCCCTTGCGCCTTTCATTGACAGAGAAGTTTTAAGCAGGATTGTGGATCGGATGGATATGAGTAAGTTTGCCCCGGAAACTATTGCGGAATTAGCGCCGTTTGTAGATAAAGGGACGTTGAGTAGATGGATTCAAAGTTTGTTGGTGAAGTAAAAGGGGAAGCAGCACTGTAAAATCGGTGCTGTTTTTTTATTGCATTAAGGATTACTGCTCAATTGTGAATTGTCCGGCAGTAAGGAACGTGTGTATGGTATAATGTGAGAATAATAGCATAGTTTTCAAGGGCGGTCAGCATCCCGTAGTTGTAACAACGTTCCAATTGCATTAGTACTGTCACAAAAGAAATAATCCACCCTTGAGTTTTAGCCGACTCGGGTGGATTAATTCCTAACGTGACGCTGATCCCCTAATGGAAACCATGTCTATTAAAGTTCCGCAATGATGCTACAACATCTTTGCGGTCCTTTTTACTATATCCTGTATCTATTGAAATTATAACAAATAGAAATTGCAAAGTCTATTAATTGAAAATAATTAAAGAGGTGTGTGTATGTTAATTCAACATGGGCGTGTGGCTATTCGAGAATTGATTGATGAAGATAAATTGCATTTGGTCAAATGGTTGTCTGACCCTGTAGTATTGCAGTTTTATGAGGGACGGGACCGTCCGTTAGATTTGGCACAGGTTGAAGAGGACTTTTACGGAGAGGCGGATGGTGAAACAAGATGCCTCATATTATACGATGAGGAACCTATTGGCTATGTACAGTTTTATCCAGTAGGGGATGAGGAAAGAAGGATCTATGGATATTCCAATCCATCAGAAATCCTCTACGGTATGGATCAGTTCATCGGAGAACCAACCTTTTGGAATAAAGGAATTGGGACGCAACTTGTCGAAATGATTGTTACATATTTATTGGATGAAAAGAAAGTGGACCGTATTGTTATGGATCCACAAACGTGGAACGAGCGGGCGATTCGCTGCTATGAGAAGTGCGGGTTCAGTAAAGTAAAGCTTTTACCTAAGCATGAATGGCATGAAGGGGAATACCGGGATTGCTGGTTGATTGAATATGTCGGGAAGTGAAGTGGTACATACGAGAATTCGGGGATCTGCCGTAATTATTGAGGATGATAAAGTAGGGATCATTCGGAGGAATCGTGATGGGGAGGAATATTATGTCTTTCCGGGTGGTGGAGTTGAGGACGGGGAAAGCCCTGAGGAGGCAACTGTCCGGGAGGCAATGGAAGAGTTAGGTGTACAAATTGAAATACAAAAGCTTATTGGAACTGTAAATTTTAATGGAACACAGCATTTTTTTCTTGCAACGATTGTCGGTGGGACATTTGGGACGGGAAAAGGTGAGGAATATGGGATAGACCGTAATAGAGGAACTTATACGCCAGTGTGGATCCCTATTGATGGGCTTGAAATGTTAGATGTTCGCCCCGTGGAGATTGTAAAGAGACTGATTAAATAAAGACCCGGAAATGTTTGGAGGAGCCAAATGAAAAGGATGAAAGCAATATTTGTAGCAAAACGTTTTGTCGATGAATACTTCCCTCATTGCCAGGCCGCGGTTCTTGCAGGAAGTGTCGTCAGAGGCGAAGAAACTCCTACATCTGATCTGGATATCGTAATTTTTGATAATCAAATAGAGAATGCTTATCGCGAATCCCGCATTGAATACAACTGGCCAATTGAAGTATTTGTACATTCTTTGACCACCTATAAAAACTATTTTCTCACAGACGCCGAAAGAGCACGTCCCAGCTTGCCGCGAATGGTGGCGGAAGGAGTTGTTTTAGTGGATACCGGAATCCTTTCGAACATCAAAAACGAAGCCGCGGTACTGTTAAATAAAGGCCCGGCCCCCTGGTCGGAACAGACCTTGTTAACAAAGAGATATATGCTAACGGACGCGCTCGACGATTTACTAGGCACGCAAAATGAGGCGGAAGCACTTTTCATCGCCAATACACTTGCCGAGGCAATCCACGAATTTGTACTCCGGACGAATGGTAAATGGATTGGCGCTTCCAAGTGGATTGTCCGTGCATTGAAACAATATGACGAGGATTTTGCCGATCGATTTGTGGATGCGTTTCATGCATTTTATAAAACCGGTGATCGGGAAGGAATTATCAATATCACTGACGAAGTGCTTGCACCATACGGAGGAAGGTTATTTGAAGGTTACTCTTTGGGGAAATGAGGGGTAAATGGTGACAGGGATATATGTCGACTGGGGCGGCCATAAACTGAAGCTCACGTGGATGAGGGATTTGATGCCAGAACGAGAATTGATCACAAGTGTTCATGCGTTTTGTTTTCATGAGGGACAGCTGCTCATGGTTAATTTGAATGATCGTGGTTGGGATTTTCCGGGAGGTCATATCGAAGTTAGAGAAACTGTGGAAGCATGTGTCATTCGTGAGGTGATGGAGGAAGCTTATGTGACGGGGGACTGCACGCTTTTGGGCGCAATTGAAGTGAATCATGAGGAGAATCCGTTATGGAACCCATCCAGTCCCTATCCGAAAGTGGGCTACCAGGTGTTTTATCGGATGGATATTACGGCGTTTTTGCCGTTTGATGCAGGCTTTGAATCGTCGGAGCGTATGCTGATCAGGCCAGAAGAAGCGGCCAATTACCATAAGGGATGGCAGAAGGGCTTTGATGAAATTATGGGCGCTGCTCTTGGGAAAATGAGAATATAAAAAAACTTGTTGAATAAATAAAACAACGCCTGGATTGTATGACAATGAATAATTTACTGGGAGGACAGGACTATGAAAGTTAAAGGTTTCGGTGGGGTTTTTTGGAGAACAAAAGACGTTGTTGCACTGGGGAAATGGTATAAAGAAACCCTTGGTTTATCGATGGAAGAGTGGAATGGTATGATTTTCAAGCCGGAAGTTGATAATGAAACAATCTTTTCTTTGTTTAAGGAGGATAATGATTATTTTCCAAAGGAACAATCTGTAATGTTAAATTTTCAAGTGGAAAATATCGAAGCTTGGCTGGAACATTTTGAGAAAATTGGAATACCGCTTTTAAAACAACCTGAGAAAAGCGAGTTCGGGACATTTGTTTGGATTGCTGATCCGGAAGGAAGATGGATTGAACTGTGGGAAAAATAATCGAAAATGAACTGCTTAGTTAAATGTATTTGTTGTCACAATTTCGTCGGTCGACATTCAGTAACTTTCCTATTAACCTAAAGGTAATAGATGTGAAGTTTCCGTGAGGAGGTTGCCGTGGTGAGGCAAATATTGATACCGATACTGATAGTTGCCGCTGTGATAATGACGGGTTGTGCGTATGAATATACGGAAGAGGACGGCTATCGGATGGCGGTCATCAATGAAGGATTTCCTGTTCCGAAAAATGCCTATGAGGTGAAGCCGGAGGATTGCACGACGGAAATTGCGAAGTCGGCGAAGTACAAGTTGAAGGGCATTGGGGACGAAGAGGGTACCCCGCCTTCAGACTATTTGGAGGAAATTCAAAGTTGGGGCTGGACCGAGCTTGAAGATAAACGGGTTGGCCATGTTCATTATTTTGAGAAAAAGGGAAAAATCATGTCGTTGATCATACAGAAAAATGTGTTTGATGTGTTTGAGATGAGTGATGATGTGGAGTTGTGATGAAAAAGCAGGGATGATGACGAATTGCGTCTTCATTCCTTATTTTTTTCTTTTACCATCCATTCACCTTCCATTTGGATGGTGAATATGTTATGATATACACAATAGAAAGGGGATGGTAAGGGTGGCGGAATCGGAAAAAATTACGATCAATATGAACGTTGTTGATTTGGGGAAAGTTGATTTGTTGGTTGACCAGGGGTTTTATTCAAACAGAACAGATTTCATCAGAACTGCAATTCGTAGTCAGTTGGAAACGCATTCGGATGAAGTGAAAGACATCGTGATCAGGAAGTCGTATGTCGTAGGGGTAATCCGATATGGAAGAAAAGAGTTAGAGAAACTTCGTGACTCAAGTACAAAGATTGATGTGAAAGTTGCGGGGTTGTTGTTGTTTGCGGATGATGTTGATGCTGAACTTGTAAAACAGACATTGGCTTCAGTGCAGGTAAGAGGTGTGTTGAAAGCGAATGCTGAAGTGAAATTAGCTATTGAGAAGTTATGAAAAGACGCCTCCCAGTGAATTAGCATGGGAGGCGTTTATTTACTGTGATTTGCCTAAAATGGCTTGGATTTTTTCAGTCTTCTCGACTTCGTTTTTATACTCGAAGAAACCTATCTGATTCCCCCAAGGGTCAGAAAATGTTGCCCATTTGACAGGTACCTCTTCCCTTGAATGAAGGTTAAAGTTTTCTACATTTAACTGTTCTTGAACCCGATTGCGTTCCTCTTCAATATCAATTACACCTAAGCGAATCGGACCAGAATTCAGGGAAGGGTTGCCTTCAGCAACTTGCAACCAACAACCCGGAAGAAGCTCCCACTCTGCAAATCCTTCATGAGGACTGAAATCAGGTTTTCTCTTTAGTAAGGTCGAGTACCAATGTAGACCTTCTTCAAAATCTGATAGACGAACCTGTATTGTCATTTCATAGATCATGCAATCACCTTTTCAATATTATTCAAACAACGCGACACCTGGATCCTTCCCAAGACAATGCACAAGCATGGCATGCAGTTGTCCTCGGTGATGATAGATGTGGGAAGAGATTTCTAACAACCACTCAAACCGCGTATAGGAAACGCCCCAGTAAGAAGTCATCGTTTGCATCAGCTCTTCTTCTGTGTATTCAAGATAACGGTTTTCCAATAAAGCGAAGTTTGACAACAGAGCCTCTGTCATATCAGTTATGGATTGAAGGGAATTGGATGAATAAAAGGTCCTCATCTCTTCCACTGTTGCTTCATCTGAAATAAGTTGGTCTGCTTTACAAATCAATGAAATATGAGCTAACAGCTGTCTGATGGAAAACTTATTTTCTGTAGGCTTCATATCTAAATCATTTGAATCCAACTTGTCCATTATTTCGATTGTCGACTTTACCGCAATATGGATTTGATTCAACGTACTTCTTACATAATTATTCATTTACCTACCTCACTCAAATGCTTTCAACACCCTCAAATTATCAAGTGTCAGTACGCCGCTCCATTCCATCTTTGCAATTTCCCAAATATCTTCAAAACGGCCCCATTCCCAAGCGGGTTTCCAGCTGCCATCTTCTGTTTGTGTATTAAGAAGATGTTGGATGTTTGCTGGGATAATTTCTTTGAACTCATCATACAAGAACGACTCAGGAGAAGGTATAACTTGAAGAGGGAGCAGGCAGTAGCCATGCCATTTTTCCGGGTCGATCGTTACGCTTTCTTGTGCAATCTCGTATACTTTAGAAGAAATCTTCTCTGCTTCTTCAACTGGCAATTCTCTCACCAATTTCACCAAGCATTGCAACTCGTGGAAATCGCCAGTCTCCAATTGGTCGATGTAGGAAACCGCATAGGCAGTTAGTTTTTCCAATAAATCAGCAGGAACGAGCCCGTTATAACGGTGCAGTAAACCAGTCATTTCAGCACTTGGATTTCCCCAAGGCCAATCACCGCCATAATTCCACCAGATGGCTCGTGGTGCGTTCTCCACTTCCTCCGGGACAATTTCCCATCCCATCTTTTCTTCGTCAAACGTATTCAACACATATTGAATAGCTTTTTGCACCATTGGCTCCGATTCATCGGCCCCGATACGAGACAAAAGCTGCAACCCAATTGTTGTTGCTAACGCCGATGATGCCTCGCACCTAAAATCAGGCTCCAATCCATTACCGAATCCGCCATCTTCATTTTGATAAACCTTAAGCTCTTCTAATACCCTCTCGCGGCTGCCATTTTCAAATTCAAATTCGTAAAGGGCTTTTTCCAGTGGACGTGCTTTCGTTTTAAGAAATGTTAAGGCGTGTTGATAGTGGTCTAATAATTGTTCCAATTGAATCCCTACTTTCGAAAGTATGTTATTAAACGTATTCGCTATCGGAAATAGGGAATCCTTCAAAGAAAAATAAAACTTTGGAGGTATTATAATTGAAGCTGCTTAGGGATATCCTTATCTTTTTCATTTTTGGAGCTTTAATAGGCATACAACAAATCGTTAATTCAAATTCGTTGGAACCTGAGATCATAGATTATAGAACCATTCCTTTTGAGATTAAAGACGGATGGGTATGTATTCCGGAAGGCGAACACGAACTTACTGTTGGAGTACAGGCAAAAAACACGAAGAAAATGTATTTCTATCTGACACCAACGGGGACAAATACTGCCTCACAGAAGGTTTTAATTGGGGAGAGTGAAGGAAGGAAAGGAATTTTCACAGTTAACCATATATTTAAGGAGAATGAGAGCATTTTGTATCATTTTTCAGTGGACTATGAAAATAAAAAGTATAAGGAAACCGATTACTTGTTCAATATTGTGAGGTGCGAATGAATATTCACGCATAAATTTGTTGAAAGAAGCATAAACCCGTCCAAAAACGCATAAATTATGCTATATGCGTTTTCGGACGGATTTATGAGTGAATCGCAGCGTTTATGCGTATTTCGAGGCTTTTATGCGTGTTTGTGATTTTGAAAGGCCAAATAGAAGGGACTGCATGGAGTGGCTCATGTAGTCCCTTTTTTTATTCAAAACTCATATTCCGCAAGCACTGTTATGATCGCATCTTCAATCGGAGAAACTGGGCCGGTGATGTAATTATTGATTAATATTGAAAAAATTAATACAGTGCCGTCTTTTGCTGTGACGTATCCCGAAAGGGTGGATACGCCAGTGATGGTGCCGGTTTTCGCTTTGACGTTTCCAGCAGTTAATCCATCTCCCATCCGATTGCGTAGCGTGCCACCGATCATCCGTTCAGGGATGCCTGCGATTGGAAGTGAAGCCTCAAATGCCGGGAACCAGCTTTTCGTTTGTATGTTCCCTAACAATGTTGTGAGTTCATCAGCCGAAATAAGGTTCTTATGCGACATGCCCGAACCATCGCGTAGCACGACAGTGTCGGTATTGACACCGAAATCCTTCAGTTTCTCCTTCATTACTGAAAGACCTGCGTCCCAGCTGCCTTCGCCGCGCTGAACTTTCCCCATCTCCTTCACCAATAATTCTCCATGTCCGTTGTTGCTTAGCTTCATGAATGGAATGAAAAGGTCTTTAAGCGGCATTGATTTTTTAGATGTAAGAATGGTTGCATTTTCAGGTGTGAACCCGGATTTCATACCACCTACAAACCGGATGCCTTCCGCTTCAAGCGATTGTTGAAATACATTCAATACGTACATTGTAGGTTCCCAAACAGCTACCCAAGATCGGGACACTGTGCCACCAAGCGGCATGTTCCCTTCAATGAAAATCCGATTTGTTCCATGCTCACGTTCGATTGTAATGCTTTTCGATTGGCCTCTTGCAACAGTGTTGGCTTTATTGACGATTTCAAGGTAGCTATTATTTGGGTTTAGTGTCACTTTGGGGGGACTGCCGACTTTATTGTTTGGGTGGGCATCGACGATCACTGTCCCCGCATCATAGTCTTCGTTAGGTGAAAGTGTCAAAGCAGAAACTTGTGCACCAACATAGCTATGTTCATCCGACCAGTTCAAGTCCTGAGAATAGCGGACATCATCATACCAGCTATCATCGGCAATTAGGCTGCCATTGATATTGTTTATACCTTTTGCCTTCAATTCTCTCGCAAACTGATCCAAATCCCTTTTCAGTAAAGTGGGGTCACCTTTTCCTCTTAAGTAAAGATTGCCGTGCAGAACTGCCCCTTTTACTTGTCCATCAGTTAGCACATCTGTCATGAATTGATAGCCCGGCCCCAAAATATCCATAGCTGTCGCGCCTGTCAGTAATTTCATGTTAGACGCCGGACGCAGGCGGATGTCTCCGAAATGTGAATATAGAACTTCCCCGTCCGCTTTACGGATACTTACCCCAGCAATCGCCCCCTGGAGCTTCGGATTCTCTAAGATGGTATTTATCTTCTGACCAAGATCTTCGTTTAATGTTGACTTATCTTTGTTTAATGCGGACTTTTCAATGGATGCAACGTAAATAATTTCCTTGGATGCAGCGATAGGTTGAATCGGTGTCCTATGTGTGACTGGGAATATTGCAATTAACATAATTGATAGTGCAAGAAATGATTTTTTAAGTACAGAGTTCTTTATCATTTAGCTAACATCCTTTCACCCATTTGCTTGATTGTACTTCATATTTTTGAGAATGGACATAGTTGAATACAGGCAATTTTGAATGTATTAGGTAACCCAACATGGAAGTGCTACATAATAACCTATGCGCTTCATTCAATTGTTAAACAATATATAAAACAAGCAGAAGCCGGTAGGTTACTAATCAGTTAATTTGCGGTAAAATAATGTATATTCAAAAGAATCGGCAAGGATGTGTAGGAATGTTGAAGTACACATTATCTCCAATGGGTGATCAAGCGGTGATGATTGAAGTCGACGCAGTAATTAGTCCTTCGTCACAGCGAAATGTGAAGTCGATTGTTGCTCGACTGAATGAGGCATCGCCTTCTTGGATGGTCGAAGCGATTACCGCTTATACAACGGTAACGATTATTTATGACTTACAAGAATTCAATGGTAAGGGTTCCCCGTTTGAACAGGTTTGTCAGCGGATTCAGGAGTTACTCCAAGACGTGCGAGAAATGGGCGATTCTGAACAACGGATTGTTAGGATTCCGGTCTTATATGGAGGTTCCTATGGCCCGGACTTGCATTTCGTCGCGGAGTATAACTGTTTGACGCCTGATGAAGTGATTGCGATTCATACAACGGGTGATTATACAGTACATATGATAGGCTTCGCGCCAGGTTTTCCATTCATTGGCGGGATGTCGGAGAAGATTAGTGCACCAAGAAGGTCGACTCCGCGATTAAAGATTCCTGCAAGAACGGTTGGTATAGCGGGTATGCAGACTGGAGTTTATCCAATTGAAACGCCGGGGGGCTGGCAATTGATCGGCCGAACGCCACTCGAGTTGTTTCTTCCGAATGAACATCCGCCAACCTTACTTGGACCTGGAGATAAAATAAGATTTTATAAGATTACGAGTAAGGAGTACGAGGACTTGCGAGGTGGTTCAGAGTGATTTCGGTCATCAAATCAGGTCTTTTTGACACAGTTCAAGATTTGGGAAGATACGGCTATCAAAGGTTTGGAGTTGTGGCGGGCGGTGTCATGGATCCGTTCTCCCATCGGGTTGCGAATTTGCTTGTTGGAAATGAAGAGGATGCAGCTACTTTAGAAATGACTCTTGTCGGACCAGTTCTTTTATTTGAGGAAGATACGGTGATTGCCATATGTGGCGGAGATTTAATACCCATGATTGCGGACGATCCTGTGCCGAAGTGGAAACCGGTGTTCATTCGAAATGGTAGTGAACTGCAGTTCGGAGCGGCGAAGACGGGAAGCCGTGCGTATTTAGCTGTTTCAGGTGGGTTTGATGCACCGGTTGTACTTGGTAGCCGGTCGACATATGTGAAAGCTGGGCTCGGCGGGATGGATGGAAGGGCGTTGCGGAAAGGCGATGTCCTTTGCTTTGGAGCAGTATCTAAGTTGGCAGAACTGATAAAAGGAAAGCTTGAGTCCGGTACGCCAATCCACGCGGCAGATTGGAGGGTCACGCCGAAACTTCTGCCCGATCTTTCTGGAACTTATGAAATTCAAGTCATGCGCGGAAGGCAATATGAGTTGTTCGATGAAGAGAGTCAATACCGTTTCTGGAATGAAACATTCACTGTCAGTTCTCAATCAGATCGGATGGGCTATCGGACTACTGGACCGACATTACGATTAAAAGAGCCCAAAGAGATGGTTTCAGAAGCAGTTACATATGGCTCCATCCAAGTTCCGCCGGATGGGAGTCCAATCATTTTGGCGGCGGACCGGCAGACGACTGGCGGTTATCCGAAAATCGGACAGCTGTCTTCGATTGATTTTTCAAAGCTTGCACAGGCGAAGGCGGGGGACAGGCTTTTATTCAAGGAAGTGACAATCGAGGAATCACAGCAGTATTTAGCGAAGCGGGAAATGGATTTAAAGATGCTACGTGCAGCGATTCGGAATAGATTTAAATAGGAGTGGGTGGAATGGGATTTGTTGTCGATTTGAATTGTGATATGGGGGAAAGTCTTGGAGACTACGTCATGGGTAATGATGAAGCGATTTTGGAGACGATTACGTCCGCTAACATTGCATGCGGTTTCCATGCAGGGGATCCCACGACGATGCGGAAGACCGTACGGTTGGCGTTAGAGAAAAATGTCGGAATCGGCGCCCATCCGGGGTTGCAGGATTTAGTTGGTTTCGGACGGCGGGAAATGGCCATTTCAGCTGATGAAGCGTTCGATTTAGTCGTTTATCAATTAGGGGCTTTGTCTGGCATCGTAAAGGCGGAAGGTGGGCATTTGCAGCATGTGAAGCCACATGGGGCACTCTATAATATGGCTGCCGTAAACCGGACACATTCCAAGGCGATTGCGGAAGCAGTTTACAAAGTCGATCCGGAATTGATCCTGTTTGGACTCGCGGGCAGTGAGCTCGTTAAGGCAGGGAAGCGAATTGGGTTGAAGGTGGCGCATGAAGTGTTTGCGGATCGGACTTATCAGGCGAATGGGACATTAACTTCTCGTCGGGAGCCGAATGCACTGATTACCGATCAGGACATTGCAATCAGGCAAATCGTCCGGATGGTGAAGGAAGGGAAAGTGCGCGCGACCGATGGAACGGATATTTCGATTATGGCCGATACGATTTGTATTCATGGAGATGGGAAGACCGCTGTGGAATTTGCAAGGGTGATACCGGGAGCTTTGGAAAGGGAAGGAATTATGGTTAGGAAGATTGGAGAAATTAAGTAGGATCAAAATCGGAAAGGGGAAACCGAATGGAATTTTGTATTAAATCATACGATAGTGTTGGACCTATCAAATTGGGTATGACCAAAGAAGAGATTAGGAGTTTGATGCCTGAAAAGCCGTGGGACTCACATGATTTTAGAGGTCCTTACACAGACTATTTTATTGCATCTGGACTTTTCGCATACTATACGGGGGAGTATGGAGTGTGTGAAGCTGTTGAGTTTACTGAACCTACGATAGCAATATTTGAAAATAGACGGATAAACGGTGTTCCTTATATTGAAGCTTTAAATTGGTTAAAGAAATTTGATGATGAATTGAAAGTTGAAAGGTTTTTAGGGGCAACTTCTTATAAATTCGGCATTGGATTATACGCGCCAAACTATGACGAGGAACAGGAGCCTGATGTACATGTAGAGGCTGTCATTGTATTTAGGAGAGGCTATTATGATTCGATTAAGCAAACAAGTTGAAAAAAGGACAAAACATGGAATTCCTATGTTTTGTCCTTTACTAATTTATTCACCTAAATCAACGTTATGATAAACTTGTTGAACGTCTTCCAAGTCATCCAATGCATCAATCATTTTCTCGAATTGCGCTTCTGAATCTGCATCCAATGTCACGTCATTATGCGCAAGCATTGTCAATTCTGCCACGGAGAATTCAGTAATACCAGCATTTTTCAATGCTTCTTGTACTGCGTGGAATTGATCCGGTTCTGCATAAACGATGACTGTGTCTTCTTCTTCCAAAATATCACGGACTTCAACGTCTGCTTCCATAAGAAGTTCCAGCACTTCATCCGCAGTTTTGCCTTCCAAACCGAATACAGCAGTCGCGTCGAACATATACGCAACGGAACCGCTGACGCCCATGTTTCCGCCGTTTTTACCGAATGCCGCGCGCACTTCGGAAGCAGTTCGGTTGACGTTGTTTGTTAGTGCGTCGACAATGACCATCGATCCATTCGGGCCGAAGCCTTCGTAACGAAGCTCGTCATAGTTTTCCTCTGCGCCGCCTTTTGCTTTCTCGATTGCACGGTCAATGATCGCTTTCGGAACGTTGTATGTTTTCGCACGTTCAACTACCATTTTTAGTGTTTGGTTTGTCTCAGGATCAGGGTCACCCTGTTTTGCAGCTACATATAATTCACGACCGAACTTTGCGTAAATACGACTCGTATTCGCATCCTTCGAAGCCTTTTTTTCTTTAATGTTATTCCATTTACGGCCCATTCTCATTCACTCGCTTTCAGTCTGAGCATTGATTTCATCATGCAATTATACACCCATTGTATGAATGCTGACAAGTAAAAATCCTAAAAATGGAATAGGGATAGAACTTGGAAACTTCTCTATCCCTTCGGAAGAAGTTCTCGTTCTCCCTCAAAGAGTTCTCATTCCAGCCTAAAGAGTTCTCGTTTGTGCGCAAAGAGTTCTCATTCCAGCCTAAAGAGTTCTCGTTCTCCTGCAAAGAGTTCTCATTCCGGCCTAAAGAGTTCTCGTTTCCGCGCAAAAAGTTCTCAATCGCTCACTCTAAACAAGCAACAATGCATCCATATCCACAATTTCTATCTCCCGCGGCTCACTTGTCGTATCCATCCAGCTTCTTCAAATTCACCTAACTTCCTGCTAATCGTTTCGGGAGTTGTGCCGATATACGACGCCAAGTCTTTTCGTGTCATTGGCAGACAATCTTTTTAATGCAAGATGGGCAAGTCGACGGTTCCAAATTCAATACGATTTTTTTCATTTTCCTCTACCTCCATGTAGTTGTTTTGTTCTTCTTGACTACATCATAAGGTGTTTTCAAATATGAAACCTTGACCTCCATCAAGTTTTGGCTTTTTATAAGGGGGAAAGTACCTTATACTAAATGTGGCACTACATTTTCGAATAGAGAGGAAACGTGGGCATGGAACTTGTATATAAAGGAAAGACAAAAGACGTTTATAAATTGGAAGATGGAAATGTATTATTGACATTCAAAGATGATGTAACTGGGGAAGACGGCGTGTTCGATCCAGGGGCAAATACAGTTGGTTTAACGATCGAAGGTGCAGGACAATCAGGTTTACGCATGACGAAATTCTTTTTTGAAAAATTGGCAGATAAAAAAATTCCGACTCATTATATTGACGCGGATATTGAGAACGCAACGATGACAGTGAAGCCAGCGATGATATTCGGGAAAGGGCTCGAAGTCATTTGTCGTTTCCGCGCAGTTGGAAGTTTCTTGCGTCGTTACGGGGCATATTGCGAAGAAGGACAACCTTTGGATGCGTTTGTCGAAGTGACGATTAAAGATGACGACCGTAATGACCCGCCAATTACGAAAGATGCATTGGCGCAACTTGGTATATTGACTGAGGATGAGTATGTCGTTTTAGAGAAGTTGACGAAGGAAATTTCAATCGTCGTGAAAGAGGAACTTGCAAAGAAGGGACTCGAGCTTTACGATATCAAGCTTGAATTCGGTCGTGATCCTGAAGGGAATATCATGCTGATTGACGAAATTTCTGGTGGTAATATGCGTGTATACAAAGATGGAGTTTACGTTGCACCTCTTGATCTTGAGAAATTAATGTTGGCTTAATTAAAAGAAACCGCCGTTCATTCCAACTTATTGGAGTGAATGGCGGTTTTATCAATCTTAGTTGCAATTGTAAATGAAATCCAAAGCGTGGCAAGTCCAAGTATGATCATCGCAACCAATAAGTAAAACATTAAAGGCTTCCCGCCCATCCCAAGCTCATCAATAATCGTACCATTCAGCAGGCCGAGCTGGAATGCGACAAAGATCGGAATGACAGAAGAAATATAAACTAAAAATCGGTTTGCAAAAACAAACTGATTCTTCAGGATAAACAGAAGCGTTACTAGTTGGCCAGTAACAATTAATGCAGCAATGGTAATAAACATCCTATGAATTTCCAACTTTTCACCTCCCTGCATAATCGACGTACTGCTACGGGAAAAGTTTCCATACATAATATCCTTTCAGTTGGGCATCCTTGGCAGGAGTAAATGTGAAGGAGGAATTTATGTGAAGCAAAAAGCGGTAATCTTACTACTTATGTGTGCCATCCTTGTAGTAGGGGGATGTGCGAAGACAAAGAAAGCACTGCCAGTTAGCGGGGATAAGATGGAGGCAATCGTAGCTCCTCTGTTGAATACGCAAGGAAATAAAATTGGTGAAGTGACATTGGTTCAGGAGACGGAAGGTGTAATGATCAAGGTTGAAGCGGAAGGTTTGAAACCGGGATTGCATGGCATTCATATCCATGAAACCGGAGTATGCAAGGCTCCTGATTTTAAATCTGCAGGGGCTCACTTCAATCCAACTGGAAAAGAACACGGCTTTAATAATCCGAAAGGGTACCATTTAGGTGACTTGCCGAATATCGAAGTTCCGGAGGATGGGAAAGTGTCAATGGAACTAACGACTGGGGACATTACCTTGAAGCCGGGACTGGAAAATTCCATCTTAGATGAGGACGGAAGTGCTATTGTCATTCATGCGGATGCGGATGATTATAAGACTGACCCATCTGGAAATTCCGGAGATCGCGTCGCTTGTGCAGCAATTACATCGAAGAAATAAAGGAAACCGGCCGATGCGGGCCGGTTTTTTATTTCAAAAAGAAATTCTCCGTATAATACGGCTGTGATTTTTCATTAAATGCAACACCTATGCCAAGGTGACTGTAATCATCTATCAAAATATTCTCTCTGTGCCCTTTCGAATTCATCAACCCTTCATGTGCAAAAATGCTGCTTGATTGGCCGTACGCCAAATTTTCACCGGCTCTGCGGAATTTGATTTGATCCTCTTTCATCCGGTCGAAAGGCGATTGCCCTTTTAAATTATCGTGACTAAAATAATCATTGATCGCCATATCCAGGCTATGCTTGCGGGCTGTATCTGAAATTGCATTATCCCATCGCAGAATGGAGCGGCCGTGACGTACACGTGCGGCATTCGTTAAGTCGAAAAGTTGCTGTTCAAACCCATTACGCAAGGACACATCTCCTCCCGCATACATGCCAGACTTACGATGTTCGAGTGATGTTGTTATAAGCTGCACTGCAGTCACTGTTGTATTTTGATGAATATCGTAAAACACATACATATATACATCTCCGACTTTAAATAGATCCATCCCCTCATTATCCTGGAGGACGTAAATATTCAAGCCTTTTCGAATCTCCTTCAATGGTTCGCCATAGGCATTTCGGACTTCTGCTTTCCCGGTACCGTACTGGATACCGGCTTTCGAAGAAATGAGATCATCATTTGTATAGATTGCATTCACTTTCCATTTTTCATCAAATGAAATCATAACGAAGTTTTGGTAATCCTCATGATATGTGAACCATTCAGTGCCATATTCATTCAGCGAATGGTTTTGCGGTTCGCCAAGTTCAGCCTTCACCTGTTCTTCTGTAAATCCAAGTTCTATATTGTGAATGGACATTGCCGAATGGTCAGGTGTTGCAAGTTTCGGCTTCGCGACCTTATCCGGAATTAACCTTTCCATTTCGGATGATTTTGACGAGATAAAAAAAAAGAATTTATTCGCAGTGTCGAGGATGGAGCTCATGGCTGACGTGATTGATTCGTTCTCCATAACAGTTTCAATCTTTTCATCTACCGGACTGAGAAAGGAAAGGTCTATATATTTTGAAACAGGCTCTTCCCATAAAGGTTTTGCCAGATAGAATGCAACTATGAAAATAATGAATAATAAAATCCTCCTCACGGAAATCGCCTCCTTTCTATCTATTGTACCCGCGGAAGGGGAGATAGATACAGCGGGAGCCATTCATAGTTTGAGTCAACATAGAAAGACGGTATACTGATAGAACAACAATGGAACGGGGCAGATGATATGAAATTATCGAAGAAAATGCAAAGTGCGCAGCTAATTGGGATGAATGAAGGACTTTTCAAATGTCCGATATGTTCTGCCGATATGGAAATGGTAGAGTACTCACGACTTGTCTGTGAGAATATGCACTCCTTTGACTTAGCCAAAACAGGCTATGTGAATTTGGCGCCTCAATCGCATACGACAAAGTATGATAAGTCGCTTTTTGAAGCGCGGGCGGAAGTGATGAGCAGCGGGTTTTTCGGACCTGTGCTGGACAAGCTTTTTCCCATTTTGAAGGACCATGTCTTAGAAATCGATCGCCCGGTGCTGTTGGATGCAGGGTGTGGGGAAGGATCACATCTATGTGCTATTCATTCACAGTTGCAAATTGAAAGTGTTGGGATTGGTATTGATCTAGCGAAGGAAGGGATTTCCGCTGCATCGAAGGCCTATCCGGGAATCATTTGGAGTGTAGCGGATTTGGCTGCAATGCCTTTTCAAGATTTTCAAATTGACGTGATTTTGAATGTTTTATCTCCAGCAAACTATGCGGAATTCAACCGGATACTGAAGCGAGGTGGGATTGTCGTGAAAGTAGTACCGGAAAGTGGATACCTTCAGGAATTGCGAGAGGCTTTCTACGGCGGTAAGACGCAAAAAGAGGAAACCGATCCAGTGGAGCGTTTCCGTGAACATTTTGATGATGTTGAGACAGAACGGATAACTTATACATTTGCGTTGCCAGAAGGATTGCTTTCACCATTGATCCGTATGACGCCATTGACCTGGAATGCGGGGGATGAACGGATTAGTGATGTGCTTTCGGAGGGAATGAAGGAGATTACGATTGATTTGCGTGTGATTGTTGGTAAGCGCAGGTAAAGATAAATTAGTGGTTCTGATTATCCACTTTTGGAGAGATATGAGCGTGCAATTGTTGATAAGGGCATAAAGTATGTTGATAAACTTGTTATTAATGTTAACAACTATTTAGATATTGTTGACAAACAACCTCTGTTTGTTGATAACTTATGGATAAAATGTTGATAAAGAAAGGTGGGGACAGTGTATGTTTGGCGGAATTAGCGTGATTCCAAGTTGGTTCTATATTTTAGCGATAGTAGTTGTTTTGTTGCTCGTCATTGTCATTGAGTGGAAGACAAGGTAGGAGGGAGTTCGTTGGTAAAGAAAAAGGATAAGCGTGTGAAGCCGAAATTGTCGGTAGAGCACGAATTAATGCGGCCTACTGATATTTGGAGCAACGATGGGTTCATTGCAAAAGCGAAATTTGAAGGGGGTTCGTTGTCTGGGGCGGACGGGGAACGCATCGTGTTCGACGATTGTGTATTCAAAGATATGTCATTTGCGAACAGTGATTGGAAAGGCGCGGAATTTGTTGATGCTGTCTTCGTAGCATGTGATTTTTCGAATGCTCAACTGGAAAATGTCATGATGCATCGATGTGAGATCATTAATTCAAAGCTTACAGGGACTGATATGGCAAATGCCAAGTTGGGGCATATGCTTATAAAGGAAAGTGATGCCCGCTATGCAAACTTTAATTTCGCAGAAATGAAGGAAGTTGAGTTTGCAGACTGCAATTTGGTAGATAGTGATTTTTATGAATGTGACTTCAAGCAAGTTCGCTTTGAAAAATGTAAGATGGATAATATGAATTTTTCAGAAACCGATTTGGATGGTGTCGATTTATCCAACAATACATATGATCGAATTGAAGTAACATTACCGAAGATTGCGGGTTGCATCGTGTCGAAGGAACAGGCGATTGGCTTTGCACATGTACTTGGTTTAACGGTGAAAGAGTAATAATGTTATACTGAAAAGACATTTGAAATAGAAAGAGTGGCAAAATCATGCTTACATTTGAAGAAAAACAACAAATTATTGAGACAAAATTCCCTGAATTGATACGAAAAGAAGTGTCGATGAAGCGGCTTAATTATCATTATGAGGACAGTTTGTATGAAAAGACGGTTGTTGTGCAGCATCTTCACCCGAACGGCAATGGGTTCGTATATGTTGAAGGGCTTTCCAATTATGAACCGGATGACCGTGGACTCGTCAACATTCGTGAAGCGACAGAAGATGAGTTGATCACAACGATTCGTGATGCAATCCGTGCGTTATCGACAGAAGAGAACGAAAAGGAAGAGAAAGAAGAGCCAATCGAAGAAGTGTGGGTGAACAATGAGGGTCAGAAGCTGAAGTTGCTTGAGGAGGACGGATTTTTCAATGTTTACCACGGTTCTAATTTGGAGGATGGTTTCGGCGATTACAAGGAAGCGGTTGATTATCTAAAAGAGGAGAGTTTCAAGCGCGGTGGGGGTGACTCAAAGTGAATGGGAGGACGCTCGTCATCGGGCTCGTCATGTTCGTTTTAATCATTGTCGCTGTCATCTACTTTGCAATGACAGCGCAGTTTGATAAGGATCAGCAGGAAGATCACAAAGTGGAGATTATTGATTAAAATTAAAAGCTGCCTCGGAAAATGAAAAATTCATTGTCCGGGCAGCTTTTTTCATTAAATTAATGCCAATTTCCAGCCTTGTATTCACCTTTTCTAAAAGGCATCCACCAGTTCCACTTTCCAAACAGTTTCATCAAACTCGGAACAAGCAACAGGCGGATAATTGTAGCGTCGATAGCAACTGCAATCGCGATGCCGACTCCGATTTGTTTCACTGGCATGACGTCCGTAAACGCAAATGCACCAGTCAGAACAATCATGATCAGGGCAGCGGAAGTAATAATCTTGCTCGTCGTCGCAAGCCCCTCGACCGTGGAATGATCATTATCGAATGTCTTCGAATACTCCTCCTGCATCCGTGAAATGAGGAACACTTCGTAGTCCATGCTTAAACCAAAGACAAGACTGAAGACGATAACTGGAATAATAAGTGCTATCGTGCCTGGATGCAATCCGAAATGACCGTATTGGAAAATGTAAACGAGAATACCGAAAGTGGCGGAAAGCCCGACGATATTCATCAAAATTGCTTTCAACGGGATTAGGATTGAACGAAACGCAATCATTAGGATGAAAAATGTCGATACAAGGATGATCATTAACGCAATGCCGATATTATTGGAAATCTCATCGAAGATTTCCTGATTGAACTTCGGTTGCCCTCCGACAAGTAGATTCCATTCTGTTTGATCTGACCAATCTCGTGCCCATTGTTGTGCTTCATCGGATGTTCCTCTAGCTTGAAGTATCACTGGGATCAATAATTGGTCGTCTTTCACGAATGAGTCCAGCAGTGGTTCAAGCTGTACCTTCATTTCTGGAATTTGCGTTGCCTGCACCCACTCTTCAGGTGATCCGAAACCACTTGTGGTGAAAATGGTTGTCAAACCGCCAACTAATGGGTCACTGGACAAGTCTTCTTCCAATTCCTTCATCGCTTTCAAACCGTCCACATCGGACCAACCGCCCGAACGTTCCGCAATGATATACACATTCGACTGATCGCCGAGTCCGAAAGTGTCGTCCATTAATTCATAGGACGCCCGTGTATCATATGACGCCGGAAGTGAATCGATTTGAGGAATTGCCAGATCCATATTCTTCACGGGAACTACAGCAATACCTAACAGTACGAACGCAGCAATCGTAATAAGGATTGGACGTTTAATAACCCCATTCGCGAACTGTCGCCAACGGTCAGAACCGTTCTCCTTCACTTTCAGCACGCGCCCTTTGTTCAAACGATCGCCAAGTACAATTAAAATCGAAGGCAACAATGTCACCGAGCTGAGTACCGCCATGCCGACGACAATCATGCCTCCGAGTGCGATGTTCTGAAAAATTTCAACCCTGATGACGAACATCGCACCAAGACCGATAAATACGCAAAATGCCGAGAAAATAACAGATCGGCCTGCTGTGCGAATTGTCATCGCTGTAGCTTCCAATACATCGCTCTTCAACCGTTCTTCGCGGTATCGGCTGATGAATAGCAATGAAAAATCAATACTTAAAGCAAGCCCTAACATAGGCACAATATTCAGCACGAAAATCGATAAATCGGTTTGACCACCAATCAATGCCATTACGCCAAATGCGGAAATGACTGTAGCAATGCCTACAAGCAATGGCACCACGGAAGCTACTATTGACCCGAAGGCGAGTAATAGAATGATGATTGCGATAGGTAATCCAATTGCCTCTGCTTTCATCAAATCCCGCTGGCTTGCGCTATTGATATCCTTTGTAATGGCAGATTGGCCTGTTAACACAATCCCTTTTTCATCCCCGATAACGTCTCGTATTTCGGTGACGACACCCGACATATCCCTTCCGTTCTTTTCGAAATGAAGCATAGCGTACGATACATCATTCGTATACTGCTTTTCATGATCAAGCGGGGAAACAATTTCCGACGTGAGTTCAAGTTCTTCAATCTTTGTCAAAGTGGAGAAAAGCGTTTCATCATTCACCTTATCGAATACGACAAACATCGTTTCGGCAGGTAAATCGAATTTCTTGGATGCGATTTTCATCACCTGTTCATGCTCAGCATCCATTCTGAAGCCGTCCCCTGCAAGCAATCCCGGCAAGCGAATGGCAAAAATAGCCATAATAATAAAAAGTACAATCCACCCTATGATAATCGCTTTATAACTTGTTGTAACAAAGCGTGCAAGTGTGCGCATAACATCGTCCTCCCGCTGAATTATCTCTCTATATTTCTATCATAACGGAAGTGGGAAGGGATGTCTTATTTGATGAAGTAGTTATGGGGTATCGCGTCTAAAGAGGGTGGATGCGCGTCCAAAGAAGTGCGTTGCGCGTCCAAAGCAACCCCGTCAAAGTCCAAATAGATATGAAAAACGAAAAAAACCACTCCCCGAAGAGAGTGGTTTTGAAAGTTTAGTTTAAATTAGTTTTTTTCAACATTAGTTGCTTGAAGTCCACGTTGACCTTGTTCGATTTCGAAAGTCACGTCTTGGCCTTCTTCAAGAGTCTTGAATCCGTCGCCTTGGATAGCTGAGAAGTGTACGAATACATCGTCGCCATCTTCACGTTCGATGAAGCCATAACCTTTTTCTGCGTTAAACCATTTTACTTTACCATGTTCCATGTTTGTTTCCTCCTCGTGTGCAAAGCACACATTGTGTTACTATCCTTGCTCAAGTCTTGAAGAGTCAAGCATTTCTGTGACCATCATGCCGAACAAAAATAATTCTCCTTTATCATAACAGAGGTTCTTTGGCAATGCAAGAAGTAATTTTTTGTTTAAAGAAACAAATTTAAAATTTGGTAAATTATTGCGGCTAATGCAGCGGAAATTGGCAAGGTGATAATCCATGTCATGACAATTTTTTTCGCAACTCCCCATTTCACGCCTTTTACTCGCTGTGCAGATCCGACACCCATGATGGAAGATGAAATGACATGCGTCGTGCTGACCGGTAAATGAATGAGTGTTGCGCCGAAAATAATGATTGCGGAGTTCAAGTCGGCTGCAATCCCATTGACAGGACGGATCTTCATGATCTTTCCACCGACTGTCTTAATAATTTTATAACCACCTATTGATGTACCAAGACCCATTGCAGTGGCTGCGGCAATTCGTACCCACAGCTGGATGTCGTCGCTTGTTTGCAAATCAGCTGCAATTAGTGCCATCGTAATGATCCCCATAGCTTTTTGGGCATCATTCGTTCCGTGTGTAAACGACTGCAATGCAGCGGTTCCGATTTGCATGTAACGAATCCGTCTATTCGCCTTGAAAAGATTCCGGTTTTTCAATAAAATTTTAAATAGCCACATGAAAAGGAATCCTCCCGCGATGGCGATGAACGGGGAAAGGATGAGGGCCTGCATAATTTTAAGGAACCCGCCGTAATTCAAGATGCCGAATCCCGCAGCAGAAATGGCTGCACCAGCAATTGAGCCGATCAACGCATGGGATGAACTCGACGGAATACCGTAATACCAAGTGATCAGGTTCCAAGCGATTGCGGAAAGAAGGGCTGCTAAGATGACGACTGATCCTTTTTCAAGCATGAAAGGATCGACGATGTCTTTGGAAATTGTCTTCGCAACCCCTGTGAACGTCAATGCGCCGATGAAATTCATGACTGCCGCCATATAAACGGCAGTACGCGGCTTTAATGCACGCGTTGATACTGAAGTTGCAATCGCATTGGCTGTGTCATGAAATCCGTTTATGAAGTCAAATGCCAAGGCAAATACAACGACTGCTATAGTAAGAACTAATACAATTTCCATATTTGTACCCCTTATGCGTTACGCATGATAATTGTTTCGATTGTATTAGCAACGTCTTGACAATGATCTGCGATATCTTCTAATAACTCATAAATATCCTTAAATTGAATAATACGAATTGGATCTTTTTCACGTAGGAACAGTTGCTTAATTGATGTACGAAGAACCTCATCGCAAATCCGTTCGTATTCTTTGATTAAAACAGCGTGGTCTCGCATTTGGACAAGTTTCTTTCTTGATAACAGCTCCATCGCTTTCACAATTTCATCAGAGCTTTTCACAATATTGTCCATGAACTTCTGGACATATTCATCAATTTCCGTTAGAGAGAACATTTCAAGATTTGCAGAGAAATGTTCAATACCATCCAAAATATCATCCATTTTAATAGCCAGTTGCAAAATATCCTCACGCTCAATCGGTGTCATGAACGAGGTGTTAAGTTTTGCGATAAGGTCATGAATCATGTCATCGCCTTCTGTTTCTAATTCCTTTAAGTTGATGCTTACTTCTTTTAAGTCCCCAATGGACGTCACTTTAAAGTCATTTGCATAATGCATCGCTTTTTGTACATGCTCAGCAATCTTTAAAAGAGCTGCGAAAAAAGGATCTGTTTTACGTGGACTAAACATCTTTAAGCCTCCATCCGTTACCGGAATCATTTTTTAGTATTCCTATAGCATAACAAAAATCATTTGATTTAGTACAAAAAAAATCATTTTTACTGTGAAAAAATGGCAATTTTATTTCGTTTTTGTGTTTGAATATTTAAGATTCTTATCTGGCTCTATAAAAAGTATTTAAAGGAATATTGAAACTTCATCGTCCGTCGTCCGTATATATAGTAGAATTCAACAAGGAGATGGGGAGGTGAGAGAATGGAATTGTTCGGAATGCCGGTTATTAATGTCTATTTGACCGTATTGATCATCGCGGGCCTTGCAACTGTTTTATATCTGTTCTTTAGTGATATTTCGGAAGGGATTGGTGAGGCAAGCCCGTTTTTGGATCCAGCTGTTATCCTTGCGTTCATATCATTCACATCTGCAGTCGGCTATATATTGGAGTTGATGACAGATTGGAACCACTTGCTTATTTTACTCTTAGCACTTGCAACGGCGACTTTATTGGACTTCCTTCTATACTTTTTCGTACTCCTTCCATTGAAATCAGCGGAAGTTTCGCTCGCCTATACAGATGAATCGCTCACGGGTCGGGTAGGCAAAGTGATTGTTCCGGTTCCAGTCGACGGTTTTGGAGAAATTGTTATCGAATCAGTGAACGGGATCATTTCAAAAAGGGCAGCTGGATATGAAAACCAGCCAATCGACTATGGGAAAGAGGTTTTAATCATTGAAGTGAAGGAAGGAACATTTATCGTTAAAGAATATGAGCCTTTTCGCTTCAAGTGAAACAATAAATAATGAGGGGGAATCAAAATGTTAGAAATTTCAGGTATGTTAATTGTCATTGGGATTGTCGTGTTCATCCTACTTGCTGTCATTCTCGTCTACATTTCGAAGTATAAGACAGTTGGACCGGATGAGGCGCTAATCGTTACGGGTAGTTATTTAGGATCGAAAAATGTACATACGGATGACTCGGGCAACCGGATCAAAATCATTCGTGGTGGGGGAACGTTCGTCTTCCCTGTGTTCCAACAATCAGAGCCGCTCAGCTTGCTCTCAAGCAAACTAGAAGTGACGACGCCGGAAGTGTACACGGAACAAGGTGTTCCAGTCATGGCAGACGGAACTGCGATTATTAAGATTGGGGGTTCGATTTCTGAAATCGCAACGGCAGCGGAGCAGTTTTTAGGTAAATCAAAAGCCGACCGAGAAAATGAAGCGAAAGAAGTACTGGAAGGGCATTTGCGTTCCATTTTAGGATCTATGACGGTGGAAGAGATTTATAAAAACCGTGATAAGTTCTCCCAGGAAGTGCAGCGTGTTGCATCACAAGACTTGGCTAAAATGGGGCTTATCATCGTTTCATTCACAATTAAAGATGTACGCGATAAAAACGGATACTTGGATTCACTTGGTAAACCACGTATCGCACAGGTGAAACGCGATGCCGATATTGCCACAATGGAAGCTGAAAAAGAAACACGTATCAAGAATGCTGAAGCATCGAAGGAAGCCCAAAAAGCCGAAATCGAGCGTGCGACTGAAATCGCGGAAGCGGAGAAGGAAAATCAATTGAAAGTCGCTGACTACCGCCGTGAGCAAGATGTGGCGAAAGCGCGCGCCGACCAAGCGTACGAATTGGAATCCGCACGTGCGAAGCAGGAAGTTACAGAGCAAGAGATGCAAGTTAAGATCATCGAGCGTCAAAAGCAAATCGAATTGGAAGAGAAAGAGATTCTGCGTCGTGAGAAGCAATACGATTCTGAAGTTAAAAAGAAAGCAGACGCGGATCGTTATGCAATCGAGCAGAACGCTGCGGCTGAAAAATCCCGTCAAATGGCAGAAGCGGAAGCAGAAAAATACCGTATTGAAGCGCGCGCTGCCGCTGAAGCTGAAAAAATCCGTCTTGATGGTTTGGCAAAAGCAGATGCTCAAAGGGCTCAAGGTGAATCGGAAGCAGATGTCATCCGCCTGAAAGGACTTGCGGAAGCGGAAGCAAAACGTAAAATTGCCGAAGCGTTCGAACAATATGGCCAGGCGGCTGTGCTTGATATGATCGTCCGAATGATTCCTGAATATGCGAAACAAGTGGCAAGTCCACTTTCGAACATCGACAAAATTACTGTTGTCGATACGGGTGGCGGGGAAGGCGGCGGTGCCAATAAAGTGACATCGTACGCTACTAATTTAATGTCCACTTTGCAAGAATCGTTGAAAGCTTCATCGGGCATCGACGTTAAAGAAATGATAGAAAGCT
The DNA here is from genome assembly GCF_042658975.1 of Sporosarcina thermotolerans. Taxonomy (NCBI): domain Bacteria; kingdom Bacillati; phylum Bacillota; class Bacilli; order Caryophanales; family Caryophanaceae; genus Sporosarcina; species Sporosarcina thermotolerans. Next base: position 106,276 of record NZ_JBHSRM010000017.1, on the reverse strand, counting down.
ACGTCGGAAAAAATAATCTCCGACCAAGCATAGATAATTTGACAGAGGAAATCCGTTCATCGAAACCGGTGGCTGTCAAATCGGCTGATGAGGAATAATGATTGAATCGAAAACATCCAACCGCTTGTAAAGGGCTGGATGTTTTTATGTTGTATAAATATATAGATTTCTCTGTAAATATTCGCTATAATTGTAGATATTAAAAGAAAAAAGTCGGAACCTACACGGAGGACACCTATGGAGAAAAATCCAAACCGTACGTATCGGCAGAGTTCGGATGATCAATACCCAGTATTACACATGGCCTCTGGGCTGATAACACTTTTTGGGAGATGGAATGGCTTGGCGGAGGCACTATTTTCATTGAATGAAAATGGTTCTTTCTGCGCCCAGTACAACATAAATAATTCGATTGTTGAAACGTATACTCTGTTGGATGGCGAAGTTGAAATCGAACATGTAGGTGAAAGAAGAAAGATGGAAATCGGGGAAACGATTGATGCGTCTGCATTTGAAAAGGTTGTGACGTTCTATGCCATAACCAATGCTGAAATCGTCATGAAAATGGAAGCGGATTTCTATGAACAACTGTTTTTCGAAACAAAGATGCTGCAAGTAGAAATGGATACGGTTGCGCAGGTTGACGGCTATACATATCACCATTGCGAGCGAATCAGGCAATATGCAATCGAAGTTTGGAAACGGATGAATCGTCCAAAACATACTTTGAGACTGATGCGCTGGGGCGCTTTCTTTCATGACATTGGTAAACTTGCTATACCATTGGAAATCCTGCATAAACCCGGGAAACTGACAGAAGAAGAATGGGAGACTATGAAATCACATTCCAGAATCGGCGCAAACATTATGCGTGCCCATCCTGTCGAATGGCTAAAGGATGCCGCATTCATCGTTGAACAGCATCATGAATGGTATGACGGCAGAGGGTACCCGTATGGACTGAAAGAGGATGAAATCTCCATCGAGGCGGCAATCGTTTCGGTCGTTGATGCATATGACGCCATGACAACTGAGCGCGTTTATAAGCAAGCAGTTTCGAAAGAAGTAGCAATTCTGGAGTTGGAAAAAGGTAAAGGGACTCAATTTCACCCCGAAGTTGTTGATCATTTTATAGAAGTGCTTGGAGCGAAAGTAACGCATGTCTAATCTACGGGCTAAAAACAAGCTTTTGAACAAGACTCGGGAAACCGGGTCTTTTCATTTTATTTCATCTTAGAAAAGGTGCATGATAGAAGATGAGGTTTTATTATTCATTTGTGAAAGGCGGAGGGAATATGAACTATCGTATTGAGCATGACACATTTGGAGAAATACAAGTGCCTGCAGACAAGTTGTGGGGCGCACAAACACAGCGTAGTAAACAGAACTTTAAAATTGGCGGAGAACGAATTCCGTTAGGCGTCATTCAAGCATTTGCCCATTTAAAGAAGTCCGCTGCAATAGCGAGCAACTCTTTTGGCAATCTATCAGATACAAAAATGAAAGCGATCGTCGCAGCTGCTGAAGAAGTGATTGAAGGCAAATGGGACGATCATTTCCCGCTTGTCGTCTGGCAAACAGGTAGCGGCACGCAATCGAATATGAATATGAACGAAGTATTAGCAAATCGCGGCAATCAGCTGCTTGAAGAGTGGGGCGAGACTGAACGCCTGCACCCGAACGATGATGTGAATAAATCACAAAGTTCCAATGACACATTCCCGACAGCATTGCATGTCGCTGGCGTTATTGAAGTGGAGCGCGAATTGCTGCCGTCGCTTCAGGAATTGAAAAAAACGTTTCTAGATAAATCTGAAGAGTTCATGGATATCATCAAAATCGGACGCACGCATCTGCAAGACGCAACGCCGCTAACATTAGGGCAGGAAATAAGCGGTTGGCACAGGATGCTTGAAAAGACGGAAAAAATGGTAAGCGAAAGTGTCCAGTCGATGAAAGAACTGGCCATCGGTGGAACTGCGGTTGGAACTGGACTCAATGCGCCAAAAGGATTTGGAGAGAAAGTTGCTGAAGAAATCTCGAAATCAGTTGGCATTAATTTCACGTCTGCTGAAAATAAATTCCACGCACTCACAAGCTATGATGAAGTCGTTTATACACATGGCGCGATGAAAGCACTTGCTGCGGATCTTATGAAAATTGCGAATGATGTCAGATGGTTGGCAAGCGGTCCGCGTTCAGGAATTGGCGAAATCACAATTCCTGAAAACGAACCGGGAAGCTCCATCATGCCAGGAAAAGTAAATCCGACACAAAGCGAAGCCCTCACGATGGTTGTAGCACAAGTGATGGGGAATGACGCAACAATTGGATTTGCTGCGAGTCAAGGGAATTTTGAACTGAACGTTTTTAAACCGGTCATCATTTACAACTTCCTGCAATCCGCGAAACTACTTGCGGATGGCATGCGTAGCTTCAATGAGAATTGTGCGGTCGGAATTGAACCGAATCGAGAGGAAATCGACAATAAAGTAAAGAACTCACTTATGCTTGTGACAGCATTGAACCCGCATATCGGCTATGAAAATGCTGCCAAAATCGCTAAAATGGCGCATAAAGAAGGAACGACGCTAAAAGAAGCTGCACTTAAAACAGGTTTATTGACGGAAGAGCAGTTTGATGAATATGTTGATCCTTCCAAAATGATTGGACGATAAGCGATGCACGATAAGAACTGTCCCTATTGTAATTTGACAACTGACCCGGAACAGCAGATCATCTTCGAAACGGAGACATGCGCGTATATCCAAAAGGCTTCCGAACAACAAGTACTTGAAGGCAGCGGTTTGATCGTGCCGAAACGACATGCGGTTGATGTGTTTTCATTAACACCTGAAGAGTGGCAGGATACGCAGGAGCTGTTGTTGAAGGCAAAAGCCTATTTGGAAGAAAAGTACGAGCATGAAGGGTATTCCGTCGGCTGGAATACAGGGGAAGTGGGCGGGCAATCCATTCCGCACGCCCATCTCCACGTCATTCCGCGATTTGCAGATGAAGCGTTTGCTGGAAAAGGAATCCGTTATTGGATCAAGCAAAAGGAAAATTCAAGGGGCGCAATGTCCACAAAGTTGTAACCCTACTCCATTTCGTTATCCGCTATGATGAAAGGACAATGACAAATAAAGGAGTAGACATGAATGATAAAGAAACTCATGCCTATCATGCTTATATTGACGCTTGTCCTTTCCGCTTGCGGTGATAAGGCACAACTCAATGGGGAAAATGGTAAACATTTAGAGGTTGGTAACGAAAGGCATCTTCAAAACGGAGATGTACAGGAAGCAACTGAGTCGGCAGCTGTATTGCCGAAGTTTTTGGATGGCAAACCGGATGACCTGCGCCTCGTATACCAAGTGGCTGCGTCATCTTCTGATGTTTTAGAGTACATGCCATGTTACTGTGGCTGCGGAGAAAGTGCGGGCCACGGGAATAACTTGAACTGCTTCGTCGATGAAATCCGTGAAGACGGTTCCGTCGTCTGGGACGACCACGGCACACGTTGCCTCGTCTGCCTGGAAATTGCGGTTCAATCCGTGCAAATGAAGCAAGAAGGCAAATCGTTGAAAGAAATTCGTGAATCTATCGATGAAATGTACAAAGAAGGTTATGCAGAACCAACAGATACACCGAATCCAGCTTAATAAGTAATGCAAGACAGCAGTCAAACTATTAGACTGCTGTCTTCTTTTGATTGTTCCAAAGCAAGCCTCCGCGCCCCAAACAACATTTTACTTTTCTGAATATGTATATAGGGCTTTAAATTTTCATTGAAAGAGCGTATGCTGTGAAATTGATAGGATATCCATATTTCGTTCAATGAAATAAAGGAGAAGAAATAGAATGACTTTTGAAGGCAATCATAAAGTCCGAAGAAAGATTTATCAAGTGATAGATGGAATGACGGATGAAGAGTTCAATCGAAAACCATCAGAGCATGATTGGTCCCCGAAGCAGATTTTGGAGCATCTTGCCTTGATGGAAACATATATAGCTGCAAAAATAGCGGCAGAGTTGAAGAATAAAGAAAGTCGGCGTGCGTCAAAGAAATTAATTGTCCTTTCCGGAAATTTGATGATGAAAGATGATCTGCCGGAAGCAACAAAGCCGACGGATAGTTTCAAGAAAGTTTCAGAAATGAAAGAGGAACTTCATAACTCACGCATCTATTTGCTTGATGTTTATGATGGAAGCTGTAAAGATATGGATAACTTGCGCGAAAAATCGCTTGAGCATCCAAATCTTGGCTTGATGCCATTGGAACAATGGTTCCCGGTTGTTGGTATGTATGAAAAATGCCATTTGAAGATGTTGAAGAAGACAATCAATGAGTTAAGAATACATGGTCTTGCCTCGGAGTTGAATACGGATGCAAAGTAAAATCCCCACGCCTTGCGCATGGGGATTTTATTTATCGAATATAAACATCGCTTACCAATAATTTTTTCACAACCTCTGTTGGAATTTCGAACGTCACAACCCCCATATACCCCGGAGCGACTTCATATTTATCAAAAGAAATAACAAGCTGCTGATCATTTGTAATATAGAAGTTTTGATCCGATCTGATTGTCGCAAAGCCTTCGCCGTATTCATTCTCTGTAAAATAAGAGATCATTTCATCTGCCGCCATTTGCCGTTCCATCTCGCCTTCGATATAGGCATTGATGGCGTCAATATATGAATCATCTTTGAAAAGGCTTGGTAATGTAATCAACACATTGTCGACTTTATCAATTGTATCGTATCTCATCGTTGTCGAAGAAGATCCGACTGTATTGACCTGATAGCGCATAATCGAAAGGATTTGGTCGTTATCGGTTATCACCTCATAGCCAGCGTCAACGCCTAGATGGCCGCCCCCAACTTTTTTCAGCTCTGCAATTTCCTTTTCGAATTGCTCGAAAAGCTCCCTGTTCTCTTCCATATACTTTTCATTCAAAGCTGCTTGTAATTCTTCATTGTCTAATCCAGTAATGACGGGAATGGATAGATCAGCCTGATATGTTCCTTCATCCACAGTCAGTTGCTTGACAGTGAATACTTCCACAATTGAACCTAAAATAGGTACATTCACCATTGACTTGGCGAAGGCTGGGCTGACATTGATGCTGCCGACGAAAAGGATGGCAGCTGCAGCAACGCCAATCAAACTATTTCTAAAAACAGGTCGTTTCTTTTTACGTTTCATTTTCTCTTCACTTATGGATGCTCTCACAATCCCATCCAATTCTTCAGGAATATCGATATTCTCATAGTCCTTCTTCAATTTATCCATTTTGCTCATACACTTGCTCCTCTCCCATTTCAATACGTAATTTCCGCAACGCCGCATATAATCGTGTTTTCACCGTATTGATGTTATCTCCGGTGACTTCAGCAATTTCCTCGATCTTCAAATCCTCGAAGAAGCGGAGAATGATAATTGTTTTATAATTTGGCGACAGGTGGTCGACCGCTTCTTGTAGGTCAAAATCGGTTACGTCATCCTCCAAGGAAGGTAAATGGCTTTCCAATATTTCATCGTCCATGATGGACATCCGCTGATGTTTACGGATGAAATCAATGGCCGTATTGACAATAATCCTGTAAAACCATGTTTTCATATATTTCACTTCATCGACCCTATCAATGGAACGAAGTGCTTTCAGGATGGATTCCTGAACGATATCCAGTGCATTTTCTTTGTTTTTCACATAACTAAATGCAAGCCGATAATAGGCATGCTGATTCTCTATAATGAACTTTTCCACCAACTTAAATTTATCGTCTCTTGTCATGACAATCGGGTCACCTTCTCTGTAAATAACGTCTCGCGAACACGTCTCATAAGTATGGACGAACTGCCTCGTTGAAAAGTTTTGAGGCGTTGGAAAGAATTACAGATGTTTGTGATATGCTTAATTAAAAATATGAGGAAAGGATGTGTGAAAAAATGAATAACCAACCATTCGTCGCTTCCTGGAGTGGTGGTAAAGACTCAGCGTTAGCCTATTACCGTGCCCTTCAGTTGGGAGGAATCCCAAAGCGGATATGGACGATGTTTGAAAAGGATAAGGAGCGCTCGAAATCCCATGCATTGCCCGTGGAAATCATTCAAGCGCAAGCTGACAGCCTTGGCGTTCCGTTGATGATCCGTGGCGCTGACTGGAATGGCTATGAAGCGGAATTTTTAGATGCAATGAAGGAATGCATTGAAGCTGGTATTCCGAATGGTGTATTCGGTGATATCGACTTAGAGGATCATTTGACATGGGTCCAAACGAAATGTGATAGCGTCGGTATGAGAGCGGTCCACCCGCTATGGATGGAACCACGTCGGAAGTTGTTGGAGGAATTTGTGAACGCGGGCTTTGAGGCATATATTGTTGTCGTAAATACGAAAATGATGCCTTCGGAATTCATCGGCCGTAAATTTACAAATGAATTGATGGATGAACTGGAGTCGCTCGGCATTGATTCATGTGGGGAATCGGGGGAATTCCATACCGTTGTCATTGATGGACCTATTTTTAAGAATCGTGTTCCAATCGTATTTAATGATCGACATGAACGCGAGGGGTATGTGTTTTTGTCCGTCGGATTGGAAGTAAAATCTTCGGAGAAAGCATTCAGGACGCCGTATCTATGAAAAAATGGCTTGCTGGTCTGCTTTGTCTCGCTTTACTCGCAGGTTGTACAAAGCCATTAACGCTTGAAGTGAAAGATACGATGAAAACAAAAGACATGTTTAGCGCTGTATTCGTTCAAGAGGGCTTAGTGCCCGAAGGCTATGGAGTGCATTTTACGGTTGAAAAGTATGTGGATGGGACCTTGTCGACAATCGAGGAAAGTTTTACGGATCTGACAAGTAAGAAGCAGATTATTTCGTTTCGAGTCGCCACTGATACCGCGTCCGGCAAGATAGCTGTAAGCTTCGGAACTAGTGATATCATTCATCGTGTAAAAGATGAACCTATTCGCGACCCTTTCTTCAGCGGTGTCCTCATCGATTTATTGAAGCTTGAACAAGGGGAACCGCAGCCAATTGCCTATTGGTATGCCAACTCGTTGACGGAGGAGCAGAAAAAGATGTTCGAAGAAGGCGCAATCGACGTGGATAAATTAAAACAGGTCGGATTACTTTATGTGCTCATCGTTGAGGTCATTGAAATGCCAGAATGAGTCCAAGTTAGAGAGTTGGCAGACTTTTGACAATCCTGTGGATACTAGGATAAATTCATTGTATTTCTTTAATTATTTTTCTGTAATAAAAAAGTTGTGTGAAATATTGAGTTGACACTATAAAAGACGCATAATCTATTGAAGTTACTCATAGATAGCTTTACACGCGCATAAAGGTAATCAATTGCTCATAAAATGCTCTAATGGCTCATAAATGCGTACAAATACGCATAAATGCCAATAATCGGCGATTGCGACTATACAAATAGTAAAGGATGTTAGGGAAAGAGAATGAACGCTACTTTGACCGAATCACAGATTGTCTCTTTAATCGAATTAACCATCCATGACGTAAATATGGACGTTGAGCTGAAACAGGAGCGCACTGGAGTTAACATGATGTATGACTTCATTAAAAATGAGGTGATCGTCGATAGCAAACGTGTGCAAAAAGCCTGTAATGAGCTGCTCGAACCAATGCCGCTTGAAACGTATATCCGTGTGTTGACTATCCATGAATTAGGGCATGCGATGGATCGCGAGGCATTGCTCGCCTCACTTGACCGCACGAAAGAAATCATCCTTACAAAAAAACAAGCCGCAGCTGAAAAACGGCCTACGGATTTGCCGTTCATGACGATGGTGATGGAGGAGCATGAAGCAGACATTGCATTCGAAGAAACTGCATGGGTGAATGCTGAAATTTTGAACAGCTTTTTCGAAATCGTCGATGGGAATAGCTTCGGAAAAGTGAAGGCGCATAGCCTTTCGACGTATCGGGCAGCTTATGATACCGATTTGAAAATCTATAATGGATTTATTCGCACGCAAGAGGAATTATTGTCTCCATAACATAAAGAAACCGCCTGCCTGAGGAATGAGGAATCAGGGGCGGTTTCTTGTGAAATTAAAAGAGAACTGGACGCATCCAGTTCCCTTAAGTGCAAGCCGAAGCAATGCACCGCAATTAGTTAAGTATATTGTAGCACATAATTACTTATACCCTCAAGTAATTAAATTAATCAAATATAGGTTCTTAATTTTTCTAGTTTACTTCTGAAGTCTGAACCCATTATTGATGTATGTATTGATGTAGGTATTGAATCCCTTAGATGCTCAGAATAGTTTTCAAGATCCTTCAGCACTTTCTTTATCTCATTTTTAGTGACACTTAATTTTTTCAGTAAAATGATCATAACTATAAGATAATCAATAATATGGTTGAAATGAATATTTGTTATTGCTGTTTCACTTTGTAAATACTCAATGACTCTACTAGGTGGATTAGTTTTCTTAAAACGACAGTCAAAAACGACACCATTATGGGCGACGGCATTTCTAAGTTCCTTAATTAGAAAAATAATATCTTCAGGGATTCGTCCATTTTGGTTATGAGAAGTCGTATGAAGGCCTAAATCCTCAGCAATGCGAATCCTGGTTGTCCGGTCTAAGCACTGCAATAAGAAACCAAACTCTCCCATACTTATAACCTCGAAAATTGCCCATAGAGGAACCTGTTTATTATTGTGTAAATAGTGTTTGATTACATCTTTCCCATCTGCATAATTATAGGCGATACTTGATAAAATTTTATTCTTTAAATCAAGACGTTTTTTCATTTTATCACGATATTTGTTATTTCCTACATTTTCAGCCTTATAATCAACTAACAAATGTGTGAAGATATATTCGAAGTCGGAGGGGCTGTTGGCAATCAAAGAGTTCAAGGTATAGTTTTTTAGGGCGGTTTCAATAAACATTATATGAGGATATAATAAAGATTTAATTTGTGTATCGAATTTATTAATTGCAACTAGCTCATCAAAATCCTGAAAGGGTATGATGTTATTTGGTTGTCCAATAAAACGATAACCTTTAAATCCATGGAAATATCCCATATTCATCAAATCACGCTTATTCCGACTACCTTGGATCTCGATACCATGTTTAGTTCTCAAATGTTTCATTAAGGCATTAATCGATTTTCCTTTGGCCAAATCATTACCTCCAGTCATTTACTAAGCTAACGATATTGTCTTATTTCTTATAGTATAGCCTAATTGAGTGTCTGAAGCATCGACGCACTTGAAAATGATTCTATTTATACTAGAATAAGTACCTATAATAGAGTGAACAAGAGTAATTGTTGTTTTTATAACATAAAAGAAACCGCCTGCCTAAGGAATCAGAGGCAGTTTCTTGTTTTAGTTGTATCCTTTTCATTCGATGAAGGCTATATAAAAAGTAAAGAGTATTTATCAATTTGATAAGTATCAAGCAGAACGAAGAGGTGTTCATAGATCAACTATTTTTAACAGACGAGCTTGCAAATCGTTATTTTCTCCTAACCATTGTGGAACATGGGGTTTCAGTATTGAAATGAACAGGTAATAACTATTAAAGAACTTAAGAATTAAAGAAAAAAGAATAAAGTTAAAGATACTTTGTTTTGAAGGGATTTATTCGCGATGGACATGGTGTCGAAATTTCAATCATCCTTAACATCCATCAGGAAAATCCGCTTTTCAAAGCCGCCGCGCTTTTTAGTTCGTACATGATTTCCCAGGGCTTTTAATGATTTGGGGAATCAGGTCGCAAACGAGTTTAGTATAAGTGGGCTTAATCTGAACTCCTTAAGGGAACCGTTGCAACAAGTTGGTATTATTGTAGGTACCCAGCTTCCTTCAACTCACGTTCCAAAAATGGCTTCGCACTCAGTAAATCCCGGAAGGCTTCATACTTTCCAACTGCTTCAGCGGAAGGTTTCTTGCCAGTCCTAAAGCCACGGATCAAAATGTTTTTCGGTGTATGCTCCATATCTATGAACTCTAACAGCTGTGCATCATAGCCGACAAGTGTCAGCAATTCCGCACGAATGGAATCGGTCGCAAGCGCAGAAAAGCGCTCTTTGATAAGCCCATGCTGAAGCATAATGTCGAGGGCTGGTGATTGAATTTGCGAAAATAGCTCATGTTGGCAACATGGAACGCTCAAAATCACTTCCGCTCCCCACTTGACGGCGCGTGATAGGGCCATGTCCGTCGCAACGTCGCATGCATGCAACGTGACGACCATATCGACAGCGGTTTCTTCGTTGTAATCATTAATATCACCAACGAGGAACTCAAGCTGTTCATAACCAAGATCCTTTGCGATTGTATTGCACTCTTCAATGACCTCTTTCTTCAAATCCAGACCAGTTACCCGGATATCCAACCCCTTTTCGATATGCAAATAATGATAAAGGGCAAACGTCAAATATGACTTGCCAGACCCGAAATCCAATATGCGGACGGGACGATCTTTCGGGAGATGTACGAGTGCGTCGTCGATGAATTCAACAAAGCGGTTGATCTGACGGAATTTGTCGTATTTCTGCTTTTTCACTTTCCCGTCGCCCGATTGCACACCTAAACGGATGAGGAACGGGTAAGGGGTCGAATCGTCTAATAGATAATTCTTTTTCCGGTTATGCGACAAATCGACAGTTTTCGTTGCAGCCGTCTTTTCACCCTTCCAGGATACTTTGAATTTTTTCGTAAGCTGAATATGGGCTTTCTCATCGGTGAACTCCACCTGCATCTGTTTGAACTGTTCCAATAAATGTTTGAGTGCAGGCTGAATATCAGCGACTCTTATATTTTCATGTTTCAAAATACGTTCGTAGTGATATTCAAATTGAATATGGACTTCTTTTTTAATTTCCACAGGCTTCAGTTTCACTTTTTGAAGCCCAGTCGATTTGTAACGGGGCTGGCTGATTGTTCCTTGGATGAATGCACCTTCTTGCATCCTATGGACAAGTTTCTCTACAAGTTCTTCAAATTGCATATTATTGGACCTCATTTCGGGCAAGTTTGTATATATAAGGATACAAAAGGGATTAGCTTTTGGCCAATCCCTAAGTTTATGCGTGTATATTTGCATTTATGTGTGCTTAACCTGACTTATGGGTTTCTCGGCCAAATTATGCGTTTTTCAAGTGTTTTATGACTATCTGGCTGGGTTTATGAGCTTTTAGGATCAATTAAACTTAAATCCTTGTTTCGCAAGGAATTCCTTCATATGTGTGCGTCTTGGTTCGGCCAAAAAGTCGGTCATCTGCTCCGACCATGCTGTATCTTTTTGATTTGACCCGCGATTAAGGTAATAATCATGCATCGTTTTATCGTAGTCTGGGAGTAGCTGCTTATACTTTTCCGTGTCATAGCTGTTTTCATGAAGGATTGCTTCAACTGGCAACCTTGGTTTCACTTCATTCGCCTCATCCGGCACACCAATCGACATTGCGAACATAGGTGCAACGCCATCAGGGAGTCCCAACAGTTCGCTTATTTTAGTCGGTGCATTTCGAATGCCGCCGATATAACAGATGCCGTAACCCTTTGACTCGGCTGCGATTGCGACGTTTTGCGCGAAGAGCGCGACATCGATAGCACCTACGAGCATATTTTCAGCGTATGAGTAATCAATTTCTTCTCCATGCAACTCGGCAGCACTAGCCAATCTGCAGTAATCTGCACAGAAGATAAGGACAGCGCCTGCTGTCAAAAACTGTCTTTTGTTACTTGCCAATTCAGCAAGTTGTTCTCGCTTCCCTTGATCCGTTACATAAATGACGGAATAAGCTTGCACGAAATGGGAACTTGCAGCATGCTGCCCCGCACGGACAAGGTTCTGGACCTCTTCCCTCGAAAGAGGAATATCCTTGTATTTCCGTACAGAAGAGTGTGAAGTCAGTAATTCAATGACCATATGTATACCTCCGGAATATTCTGTATTTCTATATTGATTGAATATAATCATGTTACACTACAATTAACGAATGGAAAAGGGGTGCAAGGATGAGTTGGTTAGATAGCCTATCGTTGACGACAACTTTGATAATTATTATTTTAGTTATTATTCCTATATCAAGCGCCATTTATCTTTACTTTTATGACAGAAGGCAAAAGCAGCATGCCATACTTCGAAACTATCCGATATTAGGACGTATGCGGTACATGCTTGAAAAGACTGGACCGGAGTTGCGCCAGTATTTGTTCAACGCAGATCACGAAGGGAAGCCTTTTAATCGCGAGGAATATTTGCATATAGTGTTGCCCGGCAAGTACTTGAACAGCATCATCGGCTTTGGCTCAAAACGTAATTTTGAAGAATCTGGTTATTACATTCGGAATTCATTATTCACGAAACAAAACGAAGAAATGCGAGTTGACAATGACGAGCTGATTAATACAATGCGTTATCGGGTCGATGAGGATAATCTTTTCTCCCGGAAAGAGCATCGGGAAGAAATTCCAGCATTGCCTTGGCTGTTACCTGAAGAGGATGCGGTTGTTATTGGACATAATTGTGAGCATCCCTTTCATGTCCGAAGTTTATTAGGCCAATCAGGTATGAGTTATGGGGCTCTCGGGGAAAACGCCATTACCGCGTTATCTAAGGGGATTGGTATGGCGAAAGAGGCATGGATGAATACAGGGGAAGGCGGGCTTTCCCCTTATCATTTAACTGGAGATGCTCATATTATCGCTCAAATTGGTTCAGGATTATTCGGCTTTCGAACCGAAAACGGAGAATTCAGTTGGGAACGTCTAAGGGAAAAAGCAGAGATTTCTCAAGTTAAAGCGTTTGAAATTAAATTGGCGCAAGGGGCGAAAATGCGTGGCGGACATGTCGAAGGGGAAAAAGTGACAGAGGAGATTGCGAAAATCCGTAACGTTGTACCATTTACGACCATTAATAGTCCAAATCGTTTTAAGCAGTTCTCGGATTATCCTACACTATTTGACTTCATTGAAAAGATCAGGGATCACGGCGGAAAACCCGTTGGGATAAAAATCGTCATTGGAGGCAGGGAAGATGCTGAGGAGCTTGCATTATACATGCAAGAAACTGGGAAAGGGCCAGACTTCATCTCCCTCGATGGTGCAGAGGGAGGATCGGGGGCGACTTATCAGGATTTAGCTGACAGTGTCGGATTACCTTTAAAATCAGCACTCATAATATTGGAAGATGCTCTTCGAAAATATGATGTACGTGATCAGGTGAAAATTATTGCATCTGGCAAAATTACAACACCTGACAAAGCGGCAATCGCATTAGCAATGGGAGCCGATCTTGTGCAGATTGCCCGCGGATTCATGATCTCGGTCGGATGCATTATGGCTGAACGATGCCATACGAATGAATGCCCCGCAGGAGTTGCCACAACGGATAAGAATTTGCAGAGGGGTCTTGTAGTAGAGGAGAAGAAATTCCGTGTAACCAACTATATTTTGACGATGCGTGAAGGGTTGTATCGAATTGCTGCAGCTGCTGGTCTTGATTCACCGACAAAATTCGAGCGACATCATGTTGTCTATAAAGATGAACGTGGAAGGGTTTTTCCTGTCGAATAAACATTTTATACCATTTTGCCTGCATGGTAAAATGGCATTTTGATTAGGAATGCCTAAGACCCCATCAGAATTTTGTGATAATATATAAGGAACCAAATTATTGTAGAAAGGGGTTTGGTGAATGTCTTTGTTAGAGAAAACAGTTGGCGAGATCTTAAGTGATTGGGCGAATTTGATACCGGAGCATGAGGCTTATGTTTATCCTGAGCATGGAATCAGGAAAACATATCAAGAGTTTGATCGTGAGACAGATGAGTTGGCTAAGGCATTCATTGGGATGGGAATAGCGCGCGGGGAACATGTCGCTATCTGGTCGGACAATAAACCTCAATGGTTGTTAAGTCAATTTGCCACAGGGAAAATGGGTGCTGTTCTTGTTACGGTAAATACGAATTATCAGGCGAATGAACTCGAATACCTCCTTGAACAGTCGGATACTAGCACATTGATACTTGACGAAGGTTTTAAAGGGACGAGCTATATCGACATTATCCGTTCGATTTGTCCAGAACTAAAGGATAGTGAGAACGGTGTCGTGAATTGCGATAAACTACCGAAACTGAAAAGAATTATACTCATGACAGACCGTGAAGAAACAGGGATATATAAATGGTCAGAATTTCTACACCATGCGGAAGGGATTGCCGACGCAGACTTGGCTGAAAGGCAACGAACAATGACACCTGATGATGTTATTAATATTCAATATACGTCAGGTACGACTGGATTTCCTAAAGGGGTCATGTTAACGCATCGAAATGTAGTGAACAATGGAAAAATAATTGGGGACTTCATGAAACTTACTGAAGATGATCGTGTCTGCATTCCCGTACCGTTTTTCCATTGCTTTGGATGTGTACTTGGCAACATGGCGGCTGTGACCCACGGATCTACAATGGTTATCGTTGAACAGTTCGACCCTTTACTAGTATTGGAGGCTGTTCAAGAGGAAAAATGCACGGCGCTTCATGGTGTTCCAACAATGTTCATTGCTGAATTGAATCATTCCGAATTCAAAAAGTACGATACTTCCTCATTGCGAACAGGTATTATGGCAGGCTCTACATGTCCAATTGAAGTGATGAAACAAGTGATTCACGATATGGGGGCTGAAGAGATTACGATTTGCTACGGTCAAACAGAATCGTCTCCTGTCATTACCCAAACACAGACCGATGATCCGATTGAAAAGCGCGTTTCCACTGTTGGTAAACCTCATCCCTACGTAGAGGTTAAAATCATTGATCCATTGACGGGAGAGGAAGTTCCTATTGGAATACCAGGCGAACTCTGTACAAGGGGCTATCTTGTCATGAAAGGGTATTATAATGACTTAGAGGCAACCCATGAGGCAATCGATGAGGATGGATGGCTTCATACCGGTGATATCGCCATTATGGATATGGATGGATACATTGATATTACCGGACGTATTAAAGACGTCATTATTCGCGGTGGCGAAAATATTTATCCACGTGAAGTAGAGGAGTTCCTATATAAACATCCGGCGATTTCTGATGTACAGATCGTTGGTGTGCCTGATCCGAAATATGGGGAGGAACTGATGGCTTGGATCATTCTGAAAAAAGATATAGCCCTTGATGAAGAAGCCGTACGTTCATTTTGCCGCGGTAATATCTCTTATCATAAAATTCCGAAGTACATTAAATTCACTAATGCGTTTCCAATGACCGCATCCGGGAAAATCCAGAAATATAAGCTACGTGAACTTTCCATTGAGGAGACGCTAAGTCAAAAGATATAAATCTGAAGACTGCTGCCATTTTAATAGGCACGCAGTCTTTTTTTGTATGATTTGATAGTGAGAAGTCTACTAAATAAAACATTCCCCTTTTATACTTTCTTAAACCTTCTTGCGCTCGTTCCATTCTTCAAATGGGTGAAGCGCATTTTCTGTGTTGTAGTGTGTGAACGGGATATAACGCTCAGTTGGTTTCTTTTGTTGGTCAGAAAAGAAGCTATTTAGTGGATTCGGAAATCCGGCATGTAGTTTGGCATCTGTCTTGCTGCAAGCATAATAGATATGACCAACAGATGACCAATACGCAGCGCCTAAGCACATCGGGCATGGTTCTCCGCTGGCATAAAGGATGCAATCGGAAAGATTGATCGTTTCCAAAGTGGCACAAGCCTCACGAATTGCCAACAACTCTGCATGTGCAGATGGATCATGATTTATATGCACTCTATTTGTTCCGGATCCAATTACTTTTCCGTCTTTGACGATTATCGCGGCAAAAGGTCCGCCGCCGTCTTTTACATTTGTAATAGCCATGTCGATTGCTTGTTGTAGCCATTTTTCGTGTTCCAAGATGAATTCCTCCTGTCGAAGTTTGTTCATTACCCGGGAAATGTCGGGAATTTTGGGGATGATTGATGACCGTTTTCCCTAATTATACAGAAAAAACGAATAGATACTTCAAAAACTGCGTAAGTCGTCTATAAGTGGGTATAAAAGTAGTGTGTAATGAACAGAGGAGGGGAATTATGACTAGTAGTTTGTATCAATTGATAGCCATCATCTTGTATATGGCGGCCATGCTTTTCATTGGTTGGTATGCATTTAGGAAGACGTCCAACTTGACTGACTACATGTTGGGCGGTCGCTCCTTAGGGCCAGCAGTCACTGCATTGAGTGCTGGGGCCGCGGATATGTCAGGTTGGTTGCTATTGGGACTTCCAGGCGCTATTTATGCAGTAGGTTTGACCAAGGCTTGGATTGCCATTGGACTGACGATTGGTGCGTATTTGAACTGGCTTCTTGTTGCACCAAGGCTTCGTGTTTATACCCAAGTATCGAATGATTCCATTACCATTCCAAGTTACCTGGAAAACCGTTTAAAGGACAAATCAAGGTTTCTACGAATTGCTTCAGGTATTATCATTCTTGTATTCTTCACATTTTATGTTTCTTCAGGTATGGTTGCTGGCGGTAAATTCTTCTTGAGTTCCTTTGGCCTTAACTATCACACCGGGTTGTTGGTAGTTTCCGGAGTTGTTATTGCCTACACACTGTTTGGAGGGTTCCTTGCAGTAAGCTACACCGATTTTGTTCAAGGACTTATCATGTTTTTAGCTTTACTTTTAGTCCCGATATTTGGCTTGACAATTACCGGTGGCTTCGCGGAAACCGCAGCAAGCATCAAAGAAGTCAATCCGGACATGCTCAGCCTTGTAAAAGGAGCGACCCTAACAGGAGTCATTTCCTCCATTGCCTGGGGGCTCGGCTATTTCGGTCAGCCGCATATTATCGTTCGCTTCATGGCGATCAAGTCGGTGAAGGAGACGAAAAGCGCTAGACGGATTGGTATTGGCTGGATGATTTTAAGCTTGTTTGGTGCAATAGCTACTGCCTTAGTAGGGATTGCTTATTATCATCAAAATCCTAATGCTGAATTAGTCGATAAAGAAACAGTTTTCATCGCTCTGGGTCAAATTATTTTCCACCCGTTCATTGCGGGGATTATGCTTGCAGCTGTACTCGCGGCTGTTATGAGTACGATTTCTTCCCAATTAATCGTTACTTCTTCAGCTTTGATAGAGGACTTATATAAAGCAGTCATGAAATCTGATGCTTCAGATGAGCGTTACGTCTTTTTAGGACGGATGGCAGTTCTCGTCGTTTCGTTAATTGCAATGGCACTTGCTTGGCCGAATAAAGAATCGATATTAAAACTCGTATCTTTTGCATGGGCAGGCTTCGGTGGTGCATTCGGTCCGATTATCCTTCTCTCCCTTTTCTGGCGTAAACTTACAGCAGCTGGCGCACTTTGGGGTATGGTCGCGGGAGCAATTACTGTAGGAGTATGGGGGAATATTGAGACACTGACAGACAGTCTTTATGAGATTGTCCCAGGATTCTTCATTTGTTTAGTTGTAACTTACTTCGTTAGCTTGATGACGTATCGTCCGAATGCGGAAATAGATAAGGAATTCTACGATGCACAGGTATTATTGAAAAAAGAACGATAAAAAAACGGTCTTCGATTAAGACAATCGATGGCCGTTTTTTTTCTTATAATATGGTACGCTAATCAAAATAGGGTTTAAAAAGGGGGACGTAGAGATGAAGCTGGATCATGTTGTATATTTTTCGTCGAAAGATCCTGACGAAATCATCAATGAACAGAAGAGTGAAGGCAAGCATGCTGTCATTGGAGGCAGGCATGAAAAATGGGGAACACATAATGCACTTATGTATGTGAAAAATGCATATGTGGAATGGCTATCCGTGGAGAAACTCGAAATTGCGAGGAACGTCGACCATCCGTTGACACGCTTACTATTGCATGATGTTAATGAAAGTGATGGATGGGGCACTATTTGTTTATCTGTAAGTGATATCGAACAATTTAATGAGGATATTAAAAATAAAGGTTTTGCTACATCAGGTGTATTGGACGCCGAGAGACGGACGGAAAGTGGCGTACTAAGAAAGTGGAAGATGCTATTTGTCGATCAACCGGTTAATGATGAACTGCCATATCCATTCTTTATTGAGTGGGAAGAGCCTGAAGTTATCCGTTTTGCCCAATTACGGGAGGATGGAACGTTAATTGAGGAAAATGAGGGGCTTGAAATTAGGGAATGCATTTTTGAAGTGGAGGATCCGTTGCGCGATACTGGAGAGTGGGCAGTACTTCTTTCTCAAAAGGTCGGGGATTCGAATGATATTTCTTTGGAAAATGTCCGTTTGAGATTTATTCAGCATGAAGGAGGAAAGGATAGGTTAAAGGATGTAGTCATTGGGTAGAGGGAAGGATAAACATCAGAATGTGGTTATGCGTGAATGTGGACGTTTACGGACCTTTTAAGGGATTTATGTGTGAATGTTGAGTTTTATGCGTTTAATGGTGCGTTTATACGCGTTTGAGTGATTTTATGCGTATTTGAATATGATTTGTAAAACTGCGATGTTGGAATGTGCGAAAGGGGTTCTTTTATGGAGATTTTGGTTGAATATGCGATTCTTGTCGGTGTACAGGAGCAGAATGCAGAGCATTTTGAGTATGAAATGGAAGAATTGAAGAATTTGGCTGAGGCAATTGAAGTGAATGTCGTTGGACAAGTGACGCAAAACTTGGAGCGAAGGAATCCGACCCATTATGTAGGTAAGGGAAAGATCATGGAAGTGAAGCAGCTTTACGAAGAGTTGGACGCGAACCTTGTCATTTTCAATGATGAGTTGTCCCCGTCACAAATCCGTAATTTGGAGCAGGAGCTCGAAGTGAAAGTTATTGATAGGACGATGCTGATTCTTGATATCTTTGCAAGAAGAGCGCGGACACATGAGGCACGAATGCAAGTTGAATTGGCACAGCTGCAATACACACTTCCACGACTTGTCGGATTGCGCGCGTCATTGAGTAGGCAAGGGGGAGGAACTGGCGGAGGACTCCAGAACAAAGGGGCCGGAGAGACGAAGCTTGAGCTCGATCGCCGGAAAATTGAGGATCAGATTGCGAAGCTGCGAAAGGATCTTGAACAAGTACGCGATCGTAGGGATACGCAACGGAAACAACGGAAGAAAAGCGGCATTCCTGTTGTGTCGATTGTTGGGTATACGAATGCGGGCAAGTCGACATTGATGAATGGCTTATTGCGTAAAATCGATGAGGAAAGCGCGAAGCAAGTGTATGAAGAGAATATGCTATTCGCGACGCTTGATACTTCCGTCCGCCACCTGAAATTTGCGGATAATAAAGAGTTCCTTTTGACAGATACGGTTGGATTCGTTTCAAAATTACCGCACCATTTAGTTAAAGCATTCCGTTCAACACTTGAAGAAGCGCGTGGTGCAGATCTACTTCTGCATGTTGTTGATGTTTCGAATCCTGAATACCGCTATATGATGGAAGTGACGAATGATACATTGCATGATGTCGGCGTGGAAAATATAAAAACCGTCAATGTTTATAATAAATCTGACTTGGCGGGAGTGCCGTATCCGCGGAAGATGGATGAAAGTATATGGATATCAGCGAAAGAGGCTGCAGGTTTGGATGAGTTGGTCGATTTGATCAAGAAAAGGATTTTTGAGCAATACATCACTTGTAAACTGCTCATTCCGTTTGATCGTGGGGATGTAGTATCCTATTTGAACAATAAAGCGAATGTGAAAAAGACGGAATACGAAGAAGATGGCACGATGATGACCGTTGAGATGGATGGTTCGGAACGGATTAAGTTCGAAGAGTTCATCATATCCCATTAAAGCCGAAAAGCGGAAGGTGCTCGCTTGTAGAGGTTCGCAGTCTAAGTTCGCCGCGTCCTGCGGCAACGACTGCATGACCAGCATCCTGCTGGCCTCAGGCATAAGGCGGTGATGCCGCGTGGTGTTTTTTGCCGCAGAGCATCATTGACTTATGCCCCGAGTATTTAGCGACATTAGCTGGACAACGAAAAGCGAAAGGCGCCTGCTTAGGGGCGACAAGCATAAGGCGAAGATACGGCGTGGCGTTCTTTGCCACAGAGTATCATCGCCTTATGACCTCGAGCCCCTGGCGCCTGTAGCTGGACAAAAACGAAAAAACTGCACGCGGACTATAAAGTCTGCAGTGCAGTTTTTTATCTATAAAGAGAAAGGGGGGTGGGATGGTTATAGTATCCCCGTTTCTCCAAATGTTAAACCTCTTGAAATTGAATATTATGCAGCCGGGCAAATATACCGCCTTTTCTTACTAAGTCATCGTATTTTCCATCTTCAGCAATGCCATCTTCCGTTACAACAATGACTCTGTCCGCATCTCGGATAGTTGCTAGACGATGGGCAATAACGAGTGTTGTACGATTTTCGGCAAGCTCGTTCAGTGATTGTTGGATGATGCGCTCCGTCTCGGTATCCAAAGCAGAAGTCGCTTCGTCCAATATAAGGATTGGCGGATTTTTAAGGAACATGCGCGCAATTGCGAGCCGTTGCTTCTGGCCACCTGATAATTTCAATCCACGCTCACCGATTTGCGTTTCATAGCCGTTAGGTAGGGATGCGATGAAATCTTCCAAATGTGCCTTTTGGGCAGCTGCTCTTACTTCTTCGTCCGTCGCATTCAAATTTCCATATGCAATATTTTCTTTGATTGTCCCCGTGAATAAAAAGACGTCTTGCTGAACGATTCCGATTTGGGATCGTAGGGACTGTTGTGTCATATTCCGAATATCGATGCCGTCGATGGAAATCGCACCAGCGTCAACATCGTAAAAACGTGGTATAAGTGAACATATTGTTGTTTTTCCAGCTCCGGACGGGCCGACAAATGCGATAGTTTCCCCGGCTTTAATCGATAAATCAATGCCTTTCAAGACATATTTATTATCATCATATTGGAAATGAACGTCGTCAAAGAGGATATCACCGTGCAAATGGTTTACTGACTTTGCACCGGAACGGTCTTTGATTTCTGGCTCCTGTTCAAGAAGATCAAGGAATCTACGGAATCCGGCCATCCCTTTCGGATAAAGTTCCAGTAACGCACTGATTTTATCAACAGGCTTAATAAGAATATTGACGAAAAGAATGAATCCGACAAGCTCACCTGGCGTTAAGTTGCCGTTGTACGTAAACCAGGCCCCGACAACAAGGACGACCAACGTTACAAGCCTTGTCATCATATACATGCTGGAATGCGTCCAGGCCATGACATTATATGCTACAAGCTTCGCCAATCTGAAGCTGCCATTGTCTTTTTTGAATCGTGCAATCTCGAATTCCTCATTCGTAAATGATTTGACAACTCGAGCACCAGATACGGAATCTTCTACTCTTGCATTGACATCTGCAATTTTCCCGTACATATTCTGCCATGCTGCATTCATTTTTATATTGCAGAATGTTACAAGGACGATAAGAAGCGGCACCATGCAAATTGCGATGATTGCAAGCTCCGGATTGATGGAGTACATGAGAACAAATGCCCCGATAATCGTCATAACCGCGATGAACGCGTCTTCGGGTCCGTGGTGGGCGAGTTCACCAATGTCGAATAAATCATTCGTAATTCGGCTCATAACATGACCCGTCTTCGTGTTGTCGAAAAAACGGAATGATTGGCGATGGACATGGTTGAACAACTGCTGCCTCATATCTGTTTCAATATTGATGCCTAACTTATGCCCCAAATAGCTGACGATGTATTGAAGGAATGTGCTAAGCAAGTAGACAAGCAGTAATAGGATGCTTATCGTCACGATTTTGCCCCATTCCCCGGAAGGTAAAAGGGTGTCTATAAACCATTGAACAGCCATCGGGAAAGCGAGCTCCAACAATGCAACGAAAATGGCACTTGAAAAGTCGATGATGAATAGCCGTTTATGTGGTTTGTAATAGGATGAGAATTTTTTTATCATTATGTTTGATGTCCTTTCTCTCAGTTCCGCTTATTATAACGGATTTTATCCCGAACGAACACGAGAAAATTTCTATAATCGAAATAATTTGAAGGGTAAGCAAAGGACCTAACTTATATAAATGGTAGGAAAGATTCAATTACAAAAAAAGGTGGAACCCTTTTCTTTTGATACCGTATCATTAGGTGTAGTAAAAATAGAAACAAAGAAGGGAAGCGAATCATATGAATAAATGGATAAAAGGTTTGGGTGTCGGGTTACTCGCACTTGGCCTCGCAGCATGCGGATCCGCCGCTGAACCGAAAACAGATCCTGACACGGGCAAGAAAGTTGAAGTATCAAACAAAAGTAAGATGACAGCACAAGAAGTATATAACAAAGCAATGGAAGTTTCAGAGGAACAAAAGAGCATGCATGCCGTTATGGATATCAATCAAAAAATGTCCATGCCGGGCCAGGGACTTGATATGGATTCGAAAATCAAAATGGATATGGATATGATTATCGATCCACTTGCAATGTACCAAGTGATGAGTATGGACATGGGACCAGAAATTGGCGCGATGGACATGGAGATGTACATGACCGAGTCTGGTTTTTACATGCACGATCCTGAATCTGATCAATGGATCAAGATGCCGATGGATATGTATGATGAAATGATGGCGCAAATGGGCGGCGAAACGGATCCTACATTGGATATGAAGATGTTCAAAGAATTCAAGGATGAATTCAAATTTGAACAGACGGATGACGAGTATATTTTGACGTTGAATGCTTCCGGTGATAAGTTTAGCAGCCTTATGAAAGAATTGATGGGGTCGGCTTTCCCGGCAGATATGGCGATGACTGAAGAAGAGGCTGATCTGTTGAATAATATGGATTTGAAAAGCCTTGATGTCACTATTTACATCGACAAAGAAACATTCTATACAAATGCATTTGATATGAATATGGATATGACGATGAAAATCGAAGAAGAAGAGATGCATATTGTACAAGAGATGAAATCGGTCATTACTAAAATCAATGAAATCGATGAAATCGTAGTTCCGCAAGAAGTGATTGATAGCGCAGTGGATTTGGAAGAGTTAATGGGCCAAGAATAAGTAATCAAAAACGGTTATGGACAACAAAATGTTGTCCATAACCGTTTTTTTATATATCGAAGCAAGCTGTGCGTCCAAAGAATCGCATTTCGCGTCCAAAGTGGCCACACTTCAAGCCCCCTCACCTTAATAAGCTGTTAAAATAACGCCACAATTGCGTTGAACCGCGTGGTGGCGGCATGTCCAATAGATTGAAATCTACCAGTCTTCTTTTAATTGATAATCATTTTCAATTATCAGTTGACACTGTATTCATACCTGCTATAATTGGATTTGCAGCTAATTGATAATCATTTTCACTAAAGGTGATTCTCAGTTGGAGCAAATATTCGATATCGGAGATCTTTCTTCATGAAGAAACGTTATTTGTTTATCGCACTTATATTACTTTCATTCCTTTCGTTATTCGTTGGGGTGAGTTCGATATCACCGTTGGATCTTCTCGATTTTCAGTCGGAGAAGACAGAGATTTTCCTGATTAGCCGTTTGCCAAGATTGGTTGCAATTCTTCTCGCGGGTGCGGGGATGAGTATAGCGGGTCTCATAATGCAACAGCTTAGCAGGAATAAATTTGTGTCACCGACGACTGCGGGTACATTGGATGCAACTCGACTCGGCATATTGGTATCGATGTTACTATTTACGAACGCATCGACGATTGAGAAAATGATTGTCGCATTTGTATTTGCACTTGCTGGTACGCTGCTATTCATGCAGATATTAGACCGGATAAAGTTCAAAGACGCAATCTTTATCCCACTCGTTGGACTAATGTTCGGAAATATTCTTTCTTCCATCACAACATTTTTCGCATATAAATCAAATGTTATCCAAAACATGGCATCTTGGCTACAAGGTGATTTTTCGATGATCATGGTCGGACGGTACGAGCTTTTATACATAAGCATCCCGGTACTGATCATCACCTATTTTTACGCTAACCGATTTACGGTTGCTGGAATGGGTGAGGATTTCTCGAAAAACTTGGGGCTTGCTTATAAGAGGATTGTCAATATTGGGCTAATACTTGTTGCACTCGTTACGACGACCGTCATCTTGACTGTCGGAATGATTCCGTTTTTAGGATTGATCATCCCTAACATCGTATCCATTTTCCAGGGAGATCATTTGAAGAAGACGTTGCCGCATACTGCATTGTTGGGGGCGATCTTCCTTCTGATCTGTGATATTTTAGGCAGGGTCCTCATTTACCCTTATGAAATATCTATCAGTCTGATGGTCGGTGTCATCGGAAGCGGTATATTCCTCTACTTGTTATTTAGGAGGAAGGCATATGCGTAATTCTACTAAAATTATCATTCTCACAGCTTTGGCAATCGTTTTTTGTTCGTTGTATCTGTTTCACGATTTAAATGGAAGTTTTGATTATGCGTTGCCACGCCGGGCTATCAAAGTGATGGCGATGGTGTTGACAGGAGTCGCAATTGCTTATTCGACCGTCATCTTCCAGACGATTACGCATAATCGCATCTTAACCCCAAGTATAATGGGGTTGGATTCCTTATATTTATTACTCCAGACGGCCGTCATCTTTTTCCTTGGCTCGGGCCATTTTACAATCGTCAACAGGCATGTGAATTTCATTTTATCGGTTTCGACAATGATTATATTTGCACTGATTTTGTACAAATTCCTCTTTAAAAGGGGCGGTCAGCCGATTTACTTCCTGTTGCTCGTAGGGATTATCGTCGGGACGTTTTTTGAAAGTATCTCGACGTTCTTGCAAGTACTGATTGATCCGAATGAATTCTTGAGAGTACAGGACAAAATGTTTGCAAGCTTCAATAATGTGAGTGGGGAACTTGTTTGGTGGGCACTTGGAATTGTCGTCATCACATTTTTGGTCGGATGGAAATCATTCAACGACCTTGACGTACTGTCTCTTGGAAGGGACACGGCTATAAATTTAGGTGTTTCCTACGATCGTGTTGTCAAGTTAATGCTTGTCATCTCGGCTGTATTGATATCTGTATCTACAGCACTTGTTGGTCCGATTACATTTTTCGGTTTGATAGTCGCAAACTTGTCTTATCAATTTTTCAACTCATATAAACATAAAGTACTTATCACAGGTGCTTCAGTAATGAGTATCATCGCACTTGTAGGTGGTCAATGGGTCGTTGAACGGGTATTTACGTTCTCGACAACGTTAAGTGTCATCATCAATTTCGTTGGCGGTGTGTATTTCATCTATCTACTACTAAAGGAGAGTCGATCCTCATGATCCAAGTTCGAGAGTTGTCTAAGTTCTATGGGAAAAAGGCAGTCGTTGAAAAGGTGAATGTCAATATTCATCGTGGAAAAATCACATCTTTCATCGGCCCGAATGGTGCTGGGAAGTCGACACTTCTTTCAATGGTGAGCCGTCTAATTGACGCGGATACCGGTGAGGTGCTTGTGGATAACGACCATGTTCAAAAAATGAAATCCAATGAGTTCTCGAAACGTGTTTCTATTCTAAAACAATCGAATTTCATGAATGTCCGATTGACAATCCGTGAATTGGTTTCATTTGGCCGATTTCCTTATTCAAGAGGGAAGCTCAATGCGGAGGATATCCGGATCATTGAACAGGCTATGGATTATATGGGCCTGATGGATATGCAGCATGATTATATGGATGAATTATCAGGCGGTCAACGTCA
This sequence comes from Sporosarcina thermotolerans, assembly GCF_042658975.1. NCBI lineage: Bacteria > Bacillati > Bacillota > Bacilli > Caryophanales > Caryophanaceae > Sporosarcina > Sporosarcina thermotolerans. Next base: position 80,551 of record NZ_JBHSRM010000017.1, on the reverse strand, counting down.
GCGTGCTTTTATCGCGATGACAATTGCTCAGGATACAGATTATATTCTGCTTGATGAACCGTTAAATAACTTGGATATGAAACACTCCGTTCAAATCATGAAAATCCTACGTAGATTAGTTGATGATCTTGGGAAGACTGTCGTTATCGTACTCCATGACATTAACTTTGCATCCGTTTACTCTGACCGGATTGTTGCCTTGAAAAATGGTAGGGTCGTCCGCGATGGCCCAACAGAAGAAATCATCAATTCGGATGCATTGAAGGAAATTTACGATATGGATATACCTATTAAAAAGATGAATAACTGTAATATATGCGTCTATTTTAATTCTTAAAAAACAAAGGATGGTTCAAAATGAAAAAGTTAACAATGACGCTTTTGCTTGCTTCCCTCATGATCGTACTTGCAGCATGTGGCACGAAGAATAAAGATGAAGGCAAAACATCAGGAACAGATGCAAATAGTGTCACGGAAACCATTTCAGTAGAGCATAAACTAAGCAGTAAACCAGTTGAAGTGCCGAAAAATCCCCAAAAAGTCGTCGTTTTCGACTTTGGTACACTTGATACATTGGATGATTTAGGAATTGAAGTAGCTGGATTGCCGAGAGCAAACGTTCCAGGCTACCTGTCAAAATATGATGATGATAAGTATGTGAATGTCGGTAGCCTGAAAGAACCGGCTTTCGAGGAAATTCATGCGATGAAACCTGACCTGATCATTATTTCAGACCGCCAAGCGGAACTTTATGATCAATTTGCAGAAATCGCTCCAACAATTTATGTTGGAATTGACTACGCGCATTATATGGATTCATTTAAGCATAATGCAGAATTAATTGGTAAGATCTTCAATAAAGAAGAGGAGGTCCAAAAAGAACTTGCTGACATAGATGATAAAATTGCAGCAATTAAAGAGAAAACATCAGCCATTGATACAAATGCGCTTATCGTTCTTGCAAGTGAAGGAAAAGTGAGTGCATATGGTCCAAACTCCCGTTTCGGACTCATTCACGATGTACTGGGCTATAAAGCGGTAGATGAAAAGATCGAAGTATCCACTCACGGACAGAATATTTCTTTCGAATACATTTTTGAGAAAAATCCGGACGTCCTATTCGTCATTGACCGAGATGCCGCAATTGGCAATGGTGCAAGTGCGAAGGATTCCGTGGAAAATGAACTTGTTAAGAAAACGGATGCTTATAAAAATGGCAAAATCATTTACTTGAACGGAGAATACTGGTACCTTTCTGGTGGCGGATTACTTTCTATGAAAGAAATGATTAAAGAAGTCGAAGCATCATTCTAATAAAATTCAAGGGTTTGCTCACAATAAGTGAGCAAGCCTTTTTTATTGTGCGCAAGGTTTAAAATAAATCCTTGTAATTACGATTGTCTGTAAGTAAAATGACAAGTGTCAAGACACTCTATTACTCTACAACGAAAGGCAGACAAATTGTGAAAAAGACAAAAAACGGAATTTCGCGCAATAAATTACTAGTTATCTCTGGCACGGGTTGGATGTTCGACGCGATGGATGTTGGGATTCTATCATTCGTCATCGCGGCCATTGCAGTCGAATGGCAACTGTCCCCGACTGAAATGGGTTGGATCGGAAGTATGAATTCAATCGGTATGGCGATTGGGGCATTTGGATTCGGGCTGTTGGCAGATCGGATCGGTAGGAAAACCGTCTTCATGATGACACTCATACTCTTTTCATTGGCAAGCGGTTTATCTGCATTGACAACAACATTAACCGTATTCCTCATCTTACGTTTCTTCGTTGGAGCAGGGCTCGGAGGGGAGCTACCCGTCGCTTCCACACTTGTCTCGGAAAGTGTATCCGCAAAAGAGCGTGGTCGGGTTGTTGTGTTATTGGAAAGCTTCTGGGCGGCTGGCTGGCTCGTGGCGGCATTGATAGCATATTTTATCATTCCCGAGTACGGATGGCGTATTGCTTTGGTTCTAACAGCACTTCCTGCTTTCTACGCAATCTACTTACGGAGGAGCTTGCCGGACTCTCCTAAATTTAAGCAGGAAGGGAAGCCGAAAGAGTCAATCGGCTCGAAGATGAAGCTTATCTGGACTAAAGAATATGCACGCAGGACCACAATGCTTTGGATTGTCTGGTTCACAGTTGTATTCTCCTATTACGGCATGTTCCTCTGGCTCCCAAGTGTCATGGTCATGAAAGGGTTCGATATGATCCATAGTTTTAAATACGTGCTTATTATGACATTGGCGCAGTTGCCCGGCTACTTCACTGCTGCATGGCTTATCGAGAGGGCAGGACGTAAATTTGTTTTATCGACGTATTTAATCGGAACAGCCGTAAGCGCTCTTCTATTTGGTAATGCAGAGGGGCTTACAATGCTTCTTGTATTCGGTGCATTCCTTTCATTCTTCAACTTAGGCGCTTGGGGAGCACTCTACGCCTATTCTCCGGAACAATATCCGACCGCAGTACGGGCGACAGGCTCGGGCACGGCAGCTGCCGTCGGCCGAATCGGTGGCATCTTTGGACCATTGTTAGTCGGCTGGCTTCTAACCGCGGGTCATGGATTCGGACTAATCTTCGGCATCTTCTGCGGATCGATTATTATTGGCGTACTCGCCGTAATTTTCTTAGGCACGGAAACAAAACAAATGGAATTGGAATAAATTTGGACCGACGTCTTACATGGACGTCGGTTTTCTTTTGCATTTCGCCTTGGATAAATGTTGCCGCGTCCAAAGAATGCGGTTGCGCGTCCAAAGAAGTGCGTCCTGCTCCCAAGAAACTACATAGATCCCCAAATTCATTTGTTCCGCTCGGAAATATCAACAAACTGAAACTTCTGTTCATGACAATACGTATTTACTACAAAGAGAAAGGGTGATGAAATGTCGGTTAAGGAGTTCACTGTTAAAATCTCTCCAATGGAAGCAGCAAACACGATTGAATCTGAAATTCTACGAGGGAGCATCAGCGGGACATTGGTCGATCATTACGTGAGAATGACTGGTTCATCGGAAGTGCATGTCCTAATTATGGAGAAGTATTATATGCGTTCGAACAACCGGGCATCAGTCACGGCGACGATAGATAATTTTGACGGAGCGACGCGTGTCCATGTTGTTGCAGCAGGCAGTTCGGAAGGTGTTTTCTTCCGATTCGATTGGGGTGCGGGCAATAGTTTTGCAACAAGTGTGGAACGTGCGTTGGAACCATATATCATTGGGGGATAATGATTAGAAGATAGTATTGTTGCAAGGCTGAAAGGGAGTGTGTCGATGTTTCGAATACCTGAATCGATTGCTAACCTTGGCAGGGAGAGGATAAAAGGATTCCCCGTGGAGGGATTCGTCTACGGGGAGGGCCCACAGAAGCCCGAGCTAATGCTGATTGGTGAAGCACCAGGGGAATTCGAGGCCGTGGATGGAATCCCTTTCATCGGCAGGGCAGGCAAGGAATTGATGAAGTCACTCGATTCGATTGGATTGACGCGTGAGGATGTCTATATAACGAGTACTGTCCGCAGTCGTCCATACAAATGGGGCGAGAGACGGGAGCGGGACGGTACGAAGACGCAGAGGAAATATAATCGGCCACCGACAAGGAAAGAAATCTTGGCACATGCCCCGGTGCTCGATTATGAACTGGCGAATATCGAGCCGAAGCTGATTGTTGCACTTGGTAATTTTGGCTTACAGAGACTGCTTGGCAGGGAAGCGAAAGTGACGGAGTTACACGGGCAGTTGTTGGAAAGGCCGATTCAGTTCCTTCCAGATCTGGATAGCACGACGTTTGAGTGGACAGATCGTCTGTATCGAATTGTGCCGACATTCCATCCAGCAGCGGTCTTTTATCGGCCTTCGCATAGGCCGGACTTGGATGCGGATTGGTTAGCGATTGGCGAGATGTTGAAGAGAATTGGGGATGGGGAAAGTGAAGTATAATCGGATTTTGGTCATCGGATGCAGTGGGGCTGGGAAATCGACGTTATCGGTCGAACTTGCGGAGCGCCTAAGATTGCCCGTCCTTCATTTGGATGCACTATTTTGGAAAGAAGGATGGGTGCCTACACCGAAACCTGAATTTAGGGAGAAACTGCAAACTGAACTGGAGAAGCCCGCATGGATTATCGATGGTAATTTCAACTCGACGATTGAGATGCGGGCTCAATATGCTGATTTGATCATCTTCCTCGACTTTCCAAACTACCTTTGCTTGTCACGGATTTTCAAACGGCGTTGGATGTATAGAGGGAAGACGAGGCCTGATATGGCAGAAGGCTGCGAGGAAAAGGTAGATTGGGAATTTGTGAAATTCATATGGACGTATCCGAAAAAGAAGCGGCCCGGAGTCTTTGAAATGCTTGAGCGGAGCGAGGCCGAAGTGATCGTGTTGAAGTCACCGCGTGAAGTGAAGCGTTGGATGGGGACGTTGGAATAGGGGGAGCTTAATTGAAGAGGAAAGTCTGGGGAGTGTCGAGTGCTGTTCTGTTCATATTTTTGATGACAGTTCTCTTTCCGTATTCGCCTTTAAGTGTCTATCAGTCCGTTGGATTTGATGCGGATCTTCCTTATTTGCAAGATTATAAGAAAAAACTGCATGAATTCGGGCAGGTGCATGACGGGAATACAGTTGAAGACTGGGATCGGTTGAACTCTGATACTGATTTTATTTTGGATTTGTATGAGATGGATTTAATGACGTCTGCCAGAGTGAAAGTGGGTAAGGGAGATTTGGATTGGATGCTGGTTGAAGTTCGAACGTTACGTAATACGCTTCTAAGTATAGCTTTTCAGGAAAAGCATTCATCGGAGACAAGAAAGTATCTTGAGGCAAGTGTGAGGTGGAGTCTCAATGCGGAGGAAGATATATTATGGTTGAAAGACCATCCGTTCTATTCAAGATTTCTGTTGATCACGCATTTGAAGAACCTTCAGGAAGATATTAAGATAAGTTTCGATATGTATAGGCACTTTTATGAGGCTTACTATCGGTATGATGGTGAATGAGTAGCGGGCCATACGCATGTGCATTCATTTATGAGCTTTTATCTGCCTTTATGCGTGCTTATTTTTGTTTATGCGTATCTATCAAAGTTTATGAGTTATTAGAAGTTTTTATGCGTGTATAGACTGTTTTATGCGTATTTGGGAAGAAAAGAGGATGGAAGATGGAAAAAGAGTTGAAGACAAAAGGGTCGATGAAGGAATTCTTTGGTTTATTGCGGCAACTAAGATGGCCGAAAGGGATAACGGTGACTGCGCTCATTCTTGCTTTATTTTCGACTGCAGCAAGTTTGGCAATTCCGTTGGTGACACGCCAGCTTGTAGACTCGTTGTCTGCGGCGTCTTTTAACTGGAAGACTGCTGTGTTCTTATTTGTGGTATTCGTGTTACAGGCTTTATTGGGCGGAGTTTCGTACTATTTGCTTGCGTATATTGGTGAGACGATTGTGGCGGATTTGAGGAATAAATTATGGGATAAAGTGCTGCGACTTCCGGTTACGTATTACGATGAAAATGAAACCGGTGAGACGATGAGCCGGATTACGCAGGATACGACTATGCTGAAGCAGTTAGTGTCGGATCATCTTGTGTCGTTCATTACGGGAATTATCTCGGTTATCGGAGCGGTTGCAATTTTATTGTATCTTGACTGGAAAATGACGCTTATTATGTTAATAAGTATCCCGGTTAGTATGGCAATCATTTTGCCGCTTGGAAGGATCATGCATAAAATTGCGAAGTCAACTCAGGGGGAAATGGCCAAATTCTCAGGTCATCTTGGACGGGTGCTCGGCGATATTCGGTTGGTGAAGGCTTATCGGGCGGAGCCGAATGAAGGGGAGAAGGGTGGAAATGCGATTCGCTCGCTATTTTCATTCGGTTTGAAAGAGGCAAGGATTCAAGCAATCATTTCACCTGTCATGACGCTTGTGATGATGAGCATTTTAGTTGTGATTCTTGGCTACGGCGGTGCGCAAGTTTCTAAAGGGGATTTATCCCCAGGAACGCTTGTCGCAATCATTTTTCTTATGTTCCAGATCATCATCCCGTTTGCGCAGATGGCACAAGTGTTTACGATTTTCCAAAAGGCTGTCGGTGCAACAGAGAGGATTCAGCAGATTTTAAGGATGAAGAGTGAGCCCGCGAATGGAGAATCTGTTGTCCCTGCTGGCAGCATTCAATTCGAGTCAATCGATTTTTCGTATGAAAGCGGAAAGGATGTTCTTCAAGGGGTTACTTTCTGGGCGAATCCAGGGAATGTCACTGCGTTTGTCGGTCCAAGTGGCGGTGGGAAAACAACAATATTCTCACTCATAGAACGGTTCTATTTGCCGACGGCGGGCGTTATTTCGGTCGGTGGAACGCCGATTTCAGAGATCGCTTTGTCTGAATGGCGGAAGCGGATCGGTTATGTGTCGCAGGAAAGTCCATTATTAAGCGGAACGATTTTGGATAATATCGCGTATGGTCTGGAAATCCGGCCTTCTATAGATGAGGTGAAGAAGGCTGCGGAGGCGGCGAATGCACTGGAGTTTATCGAAGCGATGGAGGATGGTTTCGAAACGCTTGTTGGTGAAAGGGGCATGAAGCTTTCAGGGGGACAACGCCAACGGATTGCAATTGCGCGTGCTCTCTTGCATGATCCAGAAATTCTGTTGCTTGACGAAGCGACTTCCAATTTGGACAGCGGATCTGAAACGCATGTTCAGGAGGCGCTGCAACGGTTAATGCAAGGACGGACAACGCTTATCATTGCCCATCGGTTATCCACAGTTATTGACGCCGACCAGCTCATTTTCCTTGAAGAAGGGCGGATTACGGGGATTGGCACGCATGAGGAATTATTCAACTCCCACCCGTTGTACCGTGAGTTTGCGGAGGGCCAGGGGTTGAAATAGGGGGGGCGACATGGCGGAATTTATTTTTCTTTTCATCATTTGTATACCGCTATATTTAATTCTTATATGGCAGGTTTTTAACCCGGAGGAAGCAATGTTATGGGGGAAGAGATGGATGTATAAGGAACAGCCCGAGGTTTCGGATGAAGCGATTAAATTTACGAAAATCTTGTCGATCATCGGAATTGTCGTGCTAACTTTAATTTTTGTAGTTTCTTTTATTAAGCTGATATGAAGAAAAGAGGCGTATCCGATTTTTTCGGATACGTTTTATAATTCCATCAAGCAAGTTCTCATATAGGCAAGAAGAGTTCTCGTTTCCGCCAAAAGAGTTCTCATTCGGGCAAGAAGAGTTCTCGTTTCCGCCAAAAAAGTTCTCATTCAGGCAAGAAGAGTTCTTGTTTCCGCCAAAAGAGTTCTCATTCGGGCAAGAAGAGTTCTCGTTTCCGCCAAAAGAGTTCTCATTCACCCCGAAAAGGATTCATTTCAACATAAAAGGGCAATCCTATAGTGATGAAGGAATTGGTGCTATGGAGGGATTCAGTTGTACGAACCGATTGATAAAGGCTTTTTCGAAAGACCAGTTCTTGAACTTGCGCGGAATCTGGTCGGTCAATATATTGTGCATGAGCAGCCGGATGGCATTATAGTCGCGCGAATTGTAGAGACGGAAGCCTATCATGGGCCTGAGGATCGTGCAGCGCATAGCTTTGGGAACCGCCGGACGAAGCGAACAGATGTCATGTTTGGTGCGCCCGGTCTCGTATACACGTATCAAATGCACACACATACGTTGATGAATGTCGTCAGTGGGCCGATTGGAACGCCCCATGCGGTGCTGATCAGGGCGGCGGAGCCTGTAGACGGACTTGAGATGATGCGGGACAATCGTGGTCCGAATTTGAAGATGAAAGATTGGACGAATGGACCAGGAAAACTTTCAAAAGCGCTTGGCGTGACGATGAAGTATTACGGGCATCATTGGTCGGACAAGCCGCTGTTCATAGCTGTCGGGCCAGGGGCAAGTGAAATCGAAACGGGTCCGCGTGTTGGGATAGGCAATACGGGCGAGGCCGTCCATTATCCATGGAGATTCTTTGAAAAGGATAATCCTTACGTCTCAAAATACCGCCCATAAGTTTAGTGCTGAACGAGAGTGGAATAGTAGTAGGGAAAGCATACTTGAAAGGATGGGTGAAAAATGGCTAAAATAGCTACGGTTATCACAAATCTATTCGAGGATTCTGAGTATACGGAGCCGGCTAAAGCTTTTCAAGAGGCGGGACATGAAGTCGTCACAATCGAGATGGAAGCCGGGAAAGAAGTGAAAGGAAAACAAGGAGATTCTACAGTGAAAATTGACGTTGGGATTGCCGATGCTTCCCCGGAAGACTATGATGCTCTTTTCATCCCAGGAGGTTTCTCGCCAGACCAGCTTAGAGCGGATGATCGATTCGTTGAATTCGCGAAAAAGTTCATGGATGATAAAAAGCCCGTTTTCGCAATCTGTCACGGCCCACAGCTATTAATCACCGCGAAAACATTGAAGGGCAGGGATGCAACAGGTTATAAATCCATCAAGGTGGATATGGAATATGCAGGGGCGAAATACGCGGATAAAGAAGTGGTTGTTTGTCAAAATCAGTTGGTAACAAGCAGGACACCAGATGATATCCCTGCATTCATACGCGAGTCAGTTAAACTATTAGGATGAACAAAGTCATGGGAGAGGGGGGATCAATGAAGATTCCCCCCCTCTCTGTTCTTTTATTACTGCCATGAAGAATGACCTTGTCCATACATACATAACTTAATAACAAGTTGTTGAACATAAGGGGGATAGTTCATTTTTGAAAAAGGTACTTAAAATAGGTAGCGCATTTATAGGAATTATCGTAGGTGCGGGTTTTGCATCGGGGCAGGAGATTCTTCAATACTTTACAAGCTTCGGAATGATGGGGATAGCAGCTGCCATATTATCCACAGCTTTGTTTGCATATTTAGGAATGGTGCTTATGAGGTTAGGTAGCAGGATGCGCGCAACTTCGCATAAGGAAGTCATTTATAAAATTAGCGGACGTTTTTTGGGCATCCTCATTGATTATATAATCATTTTCACTTTGTTTGGTGTCGGTGTCGTTATGATTGCCGGGGCGGGTTCCAATTTAGCGCAACAATTCGGTGTGCCTCCTGTTATAGGAAGCCTGTTAATGGTTGCATTGATTTTCATTTCAATTCTCATGAACGTTGATGAAGTGGTTGCTATTATCGGTAGTATTACCCCGTTTCTTATCCTATCTATCATCGTTGTTTCGGTCTATTGTCTAATGACGATGGATCAGCCTTTTGCTTCACTTAATATTTTGGCTAATGAAGTTCCAACTACATTGCCGAACTGGTTCATCTCTGCCATCAATTACGTGTCGTTTAACATAGCAGTAGGTGCTTCCATGTCATTGGTGATGGGTGGGGAGGAGAAGAATGAGAGGACCGCCGCTTTAGGTGGGCTTGTCGGAGGCTTCGGTTTAGGAATCTTGATTCTCCTTAGCCATTTGGCAATTTTCTCGAAAGTGGAGACGATCGCTGATGTAGATTTGCCGATGTTGGCAATCATCAATGAAATCTCACCGATCCTTGCCGTATTCATGGCATTCATTCTATATGGGATGATTTTCAATACTGCTGTTAGCATGTTCTATGCATTTGGAGCACGTTTTACAAAGGTTGGAACAAGGAATTTCAAGATGTTCGTATTCATCACTTTACTCATCGGTTTCGGTCTAAGCTTCCTACGCTTTAAACTACTTGTCGCATACTTCTACCCATGGATCGGCTATTTGGGATTACTCCTATCAGTCATATTGATCTTTACTTCATTTAGAATGCCGAAAAAAGTTAGACGATAAAAAAAGGGGCCCCGTGGAGGAGCCCCTTTTGCCTGTGCGACCAGACGCGGGTCATAAGTCAGGCCTGCTGTGCGACAAATGACGCTGCTTCGCATGTCTGCCTTATGCCTGACGCGTCTAACCGGTCGCTTCAGCATTTAATTAGTCGCCAGTTCCCATTGCAATTCTTCAGCTGGTCCGAAGAATTCGAAGTGGATCTTATCTTCAGTTACACCGTTCGCAACCAATGCTGAGATAACCGCTTGCATGAACGGAGTTGGACCACAGACATAAATGTCGCTGCCTTCAGATACATGCTTCGCAAGGAATTCACGGTTGATGAATCCGTCACCTTCTTCAGAATAAAGCACTTCGTATTTTGCATTTGGAAGTGATTCAGTCATCGCGTGCAACTCTTTGTGGAACGCTTGGTGACCGCGTGTACGAGCCGAATGCAGGAATGCAACCGGGCGTTCAGGTGTTGTTTTCGCGATTGTTTGGTACATAGCCATCATAGGCGTGATACCAACACCACCGCTGATCAATGCGATTGGTGTTGTGCTTTCTGTATCCAGATAGAAATCTCCCGCAGGTGCACTGATTTCGATTTTGTCACCGACATTCAGGCTCCTATGCAGGTAGACGGAAGCCTTACCGTTCGGATTGCACTCGTCCTCGCGTTTTATAGAAATACGTAATGTATCGTTGCCTGGTGCTTTTGACAAGCTATATTGACGGTTAATTGTATGTTCGTCCCCAGGGATTTGGAAGCGCACAGTAATGTATTGACCTGGTTTGTAAGTTGGTAATTTTTTGCCATCAACAGGTTTGAAATAGAAGGAAGTAATGACTTCGCTTTCCGGAACCTTTTCAACAAGTTCAAATTCCTTAAATGTTCTCCAGCCGCCTTCAGCTTCCTCTGCTTCATCGTACATTTCTTTTTCAATGCCGATAAATGCATCTGCGATAACTTGGTACGCTTCGCCCCAAGCCGCAATTATTTCAGGAGTTGCCGCGTCACCAAGAACTTCTTTGATCGCTCCAAGAAGATGGTACCCAACGATTGGATAATGTTCTTTTTGGATGCCTAAAGAGCGGTGCTTATGCGCGATTTGAACAACTGCAGGAATGATTGCACCTAAGTTGTCGATATGAGCTGCAGCTGCGTAAACCGTGTTGGCAAGGGCAGTTTGTTGGCGACCTTTTGATTGGTTCGCATGGTTGAAAACGTTTAAAAGCTCAGGATGAGCAGCGAACATATTTTTATAAAAAACGGTTGTAATTGTTTTTCCATGTTGTTCAAGTACTGGTACTGTGGATTTTACGATGTCAATTGTTTCTTGTGATAACATTGAATGCACAACCCTTCATGTATTATTATTTCCACAATAAACGATTAATCGTCTTAAAGCTATATCAGTAATACATCTTAAGTATTTATGTTAGATTTTAGACACATTTCTTTCACGATACGGACATAATCGTTATAATAGGATGGAGAATGGCGGTGGAATTATGCGGTTAACTTTATATACAGATTTTTCATTACGCGTACTAATATACCTTGGAGCAAAGGAACAGAACGAGTTATCAACCATTCAAGAGATCTCTGACCAGTATCAGATTTCAAAAAACCATCTAACGAAAGTCGTCCATGAATTGGGGAAGATGGGACTAATTGAAACAGTACGCGGACGCGGAGGCGGTATCCGCATGAAGTTGAAACCTGAAGAGATTAATGTAGGTGAACTCGTTCGAAAGACGGAGGATGACTTTTATCTGGTGGAATGTTTTAGTTCAGATGGGAATCAATGCATACTTTCGCCTGTTTGCCGGCTTAAAGGTGCACTGCAAGAAGCACTTGTCGCCTATTTCGCAGTTTTAGACAAGTATTCAATTGCAGATTTTATTGTGAATAAAGATGAGCTTGCCGCGTTATTGTTCGGCAAACCTTTATGATAGAATAAGAACGAATCTATATAAGTAGGAGGATTTAAATGGGAAAAGTATTAGTATTTGGACATAAAAACCCTGACACCGATTCCATTACGGCGGCGATCAGCTTGGCTTATTTGAAACAACAACTTGGAATGGATGCGGAGGCAGTTCGTCTGGGCTCTATTTCAGGCGAAACAGCGTATGCGTTAAGTCAGTTCGGTTTTGAGGCACCGCGCTTGATTGAAAAAGCTGCGCCTGATGCACAGCAGGTCATTCTTGTTGACCATAACGAAAAACAGCAAAGCGTCGATGATTTAGATGATGTACAAGTTATTGAAGTTGTCGATCATCACCGAATCGCCAATTTCCAAACGGCGGATCCGCTGTATTACCGTGCAGAACCGGTTGGCTGTACAGCTACGATTTTGAATAAATTGTACAAAGAACATGGTGTCGAAATTCCAAAGAACATCGCAGGGCTTATGCTTTCAGCAATCATTTCCGATTCACTTTTATTCAAATCCCCAACGTTCACAGAACAGGATCGTGCGGCAGCTGAAGAGTTGGCTGCTATTGCAGATATTGACGCCGAAGTGTACGGCCTTGAAATGTTGAAGGCGGGTGCTGACTTGAGCGGGAAGTCGTTGGAAGAGCTTGTTTCGTTAGATGCGAAAGAGTTCACGATGGGCGCGGCGAAAGTTGAAATCGCACAAGTGAATGCCATTGATGTCAATGACGTCATGAGCCGTCAGGCGGAGCTTGAAGTTCTATTGAACAGTATTATTGAAGAAAAAGGGTTGGACCTATTCCTATTCGCAGTAACGGATATTCTAAACAATGATTCGACTGTTATTGTACTCGGTAAGGCAGCTGAACGTGCTTGTGCTGCGTTCAATGTAGCATTGACGAATAATACGGCTGTCCTTAAAGGCGTTGTTTCAAGAAAGAAACAAATCGTTCCAGTATTGACTGAAGCGCTGAAGTAATAATCTTCAAATAAAAAGAAGCAGAGGGAAGGTGCAATTCCCCTCTGCTTCTTTTTCAATCAAATAAATGACGTAAATATCGATCCGGGGCGTTCAGGAAATCCCGTGTCAACTGGACATGAGTCATCTCTTCGAAATTAGATTGCATAAGGACACCATCCCGAATTTCATATAAATCTGCGTCTGGATACGCCATGAAAATTGGGGAATGCGTCGAAATAAGGAATTTGGCGCCTTCCTTCGTCATATCGTGAATCATCGCAAGAAGCGACAATTGGTTTTGCGGGGATAAGGGCGCCTCGGGCTCATCAAGTATGTAAAAACCGCCTGGGCGGAATCTGGCTTGGAATAAGTCGAAAAAACTTTCACCATGGGATCTTTTTTCGAGGCCATCCCCGTATAAATTTTTCAGTTCATAATATGTTCTTGCATAGGGTAGGATTTCCAAGCTGTTAGGGTCACGCTGTTTGATTTCCTCCATTTTTGACCATGCCTCTTCCCGCATGATCGCAAGGCTTCGCGTATACGTAATATAATCGGAAGCTCTGAAAAAGAAACCATTCTTCGTTTTTACATCCCAAACGAGTTTCAAATCATCTGCCAGATCGAAAGCAGGAGAGAGCGAATGATCCTTTTCCATATGCTCACCGCTAATTAGGATGCTTCCAGCAGCAGCGGCAATCCCTTCAAGAAATGTCGTCTTTCCACTGCCATTATCGCCTGCAATAATTGTGACGGGCGATTCAAGGACGAGTGTATTGAAATTACGTATAAGATCCAAACTGAACGGGTAGCGCTCATCAACCGTTTCCTGTTTCCGTATGATTTTCCGCAATGACATGTACTTCACCCCTTTTGGACAGTATACCGAATAACAGTGGAGGTTCCTATCCCAAATCGAGCGGTTTCGTTGCTGGTCCTTCAAGGACGGACCCATCCTTTCTGAAACGGGATCCGTGGCATGGACAATCCCACGTCTCGTCAGCCTCATTCCACCTCGTTCTACACCCCATATGCGTGCAAATCGGCGAATCCTTTCTCTTGATATGCCCGCCCGAAAATTCCCTTAGAACAAGACCGGAATTCTTTAAAGCTTGTATGAGAAAGGAGCCGAATCCAGTTCGGTCTGGAGCATAGAGGGAGCTTGCTTTGTTTTCCCTGCCGATAATCTGATCGCTGATGATTCTTGCGCAAACAAGTGAATTCGACAGCCCCCATTTTCTAAAACCAGTATTCATGTAGACATAAGGCATACTTTTCGAAATGGGACCAGCATATGGAATAAGGTCAGGGGTCGAAGGGTCCTGCGCAGACCATTTTTCCTGCATTGGGTCAAGTTGATAAATGTATTTTAATTCCGAGTCCAAAGTACGGTAATGTATTTGCGTCTCCTTTTCAACACCTGCACGATGTCCCTCCCCAGATAAAAGGAAATGGGCTTGTCCATCGATGAAGGCAGTCCGTGCTGAACGTTTCGGTGCATCAACCGAAATATATTGTCCCTGCAATGGCATATTGGCATAAGTGGATACTAAGTATGATCTCCCTACGGACAACTTAAGGATTTGCAATCCGCGTAAAGCCTCTATTGGATAATGTGTACACAATATAAGTTTGTTAAATTGTATTTCATTATTAGAGTTTGTATATAGAAGCCTTTTTCTCAAATCCATTAAGCGGATATTCGTTTTCTCGAATATCCGGGCACCTGCTTTAACTGCTAGTTGGGCCAAATGCTGTCCAAATCGAACAGGATGAATTTGAGCCTCATCTTTAATCGTAAGCGTAGCCTCAGTTTTCAGCGGTAGTTCACTATCCCTTCCCAATTCGGCTGCTATGCCAATCTCATCATAGGCCAATTTCTCTTTCCGAAGCAGCTCTGTTCCATACTTCGATTGGGAAAAAAGTACTGAATTTGCATCCCAAAGTTCATCACCTATGGCAAAGCTCTTTCCGAATAATACAGCTTCACGGTTAGCTTCAAAATAAATCTTGGCATTATCCCGTCCGAATTTTTTAATTAGATCAGCATAAACAAGGTCATGCTGTAATGTCAGTTTGCCAGTTGAATTGCCTGTCGCTCCAGCAAGAATCTCATCCTTTTCCAATAAAACGACGTCTACTCCTTCTTTCGCCAAGAAGTAGGCATTTGCGATTCCACTTAATCCTCCACCGATTATGCAGACATCGCACGATATATCCTTATTTAAAGCGGGGTAGGAATTCCGCGGATAGGCAGTTTTAAGCCAAAGTGAATTATTCATGCTCAGTCCTCCAATAGATTCTTCAATAACAGCATAAGCAGGCATATTCATTGTTGCCAGTTTAAATGAATTCTAAAATAAGAAAGGAAAGGTGGTTGTTAATCATGAAAATTGAAGTCTGGTCAGATTATGTTTGCCCGTTTTGCTATATTGGAAAAAGAAGATTGGAAGAAGCAATAGAGTCTACAAACTTAACGGGTCAAACTGAAGTGGTCTTTAAGGCATTCCAGTTGGACCCGAATACGCCTGTTTCAGCAAACGGTTCAGCAGTCGAAGGCTTGACAAAGAAATTTGGAATCAGCCAAACAGAAGCAGAGCGGATGATGGCAAATGTCGCGGAGCAGGCCAAGACGGTGGGACTGAATTATGACGTCGAAGGCATGAAAGTGGCAAACACATATAATGCTCATCGCCTTGCAAAGTTAGCGGAGCAGGAAGGCAAAGCCGACGCTGTATCTGAACGCCTGCTGGAAGGTCATTTCGTCAAAGGAGAGGCCCTTGGTGACGAGTCTACATTGGTAGCCATTGCGGAAGAAGTAGGTATTTCAAAAGACCGGGTTCAACAAATGCTTCAATCTGATGAGTTCTCCAATGAAGTGAAGAAAGACATTGGCGAAGCTGGACAAATCGGTGTTCAAGGCGTGCCATTCTTTGTCATCAACCGTAAATACGCAATCTCAGGTGCGCAACCAGCGCAAGCTTTCGAAGAAGCATTACGAAAAGTAGCGGCAGAAGAAGGAATCCAACCCCAGTTGAAAGTACTAGGCAAAGAAGGCCAAGGCCTCTGCACAGACGACAACTGTGAAATTTGAAGGATCTAATCATTTTCACGTAACTTTTGAAAAACGTAGTAGGTAAAAGACGTCTCCGTTGATTGAAGCGTAGGGCGGCGACTCCAGCGAACGCCGTAACGAAGGACGGCGTTTGCGAGCAAAAGTGCAGCGTTGCGAGCAATGTTTATTGCGACCCTAAGGGAGCAGGAATGCCAAAACGGATGCCTTAATTTCTGCAAAAAAACGCAGAAATACGGCAAATCGAACTCTTCGTGGTTCGATTGGCTGAAGCCATGCCCGCGGAAAGCGTCCGCCTGAAGCGTAAATCAACAGTACTGCTTATCTAATGAAAAAACGACGGTGTTAGCTTTTATCGCTAACACCGTCGTTTTTTAGTTCATCCTTATACAAAACTTCCTTCAAAGCATCCTCAGTCGAAATATCCGCCAACTCCACCTTCGAACGATAAGCAGCCCTCACAAGTAAATGGCCTGCCACCGGAGCCGTAAGAAAAACGAAAACAATTCCAAGAAGGACACGTACGCTAACAAATTGCTCACGGAACAAAAAATACAAAAACGTTCCAGAAAGTGTTAGCAATACAGCGAGAGTCGAGCTCTTTGTCGCAGCATGCGAGCGCGTATACACATCCGGCAATCGAATAAGCCCGAACACACTAATCACACTCGCAATCCCGCCCATTAATATCAATAGCGCCCCTATAAATTCACCGATCACGTTTACGCTCAACGATGACCCCCCTTTCAATTGCTCTCGAAAAGGCGATCGTTCCAATGAATGAAAGAATACCTAATATCAAAATGACCTCCAAAAAGGCCTTTGTCTTCAATATGATCGAGACAACCGCAATCGTTGCGATCAAATTCACACCAATCATATCAAGTGCAAGGACACGGTCAGGCATCGAAGGGCCAAGAACGATCCGAATGATTGCAATGGAAATAGTGATAGAAAATAGAATTAGTGACACCGTCAGCATCATTTCAATCATCGTGTCACCTCCATGATCGCTTTTTCAAAGTTCTTTAGCTGTTTGATCAAACCTGCCCTGGACTCCTCAACATCCATCGCATGGATATACAGCGTATCGCCTTCAGGAGACACTTCCATCACGACCGAACCCGGAGTCAACGTGAGAAGAAGGGATAGCATCGTCACTTCTACATCACTTTTCAGGACTGTCTCGTATTTAAAGATTCCCGGCTTGATTTTCAATTTGGGACTTAAAATCTGTCCCAAGACAACGATGCTCGACTGCGTCAATTCAGATATGAAAATGAAAAGTAATTTAATTGTTTTAACTAACCGCCGCAAATAAAATTGTGTGCCGAAAAAGCGGTGCATGAAAAAGATAATTCCAATTCCGACAAGGAAACCGGCAAAGAAAGTCGTGAACTTCAATTCATCTTCATCCATTAACGTCATCCATAAAAAAGCGATGAACAGGTTCAGTAATAACTGGGCTGGCATCAAACTCCACCTCAACTTTCCGCTTAACGATTTCCTTGTAATACAGCTTCTATATAGATATCAGGATTCATAAGTGTACGTGCAGCATCACTGACATAGGGGGCAAGACCTTCGACCCCAATCCCGATTGCAACTGTCATGATTGCGAGGAGGACACATGGAATGAGCATCCCTTTTTTTAATGGTACATCGTCATCCTCATTAATAATCGTCTCACCCCAGAAGCAATTCAGGAAGATGCGCAGTAATGAGTATAGAACGAAAATACCAGACATAAAGGCCACTGCCAACAACAGATAGGACCCTGTTTCAATCGCCCCTTGTCCTAAGTACACTTTGCCGATGAATCCACTTAACGGAGGAATACCCGTCAATGATAGCATCGTGATGAAAAACAGCCAACCAAGCATAGGATAGTTGCGGATAAGACCGCTCATCTCTTCAATCTTGGATTTTCCTGTCAAATAGATCATCGTCCCCGCAATAAGGAATAACAAAGCTTTCACAATCATGTCATGTATTAAATAATAGATAGCACCCTGGAACGCAATTTCGGAAGACATGGCAAGACCCGCCAAGATGAAACCGACGGCAATCACAACATTATACGAAACAATTTTTCGAATATCGTTATACGCAAGTGCACCGATACTTCCGCCTATCATCGTCAATATGGCCATGATCCCAATTACAGTATGCGTAATGACCGTTTCATGATAAAAGATGAGTGTGAAAATACGGAACATAGCATAGATACCGACTTTAGTGAGCAAAGCACCGAATAATGCCGCAACTATGGTAGGGGGTGCACTATATGAGTTAGGAAGCCAGAAATAAAGCAACAGTCCAGCCTTTAGACTGAATACGATTAGGAACATCAAACTGATCACTGTTAGTAGCGGCCCTTGTCCTACTTCCGCAATCCTGACAGATAAATGAGCCATATTCAAAGTTCCGACCGTTCCGTATAAATAAGCAATCCCGATTAAGAAGAACCATGAGGAAAGTACATTGATCGTCACGTATTTGATCGATTCGACAAGCTGAATCTTCCTGCCGCCCATTGTAATGAGCACATAAGAGGAAAGTAACATGACTTCGAAACAAACGAATAAATTAAATAGATCACCTGTCAGGAATGAACCGTTAACTCCTGCTACAAGGAAAAAGATAAACGGATAAAAAAACATACTCTCATGTTGTTTTCCAATGGACGAAAAAGCATAAATAAGAAGAATTCCTGTCACGATCGATGTCGTTATGACAAGCAACATGGAAAACGAATCCGCTACAAATAAAATGCCATATGGCGGTAACCAACCACCGAAATCTAATCGTAAAATACCTTCATGCTGAATTTTATTTAAAATGACTATGCTTACAGTGATCGTTGCAATTATAGATAAAACACTGAAAACACGTTGAGAATTCGTGCGAGTTCGTAAGAAAATCAAGATAATCCCCGTCAATAAAGGAATGATCATCGGCATAACTAAAATATTATTCATCATCAAGCCCTCTCAATGCATAGAGGTCGTCAGTCCCCGTCTTTTTATATGTACGATACGCCAACACCAATAAAAATGCCGTCACGGCAAAGCTAATCACAATCGCAGTCAGAATTAGAGCTTGAGGCAATGCGTCCACATAACTTGCCGCATTCTCACCTAACAGCGGGGCGCTTCCTTTCTTCAATCCGTTGCCCATCGTCATCAAAAGAAGATGCGCGGCATGTGATAAGAGAGCAGTCCCCAAAATGACGCGAATCAGATTGCGAGATAGTAACAAATAGACAGCTATGGTCACGAGAAGGCCGACAAGCACCGTTATTAAAGTTTCCATCTGCTACACATCCTCACTTATTGATAAAATGATTGTCACTACAACGCCGACAACCGTTAAAGCAACCCCAGCTTCGAATAGGATGACTGTCGACAATTCAGTAACCCCGAAAATCGGCAAATCGAAATGGCTAAAAGCCTGGGTCAGAAAATGTTTACCGAACAGAACGGAACCGACGCCTGAACCGACCGCGAGGAGCACCCCGATTGCTGCAATTTTCTTGAAATCAAACGGGATGCCTTTGCGCACGGTTTCTATATCGTTTACCAAGTAAAGCAAAACAAATGCGGAGGACAGGACGAGACCGCCGATGAAGCCGCCGCCGGGATTGTTATGACCCGACAGAAATAGTTCAACGCCGAACGTCAATATGATGAAAGCGACGATTCTCGTCACTGTTTTCAGAATGACATCATTGATCTTCAATATCCTGTTCCTCCTTTTTAGATTTCAATTTAATGAGTGTGAATACACCAATACCGGCGATGAAAAGAACGACGACTTCAAGCATCGTGTCAAATGCACGGAAATCTCCCAATATCGTATTGACGATATTTTTACCACCGGCAAGGCGATAGGCATCTTCAAAATACACCGAAATTGACTCGAATAATTTATTACCTTGCACTGCAAGGCCTAACACCGTCACAATTGTCCCCGCTAAAATGGCAATAATGCCATTTGAAATTTTTGTCTTACGTGCAGAACGCTCTTTCTTCCATTCAGGCAGGAAGTAGAAGCAAAGCAGGAACAGGGCTGTTGTCACCGTTTCAACAACTGTCTGAGTTAAAGCGAGATCCGGTGCTCGGAATATGACGAAGAGAAGGGCAATCGAATAACCAAGCACACCATTTAAAATGATTGCCGTCATTCTGGATTTAACAAAGAGCATTGAAAGCGCCGCCCCGGCCATAGAAAGCACGATAAGAAATTCATTTATTGCTATGGGACTGTCATCCGAGAAGTCGAAAGAGTAAGACCCTGTGTATAGTATAGATCCTCCTACCGTTAGGACGAAAAACACAAAAATATAGACGAGGTAATCTTTCAAATAGCCCTTCATATAAAGCCGTGTCAAGTATCGGGATCCATTTTCAAGCCATGACAAACTGGCGTTGAAAGCAGTATCCAAATTCCATTTAAACGGAGCGAACGAATAGACGCCTTTCCAATATCTCATGAAACGATACAGAATAGTCCCAAGGACAACAACACCAATCGTCATCCATAAAGCAGTATTAAAACCGTGCCATGCCTTTATATGAGGCGTCAGGCCTTCTGCACCCGCAAATGTTGGATAAATTGCTGCCATCGCGGGACGCAACAAATAGTTACCAATGACATTTGGGAAGAAAAAGATGCCGACAACTAATATTGCCAAAACGGAAGGTGCAACTAACATCCCCTTAGATGCTTCGTTGATAGGCTTTTCGACACGCTCGGGATGGAATTCCCCGAAAAACGTTTGGAAAACGATAATCATGCTATAGACAAATGTAAATACACTTGCAATCCATGCAACTACGAGGACCAACGTACCCATTGTA
Organism: Sporosarcina thermotolerans; assembly: GCF_042658975.1. NCBI lineage: Bacteria > Bacillati > Bacillota > Bacilli > Caryophanales > Caryophanaceae > Sporosarcina > Sporosarcina thermotolerans. Next base: position 59,918 of record NZ_JBHSRM010000017.1, on the reverse strand, counting down.
CCGGTTGAGAAAACTTCAAGGTTTCGCGCATTCACTAATGCTTCAAAGAACATCTCTTTGCTTAGGAAACCGTTGAAAGGCGGGAGACCTGCCATCGAGAAACTTCCGATTAAAGCGATTGTGAAGGTCACAGGCATGAATGCCATAAGTCCACCTAACCTACGGATATCCCTGGTTCCAAGCTCATGGTCAACGATTCCGACGACCATAAAGAGTGCACCCTTGAAGGTGGAATGGTTAATGAGATGGAATAATGCCGCGAACGTCGCTTGCGTATAAATCACCGAGTCGGGGCTGTATCCATGATGGAGTGCCACGGACCCGAGGCCAAATAAACTCATCACCAAGCCTAACTGACTAATTGTCGAATAAGCGAGCAACGCTTTTAAATCCGTCTGCTTCACGGCGTTCAGTGAACCTATTAACAAAGTGAAAACCCCAACGCCACTTACTATGTAAAGCCACATTGCCTCACCGCCGAAGATGGGAGTAAAACGTGCAACTAAGTAAATACCCGCTTTTACCATCGTCGCTGAGTGTAAGTAAGCGCTGACCGGTGTAGGTGCCTCCATTGCGTCTGGAAGCCAAATATGGAACGGAAATTGTGCGGACTTAGTAAATGCGCCCAATAATACAAGAAGTAACGCCACTAAAAATAGTGGCTCGTCCGTATATTGGCCAATTGTCGCAACTATGTCACGTACACTGAAAGAACCTGTCATAGATTGTAGCATGATGAATCCGGCAAGCATCGCTATGCCACCTGATACTGTGATCAGCATGGATTTCTGAGCACCATACCTTGATTTTTTCCGGTGGTACCAAAAGGCGATCAACAGGAAGGATGAAATACTCGTCAGTTCCCAAAAGACATAGAGTACCATTAGGTTATCTGACAAAACGACACCAAGCATGGCGCCCATGAATAGTAGGAGGTAGACGTAAAAGCGCCCTAATGATTCCCGTTCAGACAAATAGTATATAGAGTATAGGATGACCAAACTGCCGACACCCGTAATGAGAAGGCCGAATATTAAACTGAGGCCGTCGAGATACGTAGTAAAATGGATTCCAGCCGTCTCTATCCACCGAATCGTATGCATATAGGTACTTCCATTTGCGATGGAAGGGATGTAGCTTGCTAAAAAAATGAAAAGAGCGATTGGAACGATAATTACAAACCAGCCGATATGTCGGCTATGAATCCGTTTATAAATTAATGGGATGAAAATCGCTGCCAAAAAGGGGATGAATATGGATAATGTAATCGTCAACAACAGAAAACCTCCTAGGGGACAACCGCTGATTTACGTGAAACCGGGTTTTCAACTTCTTATGTAAATTTTTCTTAATAATTGAGGATAGACTTGACTCCTTGCAGAACTGGGGACATAATTAGTAGCTACAAGTTCATATTTGAATTATACACTAAATATTTTAAAATCGCCGATGATGCGATTATATCTTGTCAGTCTACCGACACTCATGTATAATATTGTGGTTTTCAAATTTAGATTCGTTTTACGAAACGAAAATAATTGTAAGAGGTGACTACGGTCATGGGCAAAGTAAAAGGTCGTATGGACGAAAGCATTCTTGTTTGTGTCTACTACGGTCCAAATGGTGAGCGTCTCATTAGACGTGGACATAAAATGGCATCCATCATGGATTGTCCACTATATATTTTAACGATTGACCCATTGCCATTCGATGAATTCGACGCTGAAAAATCAGATTATATCGAAAGATGGCAAGAGCTTGCAACGGAGCTTGATGTTGAAGATTTTATCGTTATGGATAATGAGAAGCGATCAGTTGCAAAGGTGATCAAAGAAGTCGCTCACAAACATAATATTACGCAGATAATTATCGGTCAAACTGCTCAAAGTAGATGGGAAGAAATCACAAAAGGTTCGTTCATGAATGTGCTGTTAAGAGAAATAACATTTGTAGATTTCCATGTCGTATCCGTCGATCGTGCCATAAAAGATGAAATAGAGGGCATGTTTGAAAAAGGCGTACGGGCTTACTTAGTCGAAGAGGGCGAAGGCTTCCGTGTTAGTTTTACCCATTCGAAAGATGCAAAGTTTGAAGGGATCTTCTTCAAAGAAATCGGAACGGACTTCAATAACGGGATCTTCAAATTCATGAATAACAATAAAATGTGTCAAGTGCAGATAACGGATGACAGTGTCACCGAAGCAACACAATTTGTCTGCAAAACGGAACAATGATGTAAAAAACACCGGACTTAAATATAAGCGGATGGCCGATTCCTGGTCATCCGCTTTTTGTTATTACTATTTCTTCTTTGTGGATAAACTCTTAAGTTAGTATGTTTACGACTAGACTTCGGGCGCCAGAGGCTCGGGTCATAAGTCAAATCTGCTATGTGGCAAAAAGCGCCACGTCGCATCTTCGCCTTATGCCCGTCGCCTCTAGGCAGGCGCCCTGCGCTTTTGTTTATTCTTCTCCTACAATCTTTACTTCCAGTTCCAAGTCAACGTCGAATTGCTTCTTCACTTCGGATTTCACCATATTGATCGTAGCAATGTAATCGGATGCCGTTGCACCGTTTTTATTAATGATAAAACCTGCATGTTTCATCGATACTTCTGCACCGCCGCAACCCTTTCCTTGCAATCCGCAATCTTGGATCAACTTCCCAGCAAAGTAGCCTGGTGGCCTTTTGAATACACTTCCTGCAGAAGGGAATTCCAAAGGCTGCTTGGACTCGCGTTGGAAAGTCAGGTCGGCTACTTTCGCAAGTATTGCTTCTTGGTCACCTTCCACCAACTCAAAATCGGCTGATAATACATAGTACCCTTCGCTAACAATGATGCTTTTCCGATAGCCAAGTTCTAGTTCATCCTTGGATAAAACAAGCCGCTCTCCAGATTTCGTCAAGACGGTACATTGGTAGATAATATCTTTGATTTCCCCGCCATAGGCACCAGCATTCATGGCCATTGCACCGCCAATCGAGCCTGGGATTCCACAAGCGAATTCCAAGCCTGTCAAGGATTCTTCCGTTGCCCGCTTCGACACATCGATGATGAGGGCCCCTGCTTCCGCATGTATCCGATTACCGTCCACTCGAATTGCATCCAATTTGGACAAATGGAGAACGATTCCGCGGACTCCTCCATCCCGAACGACCATATTCGACCCGTTTCCTAATAATAAGAGAGGAATTTCATTCTCATATGCATACCGCACAATCGCTTCCGTTTCCTCGATTGTTCCAGGAATGGCAAGTACATCCGCTGCGCCGCCAAGTTTTGTCATCGTATATTTATTTAATGGTTCATCTATCAGTAGAATGCCCTCTGAAATAATTCCGCGTAAATCCTTAAACCACTGATGCTTCGACATCAACATCCAGTCCCTTCAATTCTAATGCGTTGAAACTTACTTCCAATTTCGATGAAAATATAGGCTTCACCATTATATAAGTATGCTGGGTATTGGTTGTTTTGACAAGAAATAATAATCGTGGATTTTTTAAAAGGAAATGAATGACTGTTCATCGAATAGTATATTGGGAGGGATGAAACGTGAAAAGGAAGAGAATGGGGAAGTGGACAAAATTATTGTTATCCGTCTTTGGCGGGATAACAGCAATCCTTGTTATCGGGCTGATTGCCATCAATTTGTACATAGGAAAATCGAAACCGTTTATCGACGGAGAGAGAAATGTAAGTTTCCTTGATAATGACGTTGAAATCGTCAGGGATGTGAATGGTGTGCCTCATATAGAGGCAGGATCGGATGCTGATTTGTATCGAGCCCAGGGCTATGTGCAGGCGCAGGACCGTTTATTCCAAATGGATTTGGCACGTAGGCAGGCAAGTGGTCGACTATCAGAGGTAGTGGGGGCTGCAGCTGTTGACACCGACAAGAATTTTCGGACTTTCAGTTTACGTAATGCCGCTGAAGCATCATACGACGGATATGGGGATGAGGCGAAAAAGGTTTTAGCCTGGTTCGCGGAAGGTGTCAACGCTTTTATCGAGCAGGCTAGGGAAGAGGGGAAGCTGCCATATGAGTTCAAAATTTTTGGCTATGAACCTGAACTATGGACACCGATTGATTCACTAACGATAGGAAAGTATATGGCCTACGACTTAGGAGGCAACTGGCACAGCCTTGCTGTCAGGCATTGGGCGCTGAACAATTTCCCTGAGGAGCAGGCACGTGAATTATTCGTCAGCTATCCGGATAATGCCCCTTCAATCATCGAAGCGAATTTGAAGACGCCAGTTGAAGTGGCGGGCCGCTTCAATTCGGATTTGGTACCGCATGAATTCAACGGGAGCAATAACTGGGTCGTATCTGGTGATAAAACTGCGTCTGGTAGGCCGCTCCTTTCTAATGACCCTCATCTTGGATTAAATACGCCATCCATTTGGTACCAAATGCATTTACAATCGCCTGAGCAAAATGTCGGTGGGGTCATTTTCGCAGGTGTTCCGGGCATCATCCTCGGCCATAACGAGGATATCGCGTGGGGTGTTACGAATGTTGGCCCAGATGTGCAAGATTTGTATATCGAAATTCCGAATCCGGAAAACCCGACACAATTTCGCTATGACGGCAAATGGGAGCAGGCCGAAGTTAGAGATGAGACGATTAAAGTCAAAGGCGATAATGATGTCCCATTTAAAGTAATTGTCACTAGGCATGGACCGATCATGTCGAACATATTATATAAATCGGAGGATCCGGGTGCGCTATTCTCCATGCAATGGACTGCGCTTGAACCGACGAAAGAGCTTGAAGCAATTATTAGGATGAATAAAGCGTCGAATTGGGAAACGTTCGAGGCGGCCTTAGAGGACTTCCATGCACCAGCACAAAACTTTGTGTTTGCAGCGAAGGACGGGACGATTGCTTATAAAGCAAACGGCAGAATCCCGATACGTAAAAAAGGAGATGCTCAACTACCCGTTCCAGGAGACTCATCTGAATATGGGTGGGCGGGTTATGTCCCTTATGATGAACTACCAAGAGTCGTCAACCCGAAGGTGGGATTCATCGCCACGGCAAACAATGAAGTCGTAGATGATTCATACCCGTATCATATAACGAAATACTGGGCACAGCCTTATCGATATATGAGGATTGCTGAAGTCTTGGGTAAGGGAGATAACTTCACGGCGGAAGACATGATGGAACTGCAGATGGATCAAGCGAATTTGTATGCGCGGGAGTTTTTGCAAGACTTGATTGGATCTGTAGAGGCAACGGATAAAGAAGGTAGATATACAGATGTAATTAGCATGTTAAGGGAATGGAATCAGATTGATTCACCTGAAGCGGGAGCGCCGCTCGTTTTCCATAAATTAATGAGGCAATTGCCGAAAACGATGTTAAGTAGTGAAATGCCGGGAGACGTATATAGGCTTATGCCGGGCAAAGGGCAGATTGTCGACCAAATGCTGAGGGATGCATACAGCGGCAAGTTAGGCGTGTGGGTGTCCAACTATGGAGGCGTCGACAAATGGGTCTATGATGCATTCGAGACGTCCATTGCGGAAATTGAAGAGCGGTTCGGGAACGATTCGGCAAAATGGAAGTGGGGAGATTTCCACCAATTAGCTTTCCCGCATTCCCTATCGGCGGCATCACCGATTTTTGCCTATTTCCTAAACCCTGAAAAACAGGCAATAGGCGGCTCGAACGTGACTGTGCAGGCAGCCGCATTCAATGATAATGGAACGGTGTATCACGGGGCTTCATGGCGCTTCGTGGCGGATTTATCCGATTTGTCCACCACGTACCATATTGTTGGACCTGGTCAAAGCGGACATATGAAATCGAAATGGTTCCACGACCAGGCTGAAGATTGGGCAAATGGTATCTACCATGAAACCGTTTTAGACGGTAAGGTGGAAAAAGGCTATACATTGAAATTAAAAGCAAAATAGTAGTAGGAAGCCTTGTAATAGGGAGTCTAATCAGGGAATTGTAAATAAATCGTAAAGATAAATAAATTTTAATTAAACTATCTTGACTTCGAGATAAAAAAGCGTTAGTATCAATATACACTTTGAAATCGAGATAAAAGAAGATTATCTTGATTGAAATAGGGTATAAGGATACGAGGAATAAATAAATTAAAAATAGAAGGGTTGGATTTGACAATGGCAACATGGAAATTAGACGCATCACATACGAGTGTAGGTTTTTCAGTAAAGCATATGATGGTTTCAAAAGTAAAAGGTAGCTTTTCAGGAGTAGAAGGTACACTCGAGGGGAATCCAGAAGACCTAACTGGTGCTTCAATCAATTTCACAATTGATGCATCAACAATCAATACAAACGCTGTAGATCGTGACAACCATTTACGTTCAGCTGATTTCTTTGACGTAGAAAACTTCCCTTCCATCACTTTTGTCTCAACTGACGTCGTGAAAACAGGCGAAGGCGAATACGATATCACAGGTGATATGACAATGAGAGGCGTGACTAAGAAAGTTACGTTTGAAGCAGAGTACGAAGGAACTGGAGTAAACCCATGGGGTGTACAGGTAGCTGCTTTTGAAGTAGAAGGTAAAGTTTCCCGTAAAGAATTCGAACTTACATGGAACCAAGCACTTGAAGCAGGCGGCGTTCTTGTAGGCGACGACATCAAGATCTCAATCGACCTTCAATTTAACCCAGCACAATAACCAAAAGCGAAGGGTGGCGGTAAGCCTCGACAGTAATGGCAAAGACGTGCTCGTAACGCTTCGCTTTTACTCGCAAAAGCCGTTCTTCGTAACGGCTTTGGCTGCCACCCGGAGTCTGGACGAAACCAAATGCGAAGGGCGCCCGCATAGAGGTGCTGGGCATAAGGCGAAGATGCGGCGTGGCATTTTTTGCCACAGAGCAGATTTGACTTATGACCCCGAGCCTCTGGCGCCCGGAGTCTGGACGTAAATAAAAAAAGTGCCACGCATGAATGAAAATTCAAGCGTGGCGTTTTTTCATTTGGGGGGAATCCCAAAATGGCTCATCACTTATTAATATGGCTATTCTAAAACTTTTTAAACACACCTTGCTTAATACTGCAACTGATCACTCAATAAAAGGCCAACGTTCCACAACGCGTTCCTTCCTACCAATTGTTGTTTGTGCGTGGATCATCGACTGGTAAACAGCTTCCTCTGTTGCTTCAATGACAGCCTGGAAAAGCTTATTCATGATTGGTGTGTCGTCACGCAATATCGTATAGCTATTCGTTACCTCTTCACTCCTATGCGAAATGGTATAGGCGTTTGAGAACGCAATGATGATGTCGCCGCTCCCGTTATGTACGGTAGATCCTGTTCGTGCAAGACCAATGGAAGCTCGTTTTGCAAGTCTCTTCAATTGCCTGTCATTTAAAGGTGCATCTGTCGCGACGATGATCATAATCGAGCCATCGGGTTTTTCATGCTCCATTTCCTCGGATGTCGTCAAGTCGTTTTCAACTGTTAACGATTGCTTTGAATTCTTCGCAAGCCATTCATTAATGCGACATTCTTCGGATATTCCGAAATTGGTCAATGTCAACACACCAACAGTAAGTGAACTTTTCCCTTCATCGGAAATCGTTCTTGAAGAGGAACCGATTCCACCTTTCCTGCCAAAACAGATCATTCCTTTCCCTGCACCAACAGCACCTTGTTCGAGTGGGCCGCCTTCTGCGTTCCGTATTGCTTCAACAGCATGATTGGCTCGTACCTTTAACTCACGCATCGAATTCAAATAGCTGTCATTGCATTCACCGACAACGACGTTCAATGAACTTGTGGAGTCTCCGATTGCGGTATTCTCCATAAGCATATGCTGCAAAGTCCCCTCAAGCACAGCCCCTACGCTAAAGGTGTTTGTCAACATGATGGGGGATTCGATGACACCTAATTCCTCCACTTGAATAAGTCCAACTGATTTGCCAAAACCGTTCAAAACAAAACTTGCTGCAGGCACCTTCTCTTCGAATAAATTCCCTCCATGTGGCAATAGAGCTGTTACGCCTGTACAAGCCCTTTCTGGACCGCTTTCTTCGTATAAAGTTACATGGCCCACTTTCACTCCGGGAACATCCGTTATGGCATTATATTTTCCTCGTTGCAATTCAATTTTCCCCTTTCTACTTCATTTGACGATCAAAACGGGTGCAATGACGCGTTTTGCTACTTTATGACTGACGCTTCCTAACAACATCTCTTGAAATGAGTTTAATCCTCTGCTACCAATGACGACAAGGTCGTATTTATTTTCATTTGCGTAAGCGATAATTGTCGGACCAGGTTCGCCATGACGAATCACCAGTTCATGCTTCACTTGATGTTTTATGAAAATGTCCAATATAGGTTCAATCCGTTCCTTACGCCTTAGATGAAGATCGGCGATATCTGCGTCAAGGAGGACATCGGTCCGTGTCCGATCATAATTCAGCACATATAGCGCCGTAATGGATGCGTTTGAGTTAGTGATCGCTAACTTAGCTGCATGAAGGGCTGCACGCTGCGAGTTTTCTGATCCATCGACTGCAATAAGTATTCTTTTGTACAAAGGAACCACCCTTTCTCCACGGCTATATTCATGCAATTCGACTGAAATAGAAGTATTGATATAATCTTCAATAAAAATCCCGAAAACCCTTTATTTTCAAGGCGAAAAATTCATTCAAAGATCTGTTTGAATAACCTTGCATTAGGGGAATAAGATGCATATACTGTACTTACAATCAAACGAGTATTTGAATGAGGTGAGTTCTGTGAAGGTGAAGGATACATGTGAAATAACAGTTGTCCATGAAGAAGTCGTAGAAACAGTACAAAAGAACTTGCCGGATGTCAGCGGAATGGTACAAATATTCAAGGCGCTCGCTGATGAAACTAGATTGAAAATTGCATATGCGTTAACGCTTGAAGAAGAAATGTGCGTCTGCGACGTGGCGGCTGTAATCGGTGCGTCAAATGCCACCGCATCGCATCATCTTCGCTATTTACGTGAACACGCCCTCGCAAAATCGGAACGCAAGGGGAAAATGGTTTACTACTCACTATCGGATTCACATGTGTCCGATCTTGTCAGGATCACCCATGAGCATGCGAATGAAGGGAAGGGAAATGAACATGGCTGAAAAAACAGAGTACAGACTTGAGAATCTAACATGCGCCAATTGCGCGATGAAATTTGAAAGCAATGTAAAAAGCATCCCTTCCGTATCGGAAGCGACCGTAAACTTCGGAGCATCAAAATTATCTTTCACGGGAGATGCGACAGTGGAAGAGCTACAAGCCGCTGGAGCGTTTGATGGCATTAAGGTTGTGCCTCTAACAAAAAGGAATCCAAATCCAAAAATACCTTTTTTCAAAAGAAAAGAGAATATCGTTACACTGTTAGCCCTTATTTTTGTCATTGCGGGTCTTTATTTCACACATCGCGATTTGCCGAACACGACAGTTGCTACAGGTCTTTTCGCAGCTGCCATTTTGGTCGGGGGGCTTGGGATGTTCATTACGGGCGTAAAAAACCTCGTAAGATTTGACTTCGACATGAAAACGTTGATGACAATTGCGATCATTGGGGCAGTTATCATCGGGGAATGGCAAGAGGCGGCTGTCGTTGTCTTTTTATTCGCAGTAAGTGAAGCCCTTGAAGCGTATTCTATGAATAAAGCACGACAATCGATTCGGCAGTTGATGGACATTGCTCCACCGTCTGCAACTGTGCGCCGCAATGGAACCGTAGAAGAACTTCCGACTGAAGATATACAAATCGGTGATATCCTTCTCGTGAAGCCGGGTCAAAAAATAGCAATGGACGGAATTGTGTTAAGCGGTCAATCGACTGTCAATCAAGCACCTATCACAGGGGAATCGGTTCCGGTTTTAAAGAAAAAAGATGATGAGGTTTTTGCAGGGACGTTGAATGAAGAAGGTGCACTTGAAGTGACAGTGACGAAACTTGTCGGAGACACGACAATCGCTAAGATCATTCATCTTGTCGAAGATGCCCAAGCGGAAAAAGCACCATCTCAGAAATTCGTCGATAAGTTTGCAAAGTATTACACGCCAATCATCATCGTGATTGCAATTTTAGTTGCCATCATTCCACCACTTTTCGGTGGGGAATGGCATACATGGATTTACCAAGGGCTTGCAGTCCTTGTAGTTGGCTGTCCTTGCGCCCTCGTTGTCTCCACCCCGGTCGCAATAGTAACGGCGATTGGCAATGCCGCTCGTCAAGGCGTCTTGATCAAAGGCGGAGTCCATCTTGAAGAAATGGGTCGCATCAACGCGGTTGCCTTCGATAAAACAGGGACATTGACGAAAGGATATCCGGAAGTCACGGATTTCATTATGGATAAAACTGCCCGTAATAATATACTTGATGCGGTTGCTGCCGTCGAATCGATGTCCCAACATCCGCTGGCAAGGGCGATTGTCACCTACTCTGAAAGCCAAGGTGTTCAAAAAGTGGACATGGTAAACTTCCAATCGGTCACTGGAAAAGGAGCGTACGGTGAAGTAGGAGGTTCTCTTATCCATGTCGGTAGCCTGAATTGGGCAATGGAACTATCAGAAATCCCTTCAGAATTGAAACAGCGTGCTGAAGCATTGCAAAAAGAAGGGAAATCCGTCATGGCTGTCCTCTTGGATAAGACTTTCCAAGCCTTAATAGCAGTTACTGACCCTTTAAGAGACGAAAGTAAAGATGTGCTTCGTAAATTGAAAGACATCGGTATCCGTCACACGGTTATGCTGACTGGAGACGATCAACGTACCGCTGAAGCAATTGCATCGACTGCGGGTGTAACGGATGTACGTGCTAACTTGATGCCTGAAGACAAATTAACGGCTATAAAAGGTTTAATCGGTGAATACGGTCGTGTCGCTATGGTAGGGGATGGGATAAACGATGCACCGGCACTTGCGGCTTCATCGATTGGAATCGCGATGGGAGGAGCTGGAACGGATGCTGCTTTAGAAACTGCGGATATCGCGTTAATGGCAGATGATTTAAGACAATTGCCATATACGATGAAATTAAGCCGAAAAACGTTGCAGATTATTAAAGAAAATATTATGTTTGCATTAGGCTTAAAAATTGTAGCGCTGCTTTTGATCATCCCAGGATGGTTGACTCTATGGATTGCGATTTTCGCGGATATGGGTGCGACATTATTAGTCGTACTGAACTCCTTGCGATTGATGCGGATTCATAAATAATAACGCAGCCCGAACGGGGGATTTAAAATGAAATTACGTGAGTGGACAATGGAAGAACAGGAACAACTTATCCATTTCTTAACAAATAACACATGGCCCTTTCATGGGAACGCGCATCCTGAACGCGAACTGATCGAGAAGACGATAGAAGAAGGCGGCTATGAATCGGATGAAGTGAAGACGTTTTGGGTGGAAAACGAAGAAGAAGACATTGTGGGAATCGTTAAAATCTACGATTTGCAGGATGAGATACCACTTTTTGATTTGCGGATTGCAGATCGATATAGAGGTTTCGGATATGGCCCAAAAGCGCTTAGACTCATTACCGAATTCGTATTCGGCTTGCCGGAGGAGAAAATCCGTTTAGAGGGTCATACAAGGCAAGACAATTTGGCAATGCGGAAAACATTCGAAAGGGCTGGCTTTGTTAAAGAGGCCCATTTACGGAATGCCTGGTTCTCTCCAAAAGAAATGTCCTATTATGATGCAGTGACATACGGTATGACTCGGGAAGACTTTCTGGCAGGAACAACAACACCAGTCATGTGGGAAGATGAAAAGCAACCGAAAAAAGCGAAGCGTATTCCTAACATACCAAGTGAAATTGAATCCGAACGCTTACTGATTCGCATGCCTGAAGTGGAGGATGCTTTGGACTTGTGGAATGCGAAACGCAATTCGCACGCCTCATTGAAGGAATGGATGCCATGGGCGCAAGAGGAAGCGGAACTTCATTCGACAGAAGAAAATCTTCGTCAGGCAATTGCTGATTTCATAACGAGAAAAGATTTGCGTCTGCATATCTTTTTAAAAGAGACGGGAGAGCTCGTTGGATCTACGGGCCTTCATCGAATCGATTGGTCCATTCCAAAATTTGAAATTGGGTATTGGTTAGATACGAAATTCGAAGGGGCCGGGCTCATGACTGAAACGGTGGAACGATTGACTCGGTTTGCATTCGAAGAGTTAGGCGCCCGCCGTGTTGAGATTCGTTGCGATGAAGAAAATGTCAAAAGCCGATCAGTGGCTGTCCGAACTGGTTATGAACTTGAAGGAGTTTTGAGATCCGATTCATTATCTGCTGACGGTAAACAATTACGAAATACATGTATATATGCTAGGGTGCAATGAGGATTCTATTAGATAACATAAGACAAAAAGGGTGCCGAAAATGGCACCCTTTCTTTAAACCGACCGTCGACCGGTCAACAATTGGACAACAAAGATGATACCGGCAATGACCAATAGAAGATGAATTAGTCCTCCACCGATTTTCATCACAAACCCAAGTAACCAAAAAGCAACCAATGCCACTATGATAAACCAAAGTATTTTACCCATACATTTCACTCCTTTGAAGTGGTATAGTGAATTTACCCATTCGTTGGAAAAAGTAAACAATCCGATGCTACACTTGGGACTAAGACGGTTCAACACCCCGAAAAAGGGGAAAGTACATACTGGAGGTGGAACGTTTGGCAACACCAAGTATGGAGGATTATATTGAACAGATTTATTTGCAACTTGAAGCCAAAGGAGAAGCACGGGTTTCCGATGTTGCGGAAGCATTGTCCGTACTCCCTTCATCCGTTACTAAAATGGCTCAGCGACTCCATCGCGAGGACTATGTAATCTACGAACGGTATAGAGGCCTTGAACTAACTGAAAAGGGGCTCAAGTTCGGAGAGAAGCTTGTACGAAGACATGACCTCCTTGAACAGTTTCTGAGAATAATCGGTGTTGAAGAGCATAATATTTATGGTGATGTAGAAGGCATTGAGCATCATTTGAGCTGGAATGCGATGGATCGCATAACGGATCTTGTAGCAGCGATGAAAGATGACACGGAATTTGTACGAAAATTAAAAGAGCGGCAAGACTTTTGACGGAAGAGGTAGATGAACAAATGACAGAACTAAAACCGGGCTATATTGCCCAGTTGACCGTAAAAGGACAGGAAGGCTCCAGATGGATATTGGATGGAGGAGAGCATGACATTTTTGTCAATGCATCCGAATTCGATGAAACGCCGGAAATCGGGAAGAAAATCGAAGTTTTCCTTTATATGAATAGACGTAGTGAATTGGCTGCTACAGCGCATAAGCCGAAGATGACAATTGGCACATTCGGCTGGGGGCGTGTCATTCGGATTGATGAAAAAGAAGGTGCCTACGTTGACATCGGCTCATCATTCGAAGTGCTTGTGAACAAAGCAGATCTACCTAGAGTAAAAGCGTTATGGCCGAAGATGGATGATGAGCTGTTCATGACATTGCGTACGGATTTAGGTGGCAATATTTTTGCTCGACTCGCAACTGAGGAACGGGTGCTGGAATTGATAGAGGAGGCACCTAAGGATTTATTCAATAAAAAGTTGAATGCTAGGGCATACAGGTTATTGCCGGTAGGGTCGTTCTTTTTGAGCATTCCTGAAAACTACAGAATTTTTGTCCATAATACCGAACGGGAACAGGAACCGCGCCTTGGTGAGGAAGTGGAAGTTCGAGTTATCGACGTACACGATGACGGTACATTGAACGGTTCATTGTTGCCACGAAAAGAAGAGCGCCTTGGTGATGATTCGGAGACAGTTTATCAGTATCTAACAGATGTGGGAGGGAAAATGCCTTTTTCGGATAAATCTACTCCTGACGAAATTAGTGAAATGTTTGGCATGAGTAAAGCGGCGTTCAAACGAGCCCTTGGTAAATTGATGAAAGAGGGCAAGGTAACTCAAAGCGACGGCTGGACTTCTGTGAAATAAAGCAATCATAAGGCATGTATAAGGGGAACTTTTCCGGATTCCATGACGTACTACTTCATAAGATAAGGAGGGGTAAATTATGAAGAAAATGGTGATGGCGATTTGTGTTTTATTGCTTGCTGTTGGAGGATTGCAGCCGACGCTAGCAAAAGCCGATACAGCTATCGACGAAAAGTTAGGACTGCCAATTGTTGTATTGGGCGCTAATCTGACTGATGCAGAAAAGGAAAGTGTGAAAGAAAGCCTGAAAGTCGAAAAGGACACTGAGGTCGAAGAGATAACAGTCGACGGAAACGACCTTACGAAGTATATAAAAGATGGCAATAGCCAGGCAAGAATGTATTCATCCGCTAAAATTACAAGATTGGACAAAGGGAAAGGTCTTGTTATCAAGATTGTTACTCCTGACAATATTACACAAGTCACAAATAGTATGTATGCAACGGCTATGCTGACAGCAGGAATTGAAGATGCGGTTGTTGAAGTGGCGTCGCCAAAACCCGTCACCGGTCATTCAGCCTTGGTGGGCATCTACAAAGCATATGAAGTTTCTGGCGAAACGCTTGATACAGAACGGACGGATGTAGCGAATGACGAATTGAACTTGGCAACAAAGTTCGCGAAAGACTCCGGTATCGACGAGGATAAAGTGGCCGAATTATTGACCGAAATCAAGAAGGCGATTGCGGACAATAAACCTAATACAAAAGAGGAAGTCGAGAAGATTGTAAACGAGCAACTAACAAAAATGAATATCAATCTTAGCGAAGCCGATCGTCAAATGTTGATTGAATTGATGGATCGTATTCGAGGATTGAATATCGATTTTGGGAAGTTGTCTGATCAATTATCCGAAATGGCAACGACGATTAAAGAGAAATTCGGAGAAATTGATCCTAGTTTTTGGGAGAAAGTGAAGCAATTCTTCGAGAACTTAATTGACTCCATTAAGGCATGGTTTAAGTAAGAATGACCTGAAATGTGGTAATATACTGTCAAAGGAGAGGATTTCATGGACTTTGAATTTGTAGAGCTTGGCGGTGACGCATTCGCGTTCCAACATAAACAAGATGGAAAGATGTTGGCTGAAATAACATGGACGCTTCTTGCAGATGTCATGGTAATGGATCATACGTATGTATCCGAAAACCTACGCGGACAAGGCGTAGCAAAGAAATTACTCGATCGTGCAGCAGAATACGCACGTGAAAAAGGATATAAAATGGAAGCTGTCTGCTCATATGTTGTCACAGCATTTGAGCGGTATAAAGAATATGATGATTTAAAAGCTTGATAAAAAATACAAAGGCAATCCCGTTATTTAGTGGGATTGCCTTTGTAAATACTGTGATATTCAATCTAAAGCCCCCATGCTAAAGTTACGACATAGACGAATCCTGTTAATACAGATGCACCTGCGACGGTATAAAGCATGTCTGACGAAGTGAACATTATCTTTTTTCCCATATTTCATGCTCTCCTTTCGCTTCCTACTAATTAATGTTATTAAAAATAGATTACCCTAACTACAATAATTTGAAACTTCGAAAAAATGGTTTAAAAAAATTAAACGAAACTATTGGTTTTCATCTTCGTATACTTGTTATGATAGAAAAAATAGAAAGAGAGAGGTGCTTTTCTTGAAACGTACAGCAGAAAAAGTTTTGTCTGTAATTGCGGTCATTTTGACGGCGATAGGGACAATTATGGGATTCCTTGTTATGGCAGTATTTAATCTCCTTAGAAATGACCCGACCTTTAAACAGCAAATTGAAATGGATTTATTAGCAGACCCTGCGTTGTCTCCAGCGGATGTAGATATGGTTTTATCCCTGTTGAATTCTGCAGGTGGATTTCTTTGGATAGTAATCATCCTAACAATCATCAGTATTATCTTGAATATCATTGGAATCGTAAATATTTGGAAAGATAAAAATGCTAAACTTGCAGGAATCATGTTCATCATCGCAGGCTTATTGGCAGGAATCCTTTCAATACCTTCTATTCTTCTTTATATCGCTGCTATTTTATGCTTCACAAAAAAACAGCCATTGCAAGATGATCTGCAATTCGAAGACCAATCATATAATAGTGATGGAATGAGATCGTTATAATGAATAAAAGACGCTTTCCCTTTTGTTAGGGAATAGCGTCTTTTATTAATAGGCAAGCACAGGTTTAGGAATATAATAGACATATTGTGCGGTTTCAACGGGATACCCTTCAAAGGTTTCTTCAAAGACATCTATCAACTCAAAACCTTGTTTTTCATAAAAGGACCGTCCGACCGTATTTCTGCTATCCACATAAACAAAGAGCTGTTTGGCGTCTTCTAACATACAAATTGATTGATCAAAAAGCTTTTTTCCGAATCCAGAATGTTGGTAAGTTGGCAGTATGTACATAGCCGTCAATTCCGAATCGCCATCCTCGTCTTTTTTAGTGAAATTCAGAAAGCCGATCGGTGTACCTTTTTCACACTCAGCAACAAGCAAATGCGTCTTTTCCATGCGTTTCATCATCATGGCATCGGAATAGGAGCTTTTGATAAAAGCTATTTGAACGTCCTCAGGAATGATTCCTGCATATGTGTCATTCCATGTAACATGGGCAATTTGTTGTATATATCCAATATCTTCGACAGTCATAGGTCTGATCATGATGAATCACCTCCGCTATTGTTATTATAATAGCAAAATCTTTGACATTAAACTATGATTGTCATCATAATGAAATATAAAAAAACGAAATTATCTAAAAAGTGAGTGAGGATTTAATGAATCAACAACTAGAATGGACAACATCGGAATTTCATCAGCTCAGTGGTATCGAAGTATATGAGATGTTGGCGTTAAGGGTAGCAGTGTTTGTCGTCGAACAGAACTGCCCTTACCAGGAAGTCGATGGGCATGACGAAACGGCGCTACATGTATTCGGTAAAGACGAAAATGGGATTATTGCCTACGCGCGACTTCTCCCAGCAGGAGAAAAATACGACTGTCCGTCAATCGGAAGGGTAATTATCAGATCGGATCATAGAGGAAAGGGAGTCGGTCACAATTTAATAGAAAAATGTGTTAGTCTAATAGACGAAAACTGGAAACCAGAACGAATAAAACTGCAAGCACAAGCCCACTTGGAATCATTTTATGCAACACATGGATTTAAAACGGAAAGTGAACCATATGATGAAGATGGGATACCTCATATCGACATGATCCGGTTAACTGGAAGTTTCCAATCATCGCGCAAAGGGTATACTACAGTATAATTAATTCATAAATTAATGGAGGAATGATAGGTATGGCACGTAAACGTGGAAATGGATTACTTCTTGCTACATTAGCTGCAGGGGCATACGCATATTTTAGTAAAAAGGAAAATCGCGATAAGGCAATGGTCGCTGTCAACAATATGAAAACAAAAGTTGATTCCTTCATGACTTCGCAAAAACTGAACCGCTCAGATGATACAAAGGCAGGCCACTCAGATCCGTATGATTTACAGGATAATAAAATGGTGAGTGAAGGCGCACAAACAAGCGTCCATTATTATAATCAAGAAGTCGAAGACAAGACCAAAGGCGAAGACGGCCTTTACCATAAGAAAGAAGTGCCAAGCCAAGCCCCGCAAAACGATAATCAGAAAAGTGAATGATTCAAACGCTTCCCTAACGGAAGCGTTTTATTATGGACCGGAATCCCGATTTTATAGATAAATCCACATAATCGACGAACATTAATTGTAATTGCATAGTGAATTGATGTATACTTTTCAGTAGTTTGAAATAGTGAAGGTGAATCTATTGAAGAAAAAACTTGGCTTATTCACGATATTAATGACCGCCGCAGTTTTTCTGAGCGGTTGTTCGGGAGTTCAGAACAAAGAAGGTACATTCTATAATATTTTCGTAAAACCAATGGAATGGCTACTCCATTATCTTGGAGAGACATTTAACGGAAGTTACGGTTTGGCAATCATTTTGATCACCGTTGCAATCCGTTTGGTCTTGATGCCACTTATGTTGAAAAACTATAAGGCGCAACAAGAAATGAAAGTAAAAATGGATGCCCTGCGCCCAGAAATGGAAGATATCCAAAAACGGATTAAAGCAGCGAAAGAAAAGGAAGACAAAGAAGAACAGATGAAACTCCAACAGGAAATGATGGGCTTGTATTCGAAGCATGGTGTCAATCCTTTGAACATGGGTTGTCTTCCGTTAATCATCCAGATGCCTATTATCATGGGGCTTTACTTTGCAATTCTTTATGCTCCACCGGAAGTAAAAGAGCATCAATTCCTTTGGTTCAAATTAGGTGAACCGGACAAAATCATGATGCTTGTCGCAGGTGCCGTTTACTTTGTCCAAGCACGTGTTTCCCTATGGACAATGCCTGAACAGCAAAAACAACAGATGAAGTTATTCATCTACATGTCACCAATCATGATTATGTTCATCTCCTTCTCGGTTATGGCAGCATTGCCACTCTACTGGGCGGTCGGCGGACTACTGCTTATTTTCCAAACGTATCTTGGACGCAAATTTTACTATAAAGAAGTACAACCAGCGGCTCCAGCTGTAAAAGAAGCCGAAGCGGAAAAGATAGATGAAAAGAAAGTGGAAAAGAATGTAGATATGAAAGTGGATAAAAAAGACGAAAAGTAAGATTGAACAAAGAGATACGATGGGCCGGGGAGCAATCTCTGGCCTTTTTTGGAGGGAAATTATATGAAGCATACAAAAGTATTCGTAATAGGCATCATTTTATTCGCATTAGCGACCCTGATCTTCGTCATTAAAGGCCAGTTAGAGTATGCAGTCCTTATGATGATGGCCCTTTTCACGTTGACAAACGCCTCAAGGTCCAAGGCTTTCAAGGAGCAAGGCCACGAGCGGGAATCCAAATTGATGCGCTATCTATCCATCTTTTTTGCCATTGGGTTCGTCATCGTCTTCTTCCTCATTTTCTTTTGATAAATAAATCTGTTTGATGCCACTTTATTATTTAGGTGAATCCGTTGATTTATCTTCAATTTAAAAAACGCTCCCCGGGAACAGAATCAATCCGGAGAACGTCACTATTTAATAAGCAAACTTTTTTCGTGTCATCAACACAATAATGATTGCTGGCACAGAACAGACGGTCATTCCCAAAAACGCGGTTCCCGGCGAAATTTCATACAGGAAGCCGGCAGGGAACGTCAGAATAGCCGTACTCAAACTCATTGCAAATGCTGCGTAAAACCCTTGCGCTGAAGCAATCTGAGAATGTGGCAGCTTTACAGAAATGTATTGAATGAACGCGTAATGGGCAATTCCAAATGAAGCGGCATGCAACATTTGCGTCCCGATGAACATACTCGCAGTTGGGACAAGGAATACAAGCACCCAACGTACAGTTGACCCGATAGCTGCGATTAGGAACATCGTCGAGATCCTGACTTTTGACAATAAACGATCTGCCTGGGTGAAAAACAAGATTTCGAACAATACGGCGATATTCAAAATGATTCCAATATAAAAACCATTGATATTCAAATCATCAAGGTAAATAAACCCGTAATTATAATAAGAGGCATGGGCCCCTTGCAAAAGTATTGCTAACACCATAACGACAAGGAAGCCCCTTGTTGCGAATAACGTTTTCACCCCTGTTTTTTGAACAGACGATTTTTCCCGATTGGGGATGCTTTGTAAAATACCTGGCGCCGGACGTGAGAAGAAGACAACAGCAATCCCGAGACCAATGATCATGAGATAGAGGATGGCTTGTTCATTCCAAATGGCTGTCGCAGCTCCAACTATAAGAAGTGCAGCCGTATATCCGATTGATCCGAATGAACGACTTTTACCATAATGGACACGTTCCTTTTGCATAAGAACTGATGCACCGCTTTCAACAGCAGGTAGAATGATAGGATATACTGCACTGAAAAGCACAGTTATGATGAATAATACAATGTAAGGCGAATCAGGAATATAAAGGATAGCTAATAAGAGCGATAAAATAGATGTCCATTTAATGACCTGGATATACGAGCTTCTTGCCGTCAAATACGGGAACACAAGAAAGTTCGAGAATGAACGTGCAATCATTCCGACGCCCATTATAATACTTGCTGCAGGGACAGAGAGACCTTTTTCAATCGTCAACCAACCGGTCCAATAGGGAAGAAAAATGCCCCAAGTAAAGAAAAACGTCAAAAAACTAATAGAGAGCCATCTTTGATTATTCATGTCGGATCCTCACAATCATTCATTTACACATTTGAAAATAAATGATAGCATACACAGACTAGAAATAACATACTGATAGTCTTTGTAATACGATTCATTTTATAATAAAACGTTAAGAGATACCTATAGTAGAAGGAAGGCCAACTAAGATGAACCGGAAGCGTAGAAGCACGTACTCGAAAAAATCCAACAAAGCATTGACGATTACACTACTTTTAGTCGGCGCATTACTTACCGCAATCGTAGTGTGGATCGGCTTTAATGATTGGGATGTAAATAAAAGTTTAAACCAGATAGGCATTGAAGGGCCTAAAGAACAACCATTGATCGTCCAAGAACCGGAGGAGCCGGAGACAGATGACGATACTGACATAGTAGAACTGCCGCCAGTCACAGAAGAGCCGGTTGATGAAGAACCTGAGACTGAAGTGAAGGAAGAGCCGAAAGAAATTGAAAAAGACGTTCCGAAAACGACTACACCAAAAGATAAGGACAAATCAGAAGGGACAACCCCTCCTGTAAGCCTAAACAAAAGCGGATATATTGAAGGTCAAAAACTTCCTGATGAACCGACGTATGTGAATGGTATTTTGATAGCTAATAAAAAATACCCATTACCAAAAACGTTTGCCCCGAAGGAAAGCGTAGAGGCGAGAGAGGCATTCGAAGAAATGGTAGCGGAAGCAAAGCTGTCTGGCATCAATCTAACAGCTTTCAGTACATATCGTTCGTATGAATACCAAGTTTCGCTTTACGACCGTTACGTGCAGAAAGACGGCGTGGAGAAGGCTGATCGGTATAGTGCAAGACCTGGTTATTCCGAACATCAAACTGGCCTTGCCTTTGATATCGGTGAAGTGAACTATGAAAAACATTGGGCCTCTACCTCTTTTGGGGAAACTGAGGCGGGGAAATGGGTGGCGGCGAACGCTTACCGCTATGGCTTCATCCTGCGCTATCCGAAAGGCAAGGAAGAAATTACAGGCTATATGCAGGAACCCTGGCACTTCCGTTACGTTGGTAAAGAGGTAGCTGAAGAAATCTTTAAACGTAATGTAACTCTTGAAGAATACCTCGGACTAAATTGAAGAAGCATCCACCTTATTCGAAACACTTCGGCAGGTGGATGCTTTTCTGTTAGTTCTTATAGTATAGGTGACAGCAATCTTGAAACCGATTCTTTGATTTTAATCCAACGGGTCCGGTTTGCGTACATTTCATAAGTTAGTTCAGTAGAAAGCTGCATATCTTGTTCGAATAGCTCGGCGAGTTCATGTGATTTTTCTCGATCATAGATGAAAGCATTGATCTCAAAATTGAGTTTGAAGCTCCGTACATCGATATTTGCCGTTCCGACAGTTGAAAGTTCATCATCCACAACGATTTGCTTTGCATGCATAAATCCATTTTCATAAATATATACCTTTGCGCCGGCCTTCAATAGCTTCCCGACATTTGAATACGTTGCCCAATACACAAACATATGGTCCGGTTTATTCGGAATCATGATTCGAACATCCACGCCTGATAGACAGGCAATTCGTATCGCATCGAGAAAACTAATATCTGGAATGAAGTACGGTGTTTGGATATAAATATATTCCTTCGCTAAGAAGATCATCTTCAAATAGCCATCTTTAATTTGTTCCCATTCGGCGTCAGGACCACTCGATACAATTTGCAAACCGACAGAACCTTTTCGAGGAATTGCGGGGAAGTACCGTTCTGCATATACGATATCATCTCGATCCGAAGCTTGGTTCCAGTCAAGGATGAAACGTGTTTGTAGTGGATGAAGTGCACTTCCTTCAATTCGAAGATGGGTATCGCGCCAATAACCGAACTTCTTATCATGCCCAAGGTATTCATCACCTACGTTGAAGCCGCCGATATAGCCGATTCTTCCATCGACGATGACTATTTTCCGGTGATTCCGGTAGTTAAGTCGCGGGTTGATGAGTGGTAGTACGGCAGGGAAAAACGCTGCTACTTCACCACCGCAATCGATCAGCTCTTTTAAATGTCTAATTCGCAAGCCCCGTGAGCCGATATCGTCGAAAAGGACACGAACTTTGACCCCTTGTTTAGCCTTTTTGATCAGCACATCCAAAATACGATTCCCTAAGGCGTCCAGCCGCAAAATATAATATTGGAAATGGATATGGTCTTTTGCATTTTCAAGATCATGCAGCAACGCGTCAAACTTTGCCACACCATCATTAAACACTTGCACGTCATTGTCTTGTGTAAGTACTGCATGGTTATTGCGAAGATGTAGGTTAATCATATCTTGGTAATGGGCGGTATCGTCCAATCTGAAATCGAATGTTCCCTTTTCGATTGCTTCAATCTGGTAATCGATCAATGTTTCGATACCAATGCGATTTTTACCTTCCCATCTGAATAAATGCCTTTTCCCTAACTTCCTTCCAAATAATAGATAAATGAAGAAGCCGAAAAAAGGAACGAAAAATAGGACAAGTAACCATGCCCATGTTGCAGTGGGATCTCTTCTTTCGAGGAAAATGAGCGCAATCGCTAGAAATATGTTCAATGTAAATATGGCTGTTACCGTAATTGAAATTAAACCCGCCATATACGCCCTCCTTAGTCATTCTTCCTATCAGTATACAGAAAACAACCCCAAAATGAATAGAATACTTCTTTTTAGATAAAACCTACTTGACTGATATGGATTAGGGATTTATAGTCTTTGTAGTAAGTTATACTATTCCGAGGGGGATAATTTGAGTTGGATACATTTCTATTGTTAATCAATATCGTTAGCTTTTTGCTACTGATTGGGCTTCTATATACTATGCACCGAAAAAAGGTTTCGTTTTCAAAAAGAGTATTTACGGGTCTCGGGCTCGGAATACTATTAGGGTTCATATTGAATATTGCGTATGGAGCCGATTCGGAGATTCTTTCTGAATCAGTAAGTTGGTTTAATATCGTTGGTACTGGCTATGTGAAACTTCTTCAAATGATTGTCGTGCCACTCGTTTTCATATCTATTCTTGGTGCCTTTACAAAGGTAACGATTGGTAAGAACTTCGGAAAGATGGCAGGAATGATTTTGGGGATTCTTGTAGGAACGACTGCAATTGCAGCCGTAGTCGGAATCTCTGCTTCATTATTATTCGGTTTGGATGCATCTGAAATTGTCCAAGGAGAAGCAGAAACTGCTAGAGGTCTCTCTATAGAAGAGCGTTCCGCTGGAATGGGAGATAAGGCATTGCCGAATCAAATTCTTGATCTTCTACCAGCAAATCCATTCCTTGACTTCACTGGTGCTCGTCCGACTTCTACTATCGGTGTCGTTATCTTCGCGGCGTTCTTAGGATTTGCATATTTGGCACTTGTTAGACGTGATGAAGAAAATGCGAACTTGGTGAAAAAAGGAATTGACGCTCTATATTCCTTAATTATGGGTGTCGTTAGAATCGTTTTACGTTTGACGCCCTATGGGATTTTGGCAATCATCGCAAGGACTGTCGCAACCTCAGATTTCGCAGCCATATTTAGTCTAGGGAAATTTGTTCTTGCTTCCTATGTTGCGCTGATTATTATGTTCATCATCCATTTAGTGATCGTCGCTATTTCTGGACTCAATCCGATTACGTATGTGAAGAAGACTTCGGAAGCATTGCTATTTGCTTTCTCGTCAAGATCCAGTGCAGGTGCATTACCACTTAACATCAAAACGCAAACCGATCGTCTCGGTGTTCCAGATGGTGTTGCAAACTTCGCGGGCTCATTTGGTCTATCAATCGGACAGAATGGTTGTGCGGGTGTTTACCCTGCGATGCTTGCAATTATGATTGCACCGACGGTTGGGCAAAATCCGCTGGAACCAACTTTCCTTATCACGTTGATTGTCGTTGTTGCGATCAGCTCGTTCGGGGTAGCAGGAGTCGGCGGTGGGGCAACATTCGCTGCGATTCTCGTCCTATCCGCATTGAATCTTCCAATTGCTCTGGCAGGTCTATTGATTTCCGTTGAACCGCTCATCGATATGGGCCGAACTGCACTGAACGTTAGTGGTTCAATGACCGCAGGTGTAGCAACTGCGAGGGCGAATGGAGAATTGGATAAAGATATTTATAACGGTTCAATTGAACATCAATCGATTGAAGCATAATAATAAACGCCGCAAAAGCTTTTACGCTTTTGCGGCGTTTTATTTATTTCCGGATCGACTCATACGTTTTCATAATGAAATCCTTATAAGGCGTGCGCGGCATGCTGGATATATTGTCCACCGCAATCTCAATCGACCGGTGAGCCTCCGCTTTATCCCCTAACTCCAAATAACATAGGGCAGCATAGGCATCTTTTTCGTAGAAGATGGATAGATCGAATGGATGGTGGATGTAATCCGCTATTACAATTTTCCCGAAGCAGGATAGGGCCTCTTCGAATTTGCCAAGGCCATAAAGCACCTTGCCTTTTTCCATGTATGAATATGGGGTATGCCAATTTGAAAGATTATGTTCTTCATAATGGGCATCGATTAGCTCCATTGCCGCCTTATACTCTTTTTTATATGATGTTAAGTAATGAACCTTTGCGAAAATCGTAAAAAACATCACTTCTTTATCATCAGCAAACTCACCATATAGCAAAAGTTTACGTTCATAATATTCCATTGACTCGAGATCCTCGTTCATCATTGCATGGAATGTCGCTAATCTGTACAAATGATCGATGCGATAGAAAACCTGATTCTCCTTCGAAAATTCAATCCCTGCATTCATAACGCGGATCGCCTCATCAGCATCACCTACTGCATAGTGGAGCACCGCCTCCAAATAGTCGAAGTCAAGTCGGGTGAGGGAGTCGATGAACACGCTTCGCTCTTCTATTTCGGATCTCTCCTTCAATAAGATATCAAGCGCGCTTTCGTAATCATGCTCCGTGAATTTTACCATCGATCGGAACATACCAACCGCTGCAAGACGACGAATAATATTCATTTGGTCATATATAGCCCCAGCCTTATTTAAAAGTTCCTGCCAGCCATCCTTCTTCTCATAATAAAGGGCGCGGCTATAAATCTCCAAAAGCCTGGCCGCCTCATATCCCTGCGACAATTTCTCCACATAAGGCTCCACTAATTCAAGAATCTGCTTATATTCATCCTTCAGTTCGTCAACTTCAACAGTGAATAGCTTCTCCACAGTTTTCAACAAATCCCGCAATTCCTGAGGGTTCACTTCCTCCAATAGTTTGGACACTTCAATACCAAGACGCTCCGCGATATAAGAAAGGCTCTCCATCGATGGATTCGCTTTATTGTTTTCGATTAAACTGAGCATCCCTTTTGTAAGCTGCTCTCCCGCCAATGCTTCCAATGTAAGTTTTCGCTGTTTACGCAGCACCCTGATCCGTTCGCCTAATGTTTGCAGGGGGAACACCTCCGATTATGTTATCTAAACGAGAACTCTTTGTGAGTAAATGAGAACTTCCCTTTGATAAAGGAGAATTCTTGCAAGTTAATGAGAACTTGCTGGTGATAAACGAGAACTCTATGCCTTTTAATGAGAACTTTCCAGTAATCAACGAGAACTTCTGAATCATTGCAATGATTCAATTGTCCCCGTTTCATTTCACGCACAGCGTTCATACAATAAATCATTGCCTTTGTTTAATTATATTAAACTTTCTGTTGTAATGGAAGAGGGGGCGTGGTATTATTTGTTTAATCTTATTAAATTGACTGAATGGAGTGACACTTTTGAGCGAAGTTTTAAAATTGAAAAGGGCGACGTATCATCTTTGGACGTTTACAATTAGCAAACTCATTTCATCATTTGGCGCGCAAGTATATGCATTTGCTGTTAGTTTTTACATTTTACAATTGACGGGGTCTGCGACAAGCTTTGCAACAAACTTGATTTGCAGCATTTTGCCCCGAACACTTATGGCACCTTTTGCCGGTTATGTTGCGGATAGGTACTCGAGGAAAACGATTGTCATTACAGCGCAGATAGCCACCACGTTGGCAATCGGAGGTCTTCTTGCTGTGAGCTTGACATCAGGCATCTCTTTACTGGCAATTTATACAACGACTGTCATATTGTCTCTTACGTCCACATTTTCGGGAGTAACTTTCAGCTCTTCCATAACAGGTCTTGTCGATGAAGCAAGGATCCAAAGAGCGATGTCGCTCAATCAAATGTCGATTTCATTCGCGGCAATTGCCAGCCCAGCGGTAGGTGGACTGCTCTACGGCTACGTTACGTTGCCCGTCTTCCTCATCATGTACATGACGGCTTCCGCAATTGCAGTCATCCTTGAGTCGACGATGAATTTTAAGCTGTTTGCAAAACGGAAAAAAGTGGTGGAAGGTGAGAAGAAGGAATCAATGCTTCAAAGTATGAAGGCGGGCCTTTCCTATTTGAAGTTGCAGCCAATTGTAATGGCGATCATCTGGGTCTCACTTGTCATCAATTTTCTTTTTGGAGCTTTCTTGGTCGGCTATTCATTCATCTTGATTGAAAAAATGAAAATGGCCCCACAGCATTTCGGATTCACCGAGGGGGCATTCGCAGTCGGAATGTTGTTGATGTCCATTTATTTATCGGTGAAAAAAGAAGTGAAATACCCAATGTTAGTAGCAAAGAGGGGAGTTCTGGTGATGGGGTTGATCATGGCTGGAATTGGCTTACCTCTATTTTTTGAATTGCCCTACACTGTGATGTTCGCCTATTACGCAACGCTGATGTTCACCTTTGGGGTCACGCAAATTATCGTAAATACGCCAATGATGGTTATGATGCAAAAGATGATCGATGATGATTTCAAAGGACGGGTATTTTCGATTCTTGAAACGATGGCGATGGCATTAATGCCTCTTGGTATGGTAATTTACGGGTTCCTCTACGACATTTTACCTGCGCAATGGATCCTGCTTGTATCAAGTCTTTTGTTAATCGGCACTGTCTTTATCATGATCAGACCTTCTGCCATGCGGATGGCGCATCCGGAGCTGGATAAAACAAAAAACGTAAAATCTGAAATCGTGCAAGAACAGTAGAATGGGGGCTTAGGGAATGGAAACGATCTTTAAAGAAATTATTCAAATCATGCACAACGACTACGCTGGTTGCAATGATAAGCGAGGATGTGACAGACCTGAGCATTTCCTTAAGATGATTAAGGGGGATGCACAGCTGTCGAAGAAGGAATTCAAGGAAATTGTTGAAGAGTACCTGTTAGACTTCAACGATCAACATATCCATTTCATTATGGAAAATGCGGAAGATGAAAAACCAAAAAGTCGTGGTTTCAAAGTACGCCGCTACGGAGATCGATTGTACGTTACGGAAGTCGATTCGGAGGACCGGCTTCAACCTAAAATGAGTTTCGTTTCGATTGGGGGATATAGCATTCCGGAATTGAAGGATCGTCATCACCGGTTGTTGAACGAAAATCATGCTGAACGAGAAAATTGGGCTCCGATCCTCATGCTTTATAGCGAGGGCGAAATTGCAGATGAAAATGAAAGTTGGACTTTACAATTCAACCAGTATGAGAAGAAGCCTTATGTGCCGACCTATTCGGTGGAAGAAAGAGATGGGGTCGCTTTTATTACGATGACCGACTTTGCAAATCCGGATGCCATCGTGAAACTGGTCGAGGAGAATAAGCAGCTCCTTGATATGACGGATAAGTGGATTATTGACGTTCGTGTAAATTATGGTGGTAGCGATTCAAGCTTCCATCCGTTTATTCCATACTTAGTCCCTGAAGAGGGCATCGAGCTCGCGGATCCGGAGAACACAATGCTGTTCAATTGCACGGAAGCGAGTGCAAGTCGAATCCTATCTGAACTGGATGAGGTGCTTGCGAGTACGAAAGGTGAGCAAGGTCAGTGGTTCTTGAATGTCTTCAAGCGGGAATGGGAGAGGAATCGTGGGAAGGGTTTCGTCGAATTCGACTTTGGTGATATTGTAGGCGATACGTTCGTAAAAGGGTCCAAACATCCTTCTTCAGTCATCGTGTTGGCAGATGTCTTCTGTGGCAGTTCAGGTGATTCATTTGTAGAAGGCGTAAAGAAGTCGAGTAAAGTGACCGTCATCGGCAGAGCGACAATGGGGCTGAATGATTACGCGAACTTGGTGACCGCGAGATGGAACGAAGGGTTTGAGCTGATGTATCCGTCGTCGCGCCTTTCCCGAATTGATAAAAGGCAGGGCATGACGGGTGTTGGCATAGCGCCGCATGTCTATATTCCGTGGACACCGGAGCATATTGTTGAGGATATTGATGTAAAAAAGGCTTTTGAGCTTTTAACGAGAAACCGTATCATGGCGAATTAAGGGATATTATAGTGGCCTATTCGTAATGATTAGGCCCTGAATATTTAAAAATGAAACTATTTTCATAACTATTCGTATATCTATATGCATCGTTATTAGAAAAATAGGAACTGGGGGAAAATTATGCTGAACAAAGCGCTTATTGAAGATGTGTTGCAAGCTGCACTTGAAACGGGCGGCGATTTTTCGGAAGTTTTTGTTGAGGATCGGTATACGAATCATATGGTCCTTCAAAATTCTCGTCTGGAGAAAAATTTGTCCGGGCGGGATTTTGGTGTGGGAATCAGGGTGTTCCTTGGGTTACAAAGCGTCTATGCTTACACGAATGACTTCTCAAGAGAGGGACTTTTGAAAGCTGCTCGTACGGCTGCGAAAGCCATTCAAGGGAAGAAGGATGGGAAAACAAGCATTATCCCGCTTTTGAAAGAATCGGTTACAACGCTTCACCCGATAAAAATCATGCCAAATGAAGCAGATAAAATCCGTAAGCTTTCCGTGATGCGGAATGCGAATGAAATCATTAGAAACTACGATTCGGAAATTGTGCAAGCAATCATTAACTTGATTGACGAGGAGCAAAATGTGCTTATTGCCAACTCAGAAGGGAAATTTGTTGAGGATCAGCGGGTAAGAAGCCGGATGTCTATGGTATCCGTCGCTTCAGATGGGACGGATATGCAGACCGGTTTTTATGGCCCTGGCGCATACCAAGGCTTCGAGTTTATCGAAAACCTAGACCTCAATCATTATGCGAAGGAATCTGCTCGGATTGCTAAAACGATGCTACATGCGGATCCGGCACCAAGCGGGAAATTCCCTGTCATTATCGACAATGAATTTGGCGGCGTGATTTTCCATGAAGCATGCGGCCACAGCCTTGAAGCGACTTCAGTAGCAAAAAACGCTTCTGTTTTTGCGAATAAATTAGGACAAAAAGTAGCGTCAGATCTTGTTACATATATTGACGACGGGACACTTGAAAACGAATGGGGCTCACTCAATATTGACGATGAAGGTGAAAAGTCCCGAAAAAATGTACTCATTGAAGACGGTATTCTAAAAGGTTACATGATTGATAAATTAAACGGAAGACGGATGGGAATGGAGTCCACAGGCTCAAGCCGGAGACAATCGTACAGATTTGCACCAACATCACGGATGACTAATACGTATATTGCTCCAGGAAAATCCACGCCTGAAGAAATCATAGCGGACACAGAATACGGCATTTACGCGAAATACATGGGCGGCGGTTCGGTCAATCCTGGAACAGGAGATTTCAACTTTGCAGTCAATGAGGCGTACTTGGTCAAAAACGGAAAAATTGAGAAGCCCATTCGAGGGGCGACTTTGATCGGGAACGGAGCAAAAACGATCCTGAATATCGACCGTGTCGGAAATAATTTAGGCCATGGTGCAGGAATGTGCGGTTCATCAAGTGGTAGTTTACCAGTGAATGTCGGGCAACCGATGGTACGTGTCAGTGAAATCACGGTCGGCGGAAAGGAGGCATAATAAAATGAGCATTGAACAATTGAAAGAACGACTGTTTGCGGAGGGCCAAAATATAGGTTTTACCGATCTTGAACTCTACTATGAGAAAAGAGAGAGTCTTTCGATCGGGTTGTATGAAGGGGAAGTGGATAAATACGACTTTTCCGATGTTCAAGGTGCATCTGTAAGGGGATTGTATAATGGGAAAACGGGTTACGCCTATACGGAAAAGTTTGATGAGGAATCTGTCTCATTCCTACTGAAAAATGCAGCGGAGAATGCAGAACTGATCGAAAATGAACCGGAAGAGTTATTCACAGAAGAAGCGGAGTATGCGGAAACTCAGTTCTACAGTCCGGAATTAGATGCAGTAAAGCCGGAAGATATGATTGGATTCTTACAAGAAGTGGAGAAGAAAATCCTATCGTATGACCACCGTGTAACAAAGGTCACTTCATCCCAAATGCGATACCAGAGATCGGAAAAAGGTCTCTACCATGATAAAGGGCTTGAGTTAAGAGAAGCGAATAACTCTTTATTCTTTTACGTCTCGATTTTCGTCGAGGAAAATGGTGAATTAAAATCCGGATCAGTTTTTAGGATCACAAAAGATTTTAATGAGCTTGATGCAGATGCGATTGTTAAAGAGGTAGTTGAACAAGGCTTAAGCATGTTGGGAGAAAGAAATTATCCGAATAAAAAATACCCGGTTGTATTGAAAAATAAAGCAGCAGCTTCCCTGTTGGCTACGTTCACATCCTCTTTCTCGGCCCAAGCCGTACAGGATAACAGATCCCGACTAAAAGGAAAGTTAGGCGAGAAGATTGCGGCAGATCATGTGAATCTGATTGACAACCCGTTTCTTCCTGAGGGAATCCAAAGTTCGACATTCGATTCGGAAGGGGTACCGACGCGAAAGCTTAGCATTGTTGAGGAAGGAAACTTACAAACCTACTTCCATAACTTGAAAACTGCTAAAAAGGATGGCGTGGAGACTACAGGCCATGCGCATCGCAGTTCTTATAAGGGATCCGTCGAAGTAAGCCCATCCAATTTCTATATTGAACCTGCACCTCAAACCTATGAGCAACTTTACGGGGAGTTTGACGAAGGCATCATCATTACCGGTTTAGCTGGTCTGCATTCTGGAGCGCATCCGATTTCGGGCGACTTTTCATTGGCGGCTGACGGCTATTACGTAAAGGATGGCAAGATTGTCGGCCCGACGAAGCAGATGACGGTAGCCGGGAACTTCTTTGAAGTCCTCCAAGACATTGAGGAAATCGGTAGTGACCTGATCTTCTCACCAATGGGCTCCAGCGGATATATCGGTTCACCATCATTGAAGATTAAGAGCTTGGCGGTTACGGTTGATTAATTGATACTGTAGATATCCTTACCAAAAAACGTAGCGGGGGAATCGGTGGCTTGCTTATTGTCACCGGTAACCCCGTTTCTTTTAAATCATTTTGCACTGTTGGGTTGAAATGTAACGAAATGCCATGAATTTTCGTCTTATTGTTAAAGGGGAAGATTTCATTGAAGAAAATGAGTATGATCATTCTGGTTTTTAGTTTACTGTTACTAACAGGCTGTCGGTCATTACCATTCGGGGGGCAAAGTAGAATTGAATGGGTTGATTTTATTAAGTTGAATGGAAAAG
Source organism: Sporosarcina thermotolerans (assembly GCF_042658975.1). NCBI lineage: Bacteria > Bacillati > Bacillota > Bacilli > Caryophanales > Caryophanaceae > Sporosarcina > Sporosarcina thermotolerans. The sequence continues at coordinate 28,222 of NZ_JBHSRM010000017.1, read as the reverse complement.
AATACAATGGAATCTATTCTGGGGTTTTGGCTGACGAAGATTATGTAGGAGAACAGATTGGCACGGTTAAATTTAAAGTAGTGGGTAATGTAACGAACCCAAACTATAAAATCAAAAACGGGGATGCGGCTTTCCATGATAAAGGGACCGTGATTTTAAAGATTAAGAATCACTCAGATCTAATAGCTGTGAAGGACACTCACACTATAAATGGCTATAAAGTATATTATTCACGTGAAGATACTGACTACAAATGGCATTTTAAAGATATGCCTATTGAAAAAGTCGACAGAATTGAGATATACCATTCGCATCTACCGGAAGGGGATAAACTTATTTCTGAATTGACGATGGACGACGAAATTAATAGCTTCCTTCAATTATTAGTAAATAGTGAAGAAAATCCAAATTTCCAACGGAACCTAAAAACAGGGGATCCCACATTTTATAAAATGATTTTTTACACAGAAGCACCTATTGCCTATCAATATTATATGCAGTTCGATGGAGACACCTATTTCTGGCATCCATGGGACACTTCAATCATTTCTGATGAAATGAAATTATTTATTATTGGAAATTAAACCTTTATCAATTTATATAAGGACAATGGCAAATACTTTATTGCGGGACCGAAGTCAATGGTTGGTGATATTTCTGACTATCTCCGGAACAATAATATTCCGAAGCGCGCTATTAAGAAGGATGCGTTTTTGGGGTATTTGTAATTATAGTTTAAGAAAAGGCATAACATTGTTTGTTCAATGTTATGCCTTTTCTATTTACACTGACCGCAATGTTTTCGAAGACTTTCTATACATGAAAATGAAGACGATGGAAATAATGGCGAGAGCTGCAGAAATGTAATAGATTTCGCCTGTCATTCTTGTGAATAGCCATGTGAATAAAAGTGGCCCGATGATGCGTCCCATATTGTCCATGGAATACGTCATACCAGCGGCTGTACCGTATTTCCCACCCGATTCCTTAGATGTCAGTGAAACAAGTATTGTCCGTGATAGAGCGTTTCCTGCAGTGAAAACGGCTAATGCGACACCTGCCCAAAATAGGCTACCTGTGAAAGGTATTAATATCAGTCCTGCCGCAGTGACAATCTGGCCACTTAGTATCCATTTGGTTTCCGAACCGTTCTTAACGCGGCGCACAACGCCACCTTGAATGGCCGCGTCGACAAATCCACTCGCCATGAATAGATACCCGACTTGCTTTGGTGTAATTTCGATAGCTGAAATCTGGAACAATTGGAATGTGGACTCAATCCCCGCTAAGATCAATGTCACCATAAAGGAGACTAAAAACAAGTTTCGTATCCGATATTGCCAAAGTGTTGCTCCGCCTTTCGGTAGCCATGTTCGTTTGTTGGCCTCGCCAAGACGTTCAGGCTCTTTCAGGATGGCAACCGTGTAAATAACCAATAGAAGCGTCAATATGCCTGAAGCAAGAAAAGGCAATTGCATGTTAGAGTGACCTAACACACCACCGATTGCTGGTCCGAAAATGAATCCAAGTCCGATAGACATGCCAAGCAGGCCCATGTACTTATTCCGATTTTCCTCTGTCGTCATATCCCCGACAAATCCTGTAACAGCCGTATATAGCGCACCGGAGAAGATACCCCCAACTACCCGTGAAAGGTACAGCATTGTAAGGTTTTCAATGAAGAAGGCGAATAGGAAAAAACTAAGACTGAAACCGATAAGACCTACGATAATTAGTTTCTTACGGCCTGTCCGATCGGAAAATGAACCCCAAAACGGTGCTGTAAAGAATGAAGCGAGCGAATAAACAGTGAGCAATCCACCCACATGAATTTCGGAAAGATTTTGTTGCACAATCACTTCCGGCAAGATTGGTATAATAATGCCAAATCCAAGATAAACGAAAAATTGGACGGACATCAATAGAAGAATCGATTTTTTCATATGACAACCCGCTTTCTGTAACTATCAATACTGCTATTTTACTCATTTATCTTGCCAGGTTCAAAGAGATATGTGTTGGGAAACGACATCCATTGAACAAAGGTTGTCCAAACTTGTCCATATTCTTACGTAGCATGTTGGAAAACCCATCCTTTTTTGTGCGGGAAATAGAGAGTCGGTGATAAAGTGATGAGAGTCGGTGATAAACTCTTGAGAGTCGGTGATAAATTGCCGAGAGTCGGTGATAACCTCCCGAGAGTCGGTGATAACCTCCCGAGAGTCGGTGATAACCTCCCGAGAGTCGGTTATAAACCCACGAGTCGGTGATAACCCCCTGAGAGTCGGTGATAACAACCAAAAACCCCCTCCGCCATCGTGGCAAAGGGGGCGTACGATACACACACTTATCTCAACTTCACTCTTTGCAAACGCAATGCATTCAACACAACTGACACCGAACTGAAAGCCATTGCTGCTCCTGCAACCCATGGTGCGAGGAAGCCCACTGCGGCAATCGGGATGCCGACCGTGTTATAGGCGAGCGCCCAAAACAGGTTTTGCTTAATATTGCGTACAGTCAACCGGCTCATGCGGATCGTATCAGCTACACGTAACAAATCACCGTGCATCAATGTAACATCCGCAGCCTCCATTGCAACCGCAGTTCCTGTTCCCATTGCCATTCCAATGTCGGCAACAGCCAAAGCAGGTGCATCGTTAATGCCGTCACCGACCATAGCTACACGCTTTCCTTCCGCCTGAAGCGAAGCGACGACTTCAGCTTTGCGTTCCGGCAGGACACCAGCAATAACATGGTCAATTCCGGCCTCCGCCGCAATCGCTTTCGCAGTTCGTTCCTGGTCGCCAGTAAGCATGATGACGTCAAGACCCATATCGCGAAGTTCAAGAATCGCTTGTTTGGATGTCTCTTTCAAAGTATCAGCTACTGCGATCGTCGCTACATGCTTGCCATCCACTGCCATATACATGACTGTCTTTCCTTCGTTTTCGAGTTTTTCAACTTCGGCTATATCCACATTTAGATCAATACCTTGATCAGCAAGCAATTTCCGCGTACCCATTAAAACGGTCGAACCTTCGATAACACTTCGAATGCCGTGTCCTGGAATCGCCTCAAATTGCTCATCAGCAGGCAGTTTTTCAACTTCATTCAAACCAAATGATGTAATTGCCTTTGCAACTGGATGCTCAGAATCACTTTCCGCTGCAGCTGCATAGGCTATTAGTTGTTGTCGATCTGCGTCTTCAGAGACAAGAAAATCTGTCACTTCAGGAATGCCTTTTGTAATCGTTCCGGTCTTATCCAACACGACCGTGTCGACCGCTTTTGTCTGCTCCATCGCTTCAGCAGTTTTGAATAAAACCCCTTGCTCCGCTGCACGTCCTGATCCTGCCATAATCGAAGTTGGAGTTGCAAGTCCAAGGGCACAAGGACAGGCGATAACGAGAACAGCAATCATAGCAGTTAATGCTTCCGCAAAATTGCCTGGTGAAGCGATGAAATACCATATCAAAAATGTAACAACGGCTATGCCTACAACGATGGGTACGAAAATACCGGAAATCTGATCAGCGAGCCGCTGGATAGGGGCTTTCGAACCTTGTGCCTCTTCCACGACGCGGATGATGTTCGAAAGTACAGTGTCCTTGCCGATTTTCTTCGCACGGACTCGTAAAGAACCATTTGAATTCACGGTGGCCGCAAATACATCGTCACCGACCTTTTTATCGACTGGTAAACTTTCACCGGTCAACATAGACTCATCAACTGCAGATTCCCCAGCAATCACTTCGGCATCAACAGGAATGGATGAGCCAGGGCGAATGACAAGGACATCTCCGATTTGGACGTCACCAATTGGGATTTCAGTAATCTCGCCGTCTTTTTCAACAATCGCCATTGTAGGCTGCAAGCCCATCAATTTCTTAATGGCATCCGAAGAACGTCCTTTTGCACGTGCTTCAAATACTTTACCAAGTAAAATAAGCGTAATTAATACAGCACTTGTTTCGAAATAAAGTCCGTGATCGGAACCGATCAATACTAGATAGACCGAATAGAAATAAGCGGCGGACGTTCCGAGTGCAACGAGGACATCCATATTTGCGCTTTTATTGCGAAGGGCATAGAAAGCCCCTTTGTAAAACATCCAACCAATGACGAATTGAACCGGTGTCGCAAGTAACCATTGCACATACGGGTTCATCAGCCAAGCAGGAACAGGCATCCATGATGTGAATGAAAAATGAGAGAACATCGTCCAAAGAAGCGGGAAGGAGAGAGCCGCAGAAATATAAAACAGCCTTGTTTTATGTCGGATCTCTTTCTGACGATGATCTTCGGTACCTTCAGGAATTTCGCTTTTTAATTCAGCGTCATACCCCATGTTTTTAATCTTGGCAATCAGGTCGGAAGGGTTGATGACAGAAGGGTCATATTCAACTTTCCCTGTTTCAAGCGCTAAGTTGACAGTCGCTAACTGGACACCTTCCATGCGCGATAATCCTTTTTCGATTCGTGCGGAACACGCGGCGCATGTCATTCCGGAAATTTGTAAGTCTGCCTCTTCTTTGACAGTGTCATATCCTAATGATTTTATTTTTTCCTGGATTGCTTGGATATCAACCTTTTCATTATCAAATGAAACGGCTGCCTTTTCGGTGGCGAAGTTCACAGTCGCAGAGCCAATGCCGTCCATTCGTTGTAGACCTTTCTCTACACGATTAGCACAAGCGGCGCATGTCATACCGGTAATGGAAATATCCCTTTTCACTTCACTCATTTCAATGCACCTTCTTTATTATTTATTACCCTCGGGGGGTATATAAAATTCCAAAAGAAACTGCGGAAATCCGCAGTTAGACAACGTCATATCCTTGATCTTCAATTGTTTCAGTAATATGTTGCACACTTGTTTGGGAGCTTTCAAAATCAACAGCAACAGTAGCTGCTTTTAAATCGACGCTAACTGCATTTACTCCAGCCATTTTGCCGACACTTTCTTCTACTGCCTTTACGCAATGTCCGCAAGACATGCCTTTAACATTTAAAACTGCTTTATCTGCCATGATTTGTTCCTCCTTATTTTCGCATTAATTTTGAGATGGTAACGCTCAGTTCTTCAAGCACTTCATCATCACCTTCAGCGAGCCGATCTTTGACACAGCCTTTCAAATGACCGTCCAACAGTATTCTTGCGACGCTATTTAAAGCCGATTGGGTGGCCGATAATTGTGTAATGATATCATCACAGTAAGTATCCGCTTCAATCATTCCCTTAATGCCGCGAATTTGGCCCTCAATCCGATTTAACCGGTGGACCATATTCGTCTTAACACTTTCAGGATGATGGCTTTTCCTTTTTCCGCAAGAAGGTTCAGATTGCTCGTCAGCCACATCATTTATCAAGTCCTTAGTCAATGTACCGCCTCCTTCTATATTCATATTACGGTACCCGCGTAGGGTATGTCAAATAGATGACTATTTTTTGTGAAATTAGTGTGAAGCAAGCTTTATTTTCAATACATGTATAAAGTATTTACAAAAAGCGAACAATCTGTAACATAATTGAAAGATTTAAAAGTGGACAGGAGTGGTATGATGTGTATAGATGATAATTGGCATGAATTTCATGTTGATGAAACTTACCAAAGCAACGACACGTCAACATTATATAGAAAGGTCGAGGTGGAAAAGATGGCGAAAGAAAAAGTTGATTTGAAAAAAATCATCTCCAACTTGGCGAAGTTGGGTGTTTCGGCAACAGCTACGAAATCCCGTTTGGAAATGCTGAAAGCCCTCGCGCCACCTGCAAATGACCCGCAAATACAGTCATAACAAAAATCTCCCGCATACTTGCTATGCGGGAGATTTTTTTGTGGCGTTATTGTCCAGCTGCAGGCGCCAGATGCTCGGGTCATAAGTCAAAGCCGCTGCGTGGCAAAGACCGCCACTCTGCATCTTCGCCTTATGCCTGTCGCATCTAAGCAGGCGCCTTCCGCTTTTCGATGTCCAGCTGCAACGACCAGGCCCTCGGGTCATAAGCCGTATTGACTGTGCGGCAAAGAGCGCCGCTTCGTCAATCCATCTTATGCCTGTCGGGCCTAACCGGTCGTTTCCGCTTTTCGTTATTCGTCATCATCGGAACTAAACATATACGTCCTATGATGGAACTTCATACTGAACACAAGTCCGATTGCGAGCATGTTACCCATCAACGAACTACCCCCGTAACTGATGAACGGCAATGGGATACCTGTGATTGGCAGAAGTTGTGTCGTCATGCCGATATTTTCGAATACATGGAATGTAATCATCGCGATGATGCCTGCGCAAATATATGTGCTGAATGGATCTTTCAGTTCAAGTGTAATTTTGGTCATATGATAAATCAGGAAGAAGTAGAGACAAATGACGAGACTTGCTCCGATAAATCCCCAATCCTCGCCAATTACGCTGAAAATGAAATCGGTATGACTTTCTGCAACGTATACTTCTCGCCCTTTGAATCCTTTACCAAAAACTTCTCCTGACCCGATCGCATTCAAAGATGTAATAAGATGACGGCCTTCATTGGATGCATACGAGTAGGGGTCAATCCACGAGTAAATCCGCTCGAAGTGATAAGGTTTGAATCCAAACTTCGCCAAAAATTCCTGGGCGTATAGTGCCATCCAGAGTAGGGTTAGACCAAGAGTTGCGGCCCCGACAAAAATCGGAAGAATGATCTTCCATGTAATGCCGGCAACAATGATCAAAGCAACAGTAATGGCGATGAAAACGAGTCCTGTTCCCAAGTCAGGTTGCAACATGATGAAGATAAATGGAATTATAAAAACTGCGCCGATTTTGCCAAGTAATAGAAAATCCGATTGCAATGTCTTTTCCAAATACCGCTCATGGTGTTTTGTGATTGTGCGTGCCATGCCGATGATGAAAAATGTCTTCATGAATTCGGCTGGCTGGATGCTCCCGATGCCTGGGAGGTGAAACCAGCTCTTTGCCCCGTTTCGACGGTGTACAAGCTCCATGCTTTCAGGCAAAATGTAGAGTATTGCCAATAGGAGTATACCACCGCCATAGATGATCCATGCCGCTTTCTTGTATTGCTCCGGCTCCAAATACATCGTCATTGCAATAATAATTGAACCTATGACATACCATTGAATTTGGGATGGGATGAAGTTTATATTGTATTGTCCCGTTGTTTGAGCAGAAGAGATGGCGATAATGCTTATAGTACCAAACAGAAGAAGAATGAATGCCAGTGGCCAATCGAAACGATCTACGGGTTTTTTATCTATTTTCACTAAGTTCACCTTATATTTTAATTTATTTGCTTGAAAACCAGAATTAAGTATAACGGAAAATTGCTCATTTGCACGCATTATTTAATTGTAAAATGTTGACTCGGCAAACGCCCGTGCATACATATATACTAATAGGATCTATCAACTCAAGTGGTGCAGCCTTCGTAAAGTGGCGAAACGGTCAGAGGCCTATTTTGTAAACCGAAAGAAATTACTTTTTCTGTTTAACTACCAAAGTTATATATAAAGTATAACGTATCGAGCAGACTAAATCATGTTCTTCAAAGGACGTACGGCAGTGTAGTAAGTTCCAGATAGAAAAAGGTCCTTCTGGATTATGTGTTTTTTTAATCGGTTTACTGTTTTCGTGGTAAACTATAATAACGAAATCTAACGGTTAGTGAGGGAGATTTATGAAAAAGAAATTGGGTATTGTGTACGGTGGGAAATCCGCGGAGCATGAAGTATCCCTATCTACTGCCAGAGCAGTGACAAATGCAATTGACTTTGAAAAATACGAAGTAATACCTGTCTATATAACATATAAAGGCGAATGGAGGAAAGGGGAGCCGCTTCTTGCACCCGTGGAATCTATTGACCAACTGCGTTTTAAAAAGGATGTAGAAAAGCCGGATTGCATCGATAGTTTTTTAAATGGAAATGAAACGCCGGATATCATCCTCCCACTATTGCATGGTACGAATGGGGAAGACGGAACGGTTCAAGGACTTTTTGAGGTGATGAACATTCCATACGCGGGGAATGGTGTACTTGCATCTTCAGCCGGTATGGATAAGGTCGTCATGAAACAACTTTTCGCCCATGTCGGATTAAAGCAAGTTCCTTACGTCCATTTTATCCGTTCGGAATGGAAGAAAGACCAAGTGCACTGGATTAAAAAAATGGAGAGCGAATTGACATTTCCGATGTTCGTAAAGCCTGCCAATTTAGGTTCAAGTGTCGGGATTAGTAAGGCTGTCGATCATGAAAGCCTACTTGCAGCGGTTGAGTTCGCCTTAAAATTCGACCGTAAAATTATTGTTGAGCAAGGAGTCACAGCGCGTGAAATTGAAGTCGCCGTTCTTGGTAACGATGATCCGAAATGTTCGGTCCTTGGGGAGATTAAACCTGTTGCTGCGTTCTATGATTATGAAGCGAAGTACCAGGATGGCAATACGGAATTGCTTATCCCTGCACCTGTTACGAATGTTGTCGAAACAACATTGAAGGATATGGCAATCCGTGCATTCAAAGTCCTTGATTGCTCAGGACTCGTTCGCGCCGACTTCTTTGTAACGGATCGGGATGAAGTACTTATTAATGAAGTAAATACAATGCCAGGCTTCACTCCGACAAGCATGTTCCCATTATTATGGCAACACGCGGGCATATCGTATCCGGAATTGATTGATCAACTGATTGAGCTTGCATTGGAACGTCATGAAGAAAAGAAACAGATACAATATACAATGGATTGAGTGTGATAGATTGTGAAAAGACAATTGACTGAACTTGCAGGATGGCTGAAAGCTGACGGTCAGAATATGGAAAATACAATTGTTACAGGGGCTTCGATTGATACGCGGACATTGTCGAAAGGCGACTTATTCATCCCGTTCCGTGGAGAACAGGTGAATGGACACCAATATGTCCAACAGGCCTTCGATAAAGGGGCGGCTGCTTCTCTTTGGCTGAAAGATGAACCGGGAGCACCCGCAGATTTGCCACTCATTTTTGTTGATGATTCTGAGCTGGCACTTCAGCAGCTGGCGCGCGCCTATCGTAATGAACTAACATGCAAATTTATCGGTGTCACAGGATCAAACGGGAAGACATCGACTAAAGATTTAATCACGAGTGTATTGGCACCACATTTTAAAGTCCGTAAAACAGAAGGGAACTTCAATAATCAGTTAGGATTGCCTTTAACGATTTTGACACTTGAAGACGATACGGATATCGCTGTCCTTGAGATGGGGATGAGCGATTTCGGTGAAATTTCCTTCTTATCGGAAGTGGCAAAACCGCATTTCGCAGTCATTTCGAATATCGGAGAAGCACATATGCAGAATCTTGGCTCGCGTGAAGGGATTGCAAAGGCTAAATTTGAAATCATCGATGGATTGAAGGATGACGGAAAGCTTTTCTATGACGGAGATGAGCCGCTACTGAGGAATCTTGTCGGATTGCATCCCGGCCTACAGACAGTATCATTTGGTTATTCGGAAACGGCAGATCTAAAGCTTGTGAAGATGGAATCAGGTGATGAAGGAAGTAATTATAAAGTTACCGGAATAGTGGAAGGTGACTTTACGATTCCCGTCTTCGGTGCCCATCAAGTGAAAAACTCACTAACTGCAATTTTGATCGCTGATGAATTGGGGCTGAGTCAAGAAGAAATTCGTTCTGCACTATTAGACGCGAGTCTTACAGATATGAGGATGCAGCCCGTCATTTCAAAAAGCGGTGCCTTATTTATCAATGATGCCTTCAACGCCGCTCCGACATCGATGAATGCTGCACTTTCATTCTTGCGTGAGACTGGACTTCGAAAAGAAAAATGGGCTGTATTGGGAGATATGTTGGAACTTGGTGATAATGAACGGACTTACCATGAATCGATTGCTCATCAGCTCAACAAAATACAATTGAAGGGGATCCTATTATTTGGACCGCGAATGAAATGGCTTTACGATGAGCTGAAGAAAACTGGGAACGGATCTGAAATTATTTGGTCGGAAGACAATTACGAACCACTTATTCAAGAGCTTCTGGCTTATAGCGACAAAGATTCCATCATTTTATTGAAAGGGTCAAGAGGCATGGCCCTTGAAAAAATCATGAACGGCGTAATGGAAGCGTGAAAACGGGCGTATTGTTTCTTCACGGATTTACAGGTGGTCCATTTGAAGTCCGTCCTCTCATCGACTATTTGAAGAAGAAGACGGACTGGATCATTACTACACCGGTCTTGCCAGGGCACGACTTCCCGATGGATTTGGGCAAATCATCAGCGGAAGCTTGGATGATGGAGGCTGAGCTAAGCCTGAATCGATTGAGGAAAGAGGTTGACCGGGTCATAGTTGTCGGCTTTTCGATGGGCGGGATTATTGCATTATATTTAGCCTTGCGCTACCCGATTGATAAGCTTGTATTGCTGAGTGCCGCGGCTAAGTACATCAGTCCGCGGATCCTTCTTGAGGACATGGCAATTATGATGTCGGACTCGGTGACGAAAAACTATCCTCCGAACACGTTCTATCATTTGTATGATTATAAATTACGAAACACCCCTCTACACGCGATGAAAGAGTTTTTACGTGTCGTCAAAATGGTGGAGCCGTATTACGGTAACATTTCAACACCTGTCTGTGTGGTTCAAGGGAAAAGAGATGGTATCGTTCCATTTTCCACTGGAGAACATTTGCTGCGCTCCCTTGGCTCCGTGCAAAAGCAATTGATTGTTTCGGAAAAAGGGAAGCATCATATTTGCTATAGCGATGATTGCCGTGAATGGTTTCCGCAGGTTTATGAATTCATGAGAAAAGATCAAAGCGAAATCTGATTATTACTTTATAATGCGGATTGATTGCGGATAGTTCTCGACCGTGATAAACTACTATGAGTATTGGATACATTTACACGAGACTCTTCCGGTGGCGAAGAGTACTTTTTTTTGAATAAAACGGTTTATAGTCACTTGCCCGTTTTTAAAAATAAACCGTCGGCAAAGACCAGCTTTCCTTTTCACTATTGCCTCTGAAATTTAGAAGTTCAAGCCCCTTTGAACTTTTGCCCACTACAGAGAATCATAAAATATCGGAAACGTTCCCATAGAAGTTTAAGGCTCGAATTTGCCGTGCTTTCATTTGCAAATGTAACCAATTGCTAAATGAAGAAATCAAAGGAGATTGAGAAGTTTGACGAAATTTTCAGAACTTAACATCAGCGAATCCACACAAAATGCATTGCTGCGCATGGGATTTGAAGAAGCAACACCGATTCAAGAAGGCACGATCACATACGGCATGGAAGGCCGTGATGTAATCGGTCAAGCGCAGACAGGTACAGGTAAAACAGCTGCATTCGGGATTCCTATGATCGAAAAAATCGATGTGAACAACCCATCAGTGCAAGCCCTTGTTATCGCACCGACACGTGAATTGGCAATCCAAGTATCCGAGGAAATCTATAAAATCGGTTACGGAAGGCGCGCACGTGTATTGACTGTGTACGGCGGCCAAGAAATCGGACGACAAATTCGAGCTTTACGCAACAATCCACAAATTGTTGTCGGAACTCCGGGACGAATCCTTGACCATATCAACCGTAGAACATTGAAATTAAACAATGTACAGACGCTTGTTCTTGACGAAGCAGATGAAATGTTGAACATGGGCTTCATCGAAGACATCAACACAATTTTGGCAGCCGTACCAGCAGAACGCCAAACACTTCTGTTTTCTGCAACAATGCCTCCTGCAATCCGTAAGATTGCGGAAACATTCATGAAAGAGCCGGAAATGGTGAAGATCAAATCAAAAGAAATGACAGTTGAAAACATCGACCAATTCTTCGTAAAAGCGCAAGAAAGAGAAAAATTCGATGTCCTTTCACGCTTATTGAACGTTCACCAACCTGAACTTGCAATCATCTTCGGACGTACAAAGCGCCGTGTTGATGAACTTTCTCACGCATTAAGCATCCGCGGATACCTTGCTGAAGGAATCCACGGCGACTTGACGCAAGCGAAGCGTATGTCAGTTCTTCGCCAATTTAAGGAAAATAAAATCGATATCCTTGTCGCAACAGACGTTGCAGCACGTGGATTGGATATTTCAGGTGTTTCGCATGTATACAACTTCGATATTCCACAAGACCCTGAAAGCTATGTACACCGTATCGGACGTACAGGACGCGCAGGAAAAAGTGGTGTCGCAGTTACATTCGTAACTCCACGTGAAATGAGTTATCTCCGTGTTGTTGAAGAAACGACTAAAAAGCGGATGACTCCATTAGAGCCGCCGACTGAGGATGAAGCATTAGTTGGTCAACAACGCCTTGCAATGGAACAGTTGGAAGAAATCATTGCGAAAAACGAGTTGAACGATTACTTGCCTCTTGCATCTGAACTTCTTGAGAAGCATGATGCGAAAACAATCGTTGCAGCCGCAATTAGATCATTAACAAAAGAACCGGATGACACACCTGTGAAAATCACGGAAGAGCGCCCATTGCCTTCACGCAAAACGCAATCCCGTGACCGTGGCGGCTACAAAGGCAGCCGTGGCGGCGGACGTTCATTTGGGGGCGGACGTGGATATGGTGGCGGCGGTGGATCACGCCGTAGTAGTAGTAGTAGTAACCGTGATCGCGATGGCCGCAGAGATCGTTCAAAAGGCAAATCTGATAGATAATAAAACAAAACCTCCGTTGATGAACCATCATCTTCGGAGGTTTTTTTCTTTAAATGAAACATTTTCGTAAGATGAACGTATAAAATAGGAAGATAGAAAGAGGTGTTTGGGGAATGAGATCTCAACCGGCTAATCGGATTTCAAAAAAAGGTTTAAGAGTATGGAGATTGTATGGCATGATTCAAACGATTATCCTTGCGGTGTTAGCAATTGGCGGCGGAGTGCTTACCTATTTTTTGGAGGGGCCGTGGTGGATTTATGCTGTTGAAACCGTGCTTCTCTTGATAATCGGTTATTTACTTATTATTTTATTCCCGAAAGTCCGATGGATGCGGTGGCGTTATGAGGTGAGGGACTCTGAAATTGAGTTGCAACATGGGATATTCATCGTAAAACGAACGTTGATCCCGATGGTGCGGGTCCAGCATGTCGATACATCACAAGGACCGATTCTAAGGAAATATGGGCTGGCGGAAATCTCGATTTCTACAGCTGCCACAGTTCATACAATTCCTGCATTGATAATGGCGGAAGCGGATGAACTACGTGGAAGGATTTCGGTACTTGCAAGGGTGGCGGAAGATGATGTCTGAACAACAACGTTATAAATTACATTGGATAACTGCTATTATTGAAATGTTAAAAACGATGAAAGAGGCAATTCTTCCCCTGGTCGTCCTTGTATTCGCGAATGGCTGGAAAGGCGGAGGAACGGGACCGTGGTATTTTGAGTATTTGTCTTTTATCATCTTTGGAGTATTGATCATAAGTTTATTCGTAAGTGGAATTATTAAGTGGAAACGATTCGAGTATTGGTTCGAAGATGACGAGCTTCGGATTGAATCGGGTTTATTCGTCAAAAAGAAACGTTATATCCCTTTTGATAGAATTCAAAGCCTTGATTATACTGAAGGGATTTTCCACAGACCGTTTGGGCTTGTCAAGGTGAAGGTGGAAACAGCGGGTGGTTCCTCGATGAAGAAGGCGGAAGGTGAATTGACTGCCATTACGAAGGTAGCCGCTGAACGGATTAAAATCGAGCTTGCAGAGGCAAAAAAACGGAAAAAGGAAAAACCGGTTGTTGAAGGGGAAGAGACTCTTCTTGCTGATGACAGTTGGGAAGTTCCAGTTGAAGAGACGGTTTCACTGCGAAAGATCTTCTCGATGTCGACAAAAGATTTATTGATACTCGCAACGACATCAGGCGGTATAGGGGTCATTCTATCGGGGGTCGCCATCTTTATGTCCCAATTCGCGGATCTAATACCGTTTGAATGGATGTATGAGGAGATTTCCGCATTTATCAAATTTGGTGTATTAATCGTCGCGATAGCAGTGTTTCTTGGATTGTTTGGTGTTTGGATTTTATCCGTAGGGATGACCTTCCTTTCCCATTATAATTTCACAGTTTCCTTGGACAAGGAAGATATAATCATTACAAGAGGCTTACTCGAGAAGAAAAGGGTGACCGTCCCGTTGAAACGGATCCAAAGCGTAGTTCTCATCGAAAACCCATTCCGGAAAGTATTCGGTTATGCTTCCGTGAAAATTCATAGTGCGGGTGGGGGAGTTGGAGAAAGCTCTAGGATTAATTTATTCCCACTCGTCAAAAGAAGTGAAGTGGAAACATATTTAAGCGAAATCTTCCCTGAATTATATTTAGAAGAACCCTCAAAAAAGCCAACATCAAAAGGACGTCCTTATTATTACCGTATCGATTTCCTGTGGATGTTACCTGTAATCGGGGCACTAATTTATTTCTTTTTCCCTTATGGACTATTTTCACTAACTATCATACCTGTCATCGTAGCGTACGGTATATGGCAACATCGTTCCGCGGCATATGAAATTGTTGATCATCAACTGATTATGCGTTTCAGAGCGTTTAGCTTGCAGACAGCCTACACGATGAAAAAAAGGATACAGTCAATGGAGATGAAACAAAGCTACTTCCATCGACGTAAAGGGGTCGCGACTATTTTAGTTAATGTGAAATCCGGCATGGGCAGCTACCAAGCCACTGTTCAGCACATGGATGTTGAGGATGCAGAGATGATTTTGGATTGGTACGAGAAGGGTAAGAGGCCAGATCCGTTTTCATTCGACGAAGATGAAGTAGAAAAAGGCCTGCGATGACCTCGCAGGCTTTTGTTATCATCCAGCTCCGGGCGGCAGGAATGTGCCTTAATTTCTGCAAAACCGCAGAAATACGGCAAATCGAACCCTTCGCTGTTCGATTGGCTCGGGGTCATAAGTCAAAGCAGCTCTGTGGCAAAAACCGCCACTCCGCATCTTTGCCTTATGCCTGTCGCCTCTAAGCGGCCGCCCTCCGCTTTTGTTATCGCCAACTAATAATCCTCTTTGGATGAAAGTAACTTAACCCGATAATAAACCCAACAATCAGACCCGCAATATGTCCGATAACATTGACACCAGGTTGAAGGAACGTCATGATGACGCTAATAACGATAATCGGTAAAATGATTTGGCGCAGCTGTGGGAATGCCTTTTTCGTATAATACACAAGAGCCCCAAACGCACCGAAAATACCGAAAATCGCGCCGCTCGCCCCTACATGGGAGAAATCCCATCCACCAAGAAAGAAAGAGGCCACATTTGCAAAAAGCCCAGCTAAAAGATAAATCGTCAAGAATCTCGCCTTGCCTGCAACCCGTTCAAGCTCCGGACCGAAGATGAACAATGAGAACATATTGAATAGAAGATGCATTAATCCTGCATGTAAAAACATCGGCGTAATAAGTCGCCACCATTCACCATCCGAAATCAGGTAATTGATCCCTACCCCCGAATAATACAACTCTCTACTCGCTTGAATCGGCAAACCTGTTACGATATAAACAAGGATGTTTATCGCAAGCAATGCAGTTACAAATGGATATAGACGAATATATTGGGAAAAGCTTTCTGTTCTGATAAACATTTTTTCACCTTACCTTTGAATTCATTATACATAGTTTGCAATCGGATAAGAAGTCTTAAGTACCAACAATGCACATCGAAAGGGGATATAAAGTTGATAGAAGGAATCGGTTTGGATATCGTGGAATTGGATCGAATAACCCGCTTAAATGAGTCGTCGGATAAATTCCGCATACGAATCCTGTCCAATCGGGAACAAGAAGTATATGAAGCACTTCCGTCGTCGGGGCGGCGAACCGAGTTTTTGGCAGGGCGATTTGCGGCAAAGGAAGCATTTGCCAAAGCACGAGGCACGGGAATCGGTAAAGATTGCCGATTTGAACAGATTGAAATTTTACCGGCCCCTTCCGGAAAACCTGTTTTATACTTCAAAGATATTGAAGTAACGGGATTTGTATCAATAACACATACGCGATCAGTAGCAGCTGCACAAGTAATTTTATTGAAAGTATAAATACAAATTGAACAAGCTCGCATAAATGACTGTCCACTCTCATAAGATGACCTACCCGATTGAAATGAGAAAGGATGAACTGAATGCGCAGCCGAATTTTTGTTTTAATGTTAGTTGCAGTCATGGTACTTCTTGCAGCATGTGGATCGCCATCGAAAGAGGATGTCATGAAAAAGTTAGGCAGTAAATGGAACGAGGCAAAAGGATACGAGTTGGAAGCAACAATGGAAATCAAGACAGGGTCGGAGCCACGGGTTTATGATGTTGTAGTTTGGCATTCCAAGCCTGATTTTTACAAAGTCAATGTTACGCAAGCGGGTAGCACAGAATCACAAATGATCGTCAGGAATGAAGAAGGGGTATTCGTTATTACGCCATCCCTTGGGAAAACATATAAATTCCAAAGCGATTGGCCAACACAAAACAGCATGCCGTATTTAATCGGCACATTATCCGATGACATAAATGCGGATAAGAACGCCACGATGGAAGAAAAGGATAAGACGTATATATTCGAAACAGCTTCAAGAAATAATCATAAGAAAGTACTTCCGGTTCAACAGATTCACATTGATAAGAAAACCTTGCTTCCGAAATTCGTATCTGTAATGGACGAAAACAAGGATGAAAAAATCCGTGTAACATTTAAAAAGATAACGCTTGGTGTTGAGCACAAAGCGTCAGACTATCATGTAGACATGGAAGAAATCAAATCTGATAAAAAGCCTCAGTCGACCGAAAATGGTCAAACAGGCATGAAGTATTATCCAAATCTTGACTGGAATGGAACTGTTCTTGAAGAGGAATCAGTAGAGGTTGAAAATGGTACGAGAACTTTCATGACATATGGCGGTGGGGATAAGGAATTTGTTGTTGTCCAAGAGCCGGCTTCTCCTCCAAACGATCTCGTGGCGGTGTCGGTCGAAGGGGACCCTGTGGACCTTGGGTTTGCAATTGCTGCATTAACGGAAAACTCGATCCGTTGGGAGCAAGATGGAGTCGCGTTTTTCGTAGCATCCTCCACATTAACACCGGATGAACTCATAACAGTTGCTTCATCTATGCATCCGGAAAATAGCAAATAAGTTTAATTGACGGAGGTACCCCCCTAGATTGATAATAGATAGAAACATTAACCTATAATCGAGGGGACACTATGGAAAATTACCGTCCAACAAAGGCAATCGTCGATTTACAGGCAATCAGGGATAATATTAAGAATCTTAGACAGTATTTACCAAACAGCACATCGGTCATAGCCGTCGTGAAAGCGGACGGCTATGGCCACGGTGTGTTAGAAGTGGCTCGTACAGCAATTGAGGCCGGTTCTATAATGTTAGCGGTTGCTACGCTGGAAGAAGCTGTTCATCTGAGGGATTGCGGAATAACCGCGGATATACTTGTAATGGGGCCCTCACCCGTAGTTGTAGCTGAAAAAGCAGCTGCACTTGGAATTCATATTACGGTTTCAGATGCTGAATGGCTGCGTCAGGCTGTTCCGAAAATAGGTTCAGGTTTTTCCTTAAAAGTGCATGTTAAAATTGACACTGGAATGGGTAGAATTGGGCTTAGGGATGAAAAATCCCTAAACGATATTGTAGACGTGATTCAGGGCACATCTGCTTTTAGTCTTGAGGGGGCCTTTACTCATTTTGCTTGTGCGGATGAAGAGGATCCCAAAAAGTCGGAAATACAATTCAAGCGGTTTATGGATTTGGTGGCTGCATTTCCGGAAAGACCAAGGCTTGTTCATGCGTCAAATAGCGCAGCTGCCTTGTTGTATCCGGAATATGCGCTCGATGCTGTGCGATTTGGCATTAGCATGTACGGCATTCCACCATCTCGGTATGTAGAAACGAAATTACCTTTCCAGTTGAAAAGGGCTTTCACTTTGCAAACGGAGCTTGCTTATGTGAAGTTGCTTGAAAAGGGCAGTGGAGTCGGATATGGCGGGACGTATGAAACGGAACAGAGCGAATGGATTGGAACTCTGCCAATCGGATATGCGGATGGACTAAAACGCGGACTCCGAAATCAGGAAATTCTCATTGCCGGTGAAAGGATGCCGATTGTTGGCTCAATTTGCATGGATCAGTGCATGGTGAAACTACCACGCGAACTACCAGTTGGAGAAAAAGTGACATTGATCGGTCGCGAGGGCAATGAAGAAATACAAATGGAAGAATGGGCGGATCGTCTTGGGACGATTCCCTACGAAATCGCAGTTACAATTGCAAGACGTGTTCCGAGAATATATCATTCCTCGCATGGATAAGATAATACTGTTCCGGCTTTCGACAAATGACCACATTATTTGAAGATTCTTGTCAGTAAAAAGCCTACTTTGTCTTCTCATTGTCGAACTTCAATGGTAAGATAGACTTGAATAGAATCGATCGAGGGAACGGGGTCTGTCGGAGGTGCTAGTAGTGCGAGAAAAAAACGTCAAAATCATAAAAGTTCCGAGAAGGAATATAAATGAAAATGAACATACGGCCGTTCATCAGCAGCCGGAGCGTGGAGAATTCGTTTATGTTTCAACAAAGCGGTATGTGACTGATCGTGAGGCGGATACAATCCGGGAAGCGATGATGGTCGGCTACGTTGAAATGTCGCAAATCAACTTAAGAATCGCCAAAGAATGCTTGCATGCGGAACTCGAAGCCCAGCGTACGATGGAACGTCTCGTAAGCGGAGGATGAAAAGTTGGCAATAAAACGTGGAGACGTCTTTTTTGCAGACCTGTCACCCGTCGTAGGTTCCGAACAGGGAGGGACGAGACCGGTGCTTGTCATCCAGAATGACATTGGCAACCGGTTCAGCCCCACAGTGATTGTTGCAGCGATTACTGCGCAAATCCAGAAAGCAAAATTGCCGACACATGTAGAGATTAAAGCGGAACGTTATGGATTCGAGCGGGATTCTGTCATCCTGCTCGAACAAGTCCGCACAATCGACAAGTCAAGGCTCACGGATAAGATCACCCATTTGGACGAAATCGTGATGGAGCAGGTTGATGAAGCACTTGAAATAAGTTTTGGATTGGTCAAGTTTTAGAATACATATAAGAAAACACTCTGGATTCTTGTAATCCGGAGTGTTTTTTATTTTCCTCTACATCGGTAATTGGGGTTCTTAGATGCATATATTGCAAAGCAAATAAATGCCTATCGCCACATTTTTCTGTACAATAGGGAAAAGGCATTTTTAATTAGTCTGGGAGGCTTGCAAGGATATGAACAAAATTACCGTAGAAGGCATCCGTCAAAACATGGACGAAATCATTGAACGCTGGATAAAAGTGATGAAGGAAGAAAAGGGAGAACGATTTTTCCACTTCATGCCCGACCATCTTATCGAAAAGACAAGCAGAGAATTTGCGGAATTGATGACTTCGAATATAGATGAATCACATGCAGCCAATGCTGAAAAAATTAATGATTTCACTGAGAAAGTCGTACGATTCGGATGGGCGATTAAGTTCGTGAACAAGGCAATCGATAATTTTTCGGATATCGTATTTGAATTACTTGAAGAAAAGGAAGTTATTAATGATGCAAACTTCAAGTCTTTCAATCAACTATTCAAAAACTGGATTAACCCACTAAGAGAAAGCATTATAGATGCGTATTCTACTGAATGGGAGAGAACGGTTAGCTTACAGAAAATAGCGTTGCAGGAACTATCGGCTTCTTTAATACCGGTATTTGATAAGATATCAGTTATGCCACTTGTCGGAACGATTGATACTGAACGGGCTAAATTAATAATGGAAAATCTTCTAGAAGGTGTCGTCGACCAACGGGCAGAAGTTGTGCTGCTTGATATTACTGGAGTGCCCGTCGTGGATACGATGGTAGCGCATCATATCATTCAGGCGGCGGATGCAGTTCGTTTAGTTGGAGCGAAATGTATGCTTGTTGGTATTCGTCCTGAAATAGCGCAGACAATCGTAGCACTTGGCATCAACCTAAATGAATTCACAACGAAGAGTACTTTGCAGAAGGGAATGCAAGCAGCCTTAGGTCTCACGAATCGGAGAATCGTGGAGGTGGAAAACTAATGAAAACACGTATTCCAATTTTGAAGTTAAATGAAGTTCTTATCGTGTCAATCCAATGGGAATTGGACGATCAGACGGCAATTCAATTCCAAGAGGATTTATTGAATAAAATGCATGAAACCGCGGCCCTCGGTGTAGTAATAGATTTGACGCCAATAGATTTCATTGATTCCTTTATTGCGAAAGTATTGGGGGATGTTATCAATATGACTGGTTTAATGGGCGCAAAGGTCGTAATTACAGGGATTCAACCTGCAGTTGCCATTACATTGATAGAATTAGGGATTCGTTTAAATAATGTAATGACAGCATTGGATTTAGAAAACGGGTTGGATAAACTTAATAAAGAATTGGAGGCCTGAAAATGAATAGGTCTTCTGTAGAAATAATCACGGAATGGGATATTGTTGCTGCAAGGCAGTTGGGGAGAAACGAAGCAAAGAAAGTGGGGTTTGGCACAGTTGACCAAGCCCGAATTACAACCGCAATTAGCGAATTGGCAAGGAACATTTATCTATACGCTGGAAAAGGGAAAATCGAGATTGAAAGGGTGACGGATGGTGAGGTATGTGGCATTAAAGTCTTAGCATCCGATGATGGTCCGGGAATCCCTGATTTACGAAAAGTGATGGAAGATGGATACTCGACATCGGGAGGGTTAGGTGCGGGGATGCCAGGAGTCAAAAGACTAATGGATGAATTCAAAGTCATTTCCGAACTTGGAAGTGGTACTACAGTAACGGCAACTAAATGGCTCCACTAAGGAGGTGATAGGGAATGCCACAGGTAGTTGGAAGGCAGTACAAAGAGATTTTGAAAAAGTATTTGGAAAGCCATAGTGAAGAGGACCTTTATGTAGGACAACAATTCAGTAGGCGTTTTATCGAAAAGGAAATAGCGCCTGAAGATGTCATTAGCATCCATAAATCAGCGCTTCTTGAACTTCATCCTGAATTGCAAGATGAAGTATGGGATTCCCTGGACTTTCTTATCGAAATGATGATCCATTATGGATTTACATTGCGTGAACGTCAAAGTTTAATCCGAAAACAAGAAGTCATTCAAATGGAAATGAATGTTGCTACAAAAGTACAAAATACCCTTTTGAAAACCGAAAGCCCTATTGTCGAGGGATTAGATGTCGGTTGGATTTCGGAGCCAGCCAGACAGATGAACGGGGATTACGTCCATTTCCTGAATCGTGAGCATGAATCGAGCGTAGCGGTGGCTGATGTTATGGGGAAGGGTATTCCCGCAGCACTTTGCATGTCGATGATCAAATTCGGAATGGACGGCTTGCCGGGTGAAAATTCAAGTCCCGGAAATGCGTTGTCCATTATCAATCGCATTGTAGAGAAAAGCGTAGATGATTCAATGTTCATATCTATGTTCTATGGAAAATACGATTCAAAAGAACGAATCTTTTCTTATGCATCCGCGGGTCATGAGCCAGCGTGGCATTTCAATAGTGATACAGAGACTTTTTCGGAATTGGATGCGAAAGGGTTACTCTTAGGCGTCAAGGTGGATTCGGCTTATGAAGAGCGGTCGGTTTCTATGCAACAAGGTGATTTCATCGTGATGATGACGGATGGTGTAACTGAATCGAGAACAGAAGAAGGCTTCGTCGAGATGAAAACAATTCAAAATCTCCTTGTTGAAGTGAAAGATAAATCTGCAAGGGAAATTGCTGAATATGTTTACAAAAGCCTTGCGGAAATTCAAAACTATAAACTGAGCGACGACTTCACAATTGTTATCTTCAAAAAGAACTAAAATAGGTTTAGTTCTTGAATATGGGGGTATTAAATAAGTTAGTAATTTATTTACTATGAAATAAGAGAGTCGGGGTGTAGAAATGAATTTACAAGTTAATATTCTAGAAGACAACAGTGTTCAATATTTCAAGGTGGTCGGTGAAATAGACGCATTTACAGCACCTGTCCTGAAGGAAAGACTTTCAACTGTGCAAGGCATGCCAGGACTTAAGGCAGAACTTGATTTATCGGAAGTAGAATATATGGATAGTACGGGACTTGGCGTGTTTGTCGGATTTTATAAGGCGGTCACGGCCAAAGGAGGCCACGTGAAAATTACCGGTTTGAACAGGCGGTTGAACCGACTTTTCGAGATTACCGGATTGAGTGAAATTATCGATACTGAGATGATGGAAAGTGAGGACAATGATGGCACAATATGATTATATAGAAATCAAAATTCCCGCCAAAGCCCAATATGTTGGCGTCGCACGGCTAATGATCTCTGGAATCGCAAGCCGTCTTGGATTTACATACGATGACATCGAAGATTTGAAGATTGCTTCCAGTGAAGCGATTACGAATGCAGTCCAACATGCTTACGGTGGCAGTGGAGACGGGGAAATTGTTGTCGGATGCGCTATGTATGAAGAACGGTTGGAAATCATGATTGCAGATCACGGGTCAAGTTTCGATTTTGAAGAAACCAAAAAACATATCGGGCCATATAGCGCCGCTTCAGAAGAACGGTTCCAGCGTGAGGGGGGACTAGGACTTTATTTAATGGAGACGCTTATGGATGAAGTTAAAATTCATCATGAGGAGGGCGTGACGGTCTTTATGACTAAATATCTCGGCAGAGAGCGGGGCGAAGAAGATGTCAAACGATCAGCCAACTCATAAGCCAGATACGAAAGAGAAAGTTCTGGAGTGGATTAGGCAATACCAAGAAACGAATGATGATGAAGCACAGACGAACCTTGTCCTTCATTACGAACGACTCGTTCATTCCATCGCACGAAAGTATTCAAACGGAAAACCATATCACGAAGATATCGTGCAAGTTGGCATGCTTGGACTCTTAGGTGCGATTAGGCGATATGATCCGGAATTGGGCCGTAGTTTTGAAGCTTTTGCCGTACCAACAATCGTAGGGGAAATCAAACGGTTCTTGCGTGACAAGACATGGGCTGTCCACGTGCCAAGGCGTATAAAAGAACTTGGCCCGAAGATTAAGGCTGCGGTAGAAACGTTAACAACTGAGATGCAACGTTCTCCACTTGTGAGTGAAATAGCGGAATACCTCGAAACGGATGAAGAAATAGTACTCGAAGCGATGGAAATGGGAAGAAGCTATCAAGCGCTTTCGATGGATCATACGCTTGAAGCCGATTCTGAAGGCGGCACAGTAACATTATTTGACATTATTGGCGAATCTGATGACGGTTTTGAGAGAACGGATCATAGACTTGTCGTGGCAAATGCACTAAGTGTATTGTCTGAACGTGAAAGGCAGATCATTCAGTACACATACATTGAACAGCTAAGCCAAAAAGAGGCTGGAGAACGCCTTGGTATTTCTCAGATGCATGTTTCAAGACTGCAAAGAAAAGCAATAAAAAAATTGCAAGAGGCCATATTGGCTGCTGGCGGTGCTTCGTAGTGAAGGTTTTCAAAAATGAATATGTCGAGGCCTATATCTATAATGCTGCGAAACATGGAAATATCGAATCCGGGGATATGTATTTCATCCATTCGGAAAAGGACTACTTCATCTGCGCAATCGCAGATGGGTTGGGAAATGGAGTAGTTGCGAGGCAATCTGCCGAGGTCATACCTAAAACCCTTGAGCACTATCACCATGAATCGCTTGACGATCTTATGAATCGTTGCAATGAACTAATGATACAGAAACGTGGTGCGGCGGTTGCAATAGTCAGGGTGAATTTTGCTGAAGGTACCATTGAGTACAGTTGCATAGGCAACGTTCGCCTTTATATATTGCACGGTAGGGAACAGATGATTTATCCATTGCCAGTCAGTGGATTTCTTTCGGGAAAACCTCAAAAGATGAATAGTCAAAAATACAAATATAGCATTGGGGACCTCTTCTTCCTTCATTCAGATGGGGTATTGTTGAAGAGTCCGAAAGCAACTATGAAAAGTAGTTCGAATGCTTTGGAATTGTATAACCTTGTCAAAGACTCGGCCGCTGGCACTTCCGGTGACGACGCGACCTTTATAGCCTGTAGCCTGCTTCAATAATGGCGCAGGTTTTTTCTTTTGTTCATTTTTCCAGCTCGGTTGGAGTAGATAAGGCTGAAAAATGGTAAACTGTAAACAATGAAGAAAGGGTGGAAATGAATGACGAACACTATTATAGAAGCAACTGCAAAAAGAGCGGGCTTAAACGCAAAGCAAACATCCAATGTCATCTCACTACTTGACGAAGGCAATACGGTCCCTTTCATTGCGCGTTATCGGAAAGAAGCGACCGGCTCCCTCGATGAAGTGCAAATCAAAGCAATAGAAGATGCTTATCATTATGAAAAAGGTCTTGAGCAACGTAAAGAGGAAGTCATCCGTTTAATAGAAGAACAAGGGAAATTGAATGATGATCTTAGAAAAGAAATAGAAAAGGCTACTGTCCTTCAACGTGTGGAAGATTTGTACAGGCCGTATAAACAAAAGCGGCGGACAAGAGCGATGATCGCGATTGAAAGTGGGCTTGAACCACTTGCGGACAGCCTAATGAAATTCAGTCAGGAAAAACCTGAGGATCTTGCTGTACCATTTGTGGATGAAGAGAAGAATGTCGCATCTGTCGAAGAAGCATTGGCGGGGGCGCGTGATATTATTGCGGAAAGAATTGCGGACGACGCAGCCCTTCGCGAAAGTGTGCGGAAACTTACCTGGTCTGACGGACAAATCGTTTCGGCATTGAAAAAAGGGGCCGAGGACGACCGTAGTGTCTATGAAATGTATTATGAATACGAAGAGCCACTGAAAAAAGTTGTTCCGCACCGTGTACTTGCCTTAAACCGGGGAGAGAAGGAGGAAGTGCTTCGGGTCAGTGTCTCTTTCCCGACAGAACGGATCATAACTAACCTTGAACGAGCGTTGATCAAAAAACAACATTCACCATCAGCCGTACAAGTTATTGAAGCAACTGAGGATGCCTTCAAACGTCTAATCGCTCCTTCGGTTGAGCGGGAAATTAGAACAGCTTTAACGGAAAAAGCGGAAGCCCAAGCAATCCATGTATTCTCGGAAAATCTTAAAAGCCTACTATTACAACCTCCGTTAAAAGGAAGAATGGTTTTAGGTGTCGACCCTGCCTTCCGTACAGGATGTAAACTTGCAGTCATCGATGAAACAGGAAAAATGCTTGAGGTATCAGTCATTTATCCTCACCAGCCAAAGCCAGATAAAGAAGGCTCCAAGAAAACAATTTTAGCGTTACTTAAGAAATATAATATCCCGATAATTGCAATTGGGAATGGCACCGCCTCAAGGGAAACCGAAAAGTTCATAGCCGACTGCATTAGGGAATACGCAGGGTTAGTTTCATATGTCATTGTCAATGAAGCGGGGGCGAGTGTGTATTCTGCATCAGCCCAAGCCCGTGAGGAATTCCCTGATCTACAGGTGGAACAAAGAAGTGCTGTTTCAATCGCCAGAAGGTTGCAAGATCCGTTGTCTGAGCTTGTTAAAATCGACCCGGAGTCGATTGGAGTAGGACAGTACCAACATGATGTAGCGAGGAAAAAGCTTTCGGAATCCTTATCATTTGTCGTCGAAACAGCAGTGAACCGAGTCGGCGTGAACGTGAATACCGCTTCTTCCTCCTTATTGCAATACGTGGCGGGACTCTCCAAAACTGTTGCGGAAAACATCGTGAAAGCTCGTGAAGAAGTGGGCCACTTTGAAAAACGGACTCAACTTAAAAAGGTACCACGTCTTGGTGCGAAGACATATGAACAGGCAATCGGTTTCCTTCGCATACCCGAAGCGAAGGATCGCTTCGACTCGACGGGACTTCATCCGGAAAGTTATTCAGTAGCTGAACAAGTGATGGCCGAAGCGGGTATAGATAAAAACATGTTTGGAAAACAAGAGGCCGTAGATGCCCTTGCGAGTTTGGATGTTAAGGAGTTGGCCGGAAAATTAGGTGTTGGTGAAGTAACATTGCGTGATATCATTGACACATTACAGCGTCCGAATCGAGATCCTCGTGACGAATATCCGCAACCGTTATTGAAAGCGGATGTCCTCGACATGAAAGATTTATATGAAGGACTTGAAATGCAAGGAACTGTCCGTAACGTCGTCGACTTCGGTGCGTTTGTTGATATCGGTGTACATGAGGATGGACTTGTCCATATTTCAAAACTAAAAAAAGGATTTGTCAAACATCCATTGGACGTAGTCGCTTCAGGTGATATTGTGACTGTATGGGTGGATAGTGTAGATAAAAACAAAGGAAGAATCTCCTTGACGATGATCCCGCCAGCAGGGAAATGAATTGCCGGGGTGAACGGATAAATGAAACAACAGGAACTGCAGCAACTTGTCCAGCAACTATCAATTGAGTTTTTCGGCAAGCCATTTAGGCACATCTCTTCCTTTAACCCAAGGCTTCGAACAACCGGCGGAAGATATAAATTACAGGACGGTTCTATTGAGATAAACCCTACTGTCCTTGAATTATATGACGCAGATGAATTGATAGGGATCATAAAACATGAACTTTGCCATTACCATCTACATCAAGAAGGGAAAGGCTATCGCCACGGCGACACCGATTTCAAAGAGTTGTTAAGGAAAACAGATTCACCAAGATATTGCAAACCGTTGGCAACAGAAAATCGTAAACCAAGAAAGATCCATCTATATAGATGTAAATCATGCGGCCTGGAATATAAGCGCTTGAGAAGAATGGATGTAAAGAAATATAGATGTGGAAGATGCAATGGCAACATTATAAGTATCCCTTATTAACAACCTCGCCAAGCCTGTAGTATCATGGCTTGGCGAGGTTGTTTAATATTCTTTTTAAAAAAACTTGGATAAAACTGTTGACGAATTGGATATAGGTGTCTATAATAGGAAAAGTCGATAAGGCGCCGCGGACAAAACAGTTTCGAAGTCCTTATCAAATTTTAAAAAACGGCCCCTTGGTCAAGCGGTTAAGACACCGCCCTTTCACGGCGGTAACACGGGTTCGAATCCCGTAGGGGTCACCAATTATTTCATGTATAACTTCCATGTTTATGTTCATAGTAAAAAGGGTAAACGAAATAAGTACCTTGGTTGAACGACATGATAGTTAATTAAATTATTGGGGTATAGCCAAGC
The DNA here is from genome assembly GCF_042658975.1 of Sporosarcina thermotolerans. NCBI lineage: Bacteria > Bacillati > Bacillota > Bacilli > Caryophanales > Caryophanaceae > Sporosarcina > Sporosarcina thermotolerans. Next base: position 959 of record NZ_JBHSRM010000017.1, on the reverse strand, counting down.
GGTAAGGCAACGGACTTTGACTCCGTCATTCGTTGGTTCGAATCCAGCTACCCCAGCCAATCTTTTTAAACGAGAAGCGTTTAAAAAGATTTGCGAGTAACACCGTAGGTGTTAGGAGCAAAAGATTTTAATGCCCAAAGCATTCCTGGTTTCGAAAAGAGAGCAAAAAGGTTTTAATGCCAAATGCATTCCTGGTAACACAAGAGAAGCAAAAAGGTTTAATACCAAAAGAATTCCGTTTATCACAGCACGAGCCATTAGCTCAGTTGGTAGAGCATCTGACTTTTAATCAGAGGGTCGCAGGTTCGAATCCTGCATGGCTCACCATTTTAACTTTTCTTTTTAAAAAAAGTTATTGACATATTAAATATAAGTTGTATAATAAACTATGTCGCAGAAAACGCGGTAGTGGCGGAATGGCAGACGCGCTAGGTTGAGGGCCTAGTGGGGGTTTCCCCGTGGAGGTTCAAGTCCTCTTTACCGCACCAACTTCTATTTAAACAATGAGCGCCCGTAGCTCAATTGGATAGAGCGTCTGACTACGGATCAGAAGGTTGTGGGTTCGACTCCTGCCGGGCGCGCCATACTATAATATAATACGCGGGTGTAGTTTAGTGGTAAAACCTCAGCCTTCCAAGCTGATGATGAGGGTTCGATTCCCTTCACCCGCTCCAATTAATTTTTAAAAATAACACTTGACTCAAAAGACGATAGATGTTATATTAGTAAAGTTCCTGTTTAACAGGACAACTACTAAATGAACCTTGAAAACTGAACAGCAAAACGTCAACAAATAAAGTTCTGGAGCCGACCTCGTCGGTGAAAAGAACAAAACGAATCTTCGGATTCGAAATTGACATCTTAAATGATGCCAGCAAGAATTGAGCATATCAATTTCTTCTATTATGGAGAGTTTGATCCTGGCTCAGGACGAACGCTGGCGGCGTGCCTAATACATG
>NZ_JBHSRM010000016.1:0-6341 GCF_042658975.1 Sporosarcina thermotolerans | reverse complement strand
GACACGTGCAGCTGACGGATACTAATCGATCGAGGACTTAACCTTAAGTTATAAAGTATGGTTGAACTTGTAGTAGCAACAATGTCTCTTTTATCCGGTTTTGAGCGAACAAAATAATTTATTTTGAAAAAACGCTTGAAGTTTTCACCAGATATGGTATAATAAATCTTGTCCTGTGAAAATAGTCCAGTGATGATGGCGAAGAGGTCACACCCGTTCCCATACCGAACACGGAAGTTAAGCTCTTCAGCGCTGATGGTAGTAGGGGGCTTCCCCCTGTGAGAGTAAGACGTCGCTGGGCTGTTATTTCTAAAACGACATAACAAACTGTAAAACAATAGTTATCGTATTATTCCGCAGTAGCTCAGTGGTAGAGCAATCGGCTGTTAACCGATCGGTCGTAGGTTCGAGTCCTACCTGCGGAGCCAATTGGAGAGCTGTCCGAGTGGCCGAAGGAGCACGATTGGAAATCGTGTATACGCTAACCGCGTATCAAGGGTTCAAATCCCTTGCTCTCCGCCAGTTTTAAATTCTAAATATGGCCCCTTGGTCAAGCGGTTAAGACACCGCCCTTTCACGGCGGTAACACGGGTTCGAATCCCGTAGGGGTCACCATTTTTACTAACAGCCTTTTCAATTAGTTTGCAGCTCTCGTTAAAATTGGGAGAAGCAAGCAGGACAAGGAAGCGATTGAGAGAGGGAAGGAGCGTACAACAGTACGTGACTGACTGAACGAATGAAGCTGACGCAGTAATGCGAAGCTTATCGCAATTTTAACCTGGAGGATTAGCTCAGCTGGGAGAGCACCTGCCTTACAAGCAGGGGGTCGGCGGTTCGAACCCGTCATCCTCCACCATAATTTATTAAACTGAAATTAGAACAAATTGATTCAATTATTATTATCGCGGGGTGGAGCAAATCTCATCACGCAGAATGAGATTTGTGTAATTTCCTAAAAGGAAATTACAACTAAGTCCCAAAGCAAAACAACATGCGTAGGATTTAAATTTCCTATATCTAACACTATCGCGGGGTGGAGCAGTGGCAGCTCGTCGGGCTCATAACCCGAAGGTCGCAGGTTCAAATCCTGCCTCCGCAACCAATTTACGTACTTTCCTAAAAGGATATTACAACTAAGTCTCAAAGCAAAACAACATGCGTAGGATTTAAATTTCCTACAACTAACATTATCGCGGGGTGGAGCAAGTCGCATCACGCAGAATGCGATTTGTATAATTTCCTGAAAGGAAATTATAGTTAAGTCCTAAAGCAAGACAGTAAGCGTAGGATATAAAAGTCTTACAACTAACATTATCGCGGGGTGGAGCAAGTCGCATCACGCAGAATGCGATTTGTATAATTTCCTGAAAGGAAATTATAGTTAAGTCCTAAAGCAAGACAGTAAGCGTAGGATATAAAAGTCTTACAACTAACATTATCGCGGGGTGGAGCAGTGGCAGCTCGTCGGGCTCATAACCCGAAGGTCGCAGGTTCAAATCCTGCCCCCGCAACCAAAGGTCCCGTGGTGTAGCGGTTAACATGCCTGCCTGTCACGCAGGAGATCGCCGGTTCGATCCCGGTCGGGACCGCCATTTATGTGGCTCAGTAGCTCAGTCGGTAGAGCAAAGGACTGAAAATCCTTGTGTCGGCGGTTCGATTCCGTCCTGAGCCACCATTTTAATTTAATTATGTTGCCGGTGTAGCTCAGTTGGTAGAGCAACTGACTTGTAATCAGTAGGTCGTGGGTTCGACTCCTATCGCCGGCACCATTTTTCCCTTGGTGGGGTAGCGAAGTGGCTAAACGCGGCGGACTGTAAATCCGCTCCCTCCGGGTTCGGCGGTTCGAATCCGTCCCCCACCACCATTTACATAGGGGCATAGTTTAACGGTAGAATAGAGGTCTCCAAAACCTTTGGTGTGGGTTCGATTCCTACTGCCCCTGCCATTTCTGTTTCAAATTAATATTATGGCGGTCGTGGCGAAGTGGTTAACGCATCGGATTGTGGTTCCGACACTCGGGGGTTCGATTCCCCTCGTCCGCCCCATTCTTTGCATTCTTCTTGGATGATCTAAGTAGTTATTATGGCGATTGTGGCGAAGTGGTTAACGCATCGGATTGTGGTTCCGACATTCGGGGGTTCGATTCCCCTCAGTCGCCCCATTTACTTTTGGGGTATAGCCAAGCGGTAAGGCAACGGACTTTGACTCCGTCATTCGTTGGTTCGAATCCAGCTACCCCAGTTTCGCGGAAGTAGTTCAGTGGTAGAATACGACCTTGCCAAGGTCGGGGTCGCGGGTTCGAATCCCGTCTTCCGCTCCAAAACTTACTTACGGCGGCATAGCCAAGCGGTAAGGCACGGGTCTGCAACACCCTTACCACCGGTTCGATTCCGGTTGCCGCCTCCATACTTTATGTATGCTGTAAGTTGAATACGTATTATGCCCGAGTGGTGGAATGGCAGACACGTCGCACTCAAAATGCGATGCCGCGAGGCGTGCCGGTTCAAGTCCGGCCTCGGGTATCCAAGTCAAAAAGATACAACCTATGTTGTATCTTTTTGCTTTTCAAAATCATTTGTTATGCCTAAGTGGTGGAATGGCAGACACGTCGCACTCAAAATGCGATGCCGCAAGGCGTGCCGGTTCAAGTCCGGCCTTGGGTATCCATGCCATGGATGTTTACTTAATTCCTCGTGAAATTTTAAAAATGCTCCTTCCGCTTTCGCGGAAAGGAGCATTTTTAATGGAAAGAAAGAACTACACCAATTCCTTTCAATCCAATACGATAGATGGTCGTTCGGCGGATAAAACAAATGAGGATGAATCTCCGCCACTGATGCTTGTAAACATACTTCCGCATGCTGAAACAAGTTTCAACGCCTCCTCTTCAGACATGGAAGGGTTCATAAAAAGAACATGCAATGCTGATGTCGTCTCTTCGGTAACTGCTGTTCGTACAGAGTCAACAGTTGGGCTGCCGAAGGGGCTGTAATCATCTCTAAGTAATAGAATGTTTGTTAGGGAGTTGAAACGGCCGTTTAAGCCGTCATATCCGTCCTTTTCGCCACCTACTGACAAATGGACATTTCCAACAATCTTATCTAAATCATAGATGCCTGAAGGAATTTCATATTGCAAAGAAAAGAATGTATTCAAATCTACAGCGCTATGGTAGGAATGCAAATAATTTTGTTTTTGTATCCTTCGAAAAAGTGCCTCTGCAGAAGGACGATATCGATTTGGGTCTGCGCCAAAAGCTTTCCATATCGCTCGCCAAGCTTTTATGTTCGGGAAATCAGTGAGAGGCTTTTTCTCTAATTCAAAGAAAAGCTGTTCTTGAAATAATTGTAATCTCCCTTTTAGCATTTGAGGGGATTCTGACACTGTAATTTTGGTATAATGGTTAATGCCCAATTTCAACTCGGGAACAATTTTAAAAAGTTCATTGTCTAATTTAATCTTCATAGTTATCACCCTCGATTACTTTTCATCAATCTTATCATATAGGAGGCGTAATGTTGTGAATGTCGTCCAATTGCAGAACTCGATAAAAGAATATGCAGCTTCTATCGGCATTGATAAAATTGGCTTTACGACCGCAGCGCCTTTTCTTGAATTGAAAAATCGCTTAAGGCGCCAACAGGAGTTAGGTTATCAATCTGGTTTTGAGGAAAGCGATATTGAAAAACGTACTGAACCCGCTTTATTGCTTGATCGTGCTGAAAGCATTCTGGCCATAGCCATTGCATACCCTTCAAAAATGCAAAACTCACCTAAAGGTAAAAAGGGAGAACGACGCGGGATTTTTTGCAGGGCCTCTTGGGGAATTGATTATCATCATGTTCTTCGTGAGAAGCTGCAGCTATTGGAACAATATATATCTGAGCGGGTGCCCGATGCCAAAATGCGCTCAATGGTGGATACAGGTGAACTTTCAGATCGTGCTGTTGCACAGCGTGCTGGTATCGGTTGGTCTGCCAAAAACTGTGCAGTTATTACCCCTGAATTTGGGTCGTATGTCTATTTAGGTGAAATGATCACGAATATACCGTTTGAACCGGATGTCCCTATGGAGGATCAATGTGGTGATTGCACGCTTTGTTTAGACGCGTGCCCAACCGGTGCCTTGATCCAAGGTGGACAGTTAAACGCTCAACGATGCATCGCGTTTTTAACACAGACAAAAAAGCCGATACCAGAGGAGTTCAGGGCAAAAATTGGTAACCGGATATACGGTTGTGATACGTGTCAGACCGTCTGTCCTAAAAATAAAGGAATGTATAATTTGCACCAATCTGCTTTCCAGCCTGAACCGGAATTGGCGAAACCTCTATTGGTTCCTATGTTAAATTTGTCCAATCGGGAATTTAAGGAGACTTATGGCCATGTGTCTGGCTCATGGAGAGGGAAGAACCCAATTCAGCGGAATGCAATCATTGCTCTTGCCCATTTTAAAGATGAGGCATCTGTTCCGGCATTGTCCGAACTGATAGTGAAGGATCCACGGCCGCTAATTCGAGGCACAGCTGCCTGGGCGCTTGGCGAAATTGGTTCAAGCGAAGGGTTGTCGGCTATTGAAAATGCGTTAATGACCGAGCAAGATCCGGACGTCCGGATGGAAATGGAAAAAGTATTGGAAACTATATAAGGGAAGGGAAGTGCTGAAATGGCGATACATGTCGCGTTATTCGAACCATTAATACCAGCGAATACTGGAAATATTGCACGTACATGTGCCGGGACAGGAACGAAGCTTCATTTGATCAAGCCCCTCGGATTTTCGACGGATGATAAAATGTTAAAACGTGCGGGCTTAGATTATTGGCAATACGTCGATATTACTTATCATGAAGGCATACAGGAATTCTTTGATGCATTTCCTGAGGCTACATTCTATTTCATCACAAAGTTCGGCGAAAAGACGTATTCAAACTTCGACTTTTCGGATCAAACGAAAGACATATTTTTCGTTTTTGGAAAAGAGACGACTGGATTACCGGATGAAGTGATTGAGAATAACAAGGAGACTTGCTTACGGATTCCGATGAATGAGAATATCCGCTCCCTGAATTTATCTAACACGGCTGCAATTCTTATATATGAAGCATTAAGGCAACAATCTTTTTTGGAACTAAGCTAATAAAAAACGGGACAGCCATTTATGGCATGTCCCGTTTTCAAATTCTTATTTTTTTACTTTACCAGGCTTGTCTTCATAGCCACCTGTTAGGATAGCAGATAGGAATGCAAAGCATACGCCCATGATAAGGATTAGTTTCATCAGATGTACCTCCTGTAAAATCATTAGTCCTTCATACAGTATACCCTAAAACAAATGTGATTGTAATGACTGACATTAAAAATTGTGTCAGTTTCATTAACAAAGAGCACCGTACTTCGGTAAAAGCTCATTTAGCGATACAATGGTAGTAAATATACTCGAGGGGGAAGGATAATGAAAAACTTCGATGACAAAATCACACTTGTGAATGGCGTTGAAATGCCTCAGCTTGGTTTAGGCGTATATAAGATGACTAATCCTGAGGAAACGTTTGAAGCGATTACTTATGCATTGCAAAACGGCTATAGAGCCATTGACACAGCTGCTATCTATAACAACGAAAGGGAAACTGGCGAAGCCGTCCGACAATCGGGTATTCCACGAGAGGAATTGTTCATCACTTCAAAAGTTTGGAATGATGATCAAGGCTATGACGAAACGTTAAGGGCTTTCGAGGCTTCACTTGAACGACTTGGGATGGATTATTTGGATTTGTATTTAACACATTGGCCGGTTGCTAATAAATATGTCGATACGTATCGAGCAATCGAGCGACTTTATGATGAAAAGCTTATTCGTTCGACAGGCGTTTCCAATCACCATATTCATCATTTGGAGAAGATTTTCAATGTGGCGAATGTGAAGCCGATGGTAAATCAAATTGAATTGCATCCAAACCTTTCACAAGAGACTTTACGGAACTTCTGTCGTGAGCATGAAATTGCGGTCACCTCATGGTCGCCATTGGCAAGGGGCGCGCTTCTGGACAGCCCATTATTAACCGAAATAGGATTGAAATACGGGAAATCCCCGGCGCAGGTAATTATAAAATGGCATTTACAACACGGGTTAATCGTCATTCCTAAATCGGTGACGCCAGAACGTATAAAATCCAATATTGAAGTTAAGGATTTCGAATTGGCACCAGAAGATATGATGAAGATTGATTCACTAAACAAGGATGAACGAAGAGGAACAAACCCAGATAAATTTGGTTCTAAATCAAATGTTGGGGTGATGTGATTTGCACACCACCCTTTAACTTAAATTATGCTATGAG